>JALYZV010000037.1 GCA_030948685.1 Vulcanimicrobiota bacterium | reverse complement strand
ATCGTCAGCGCGTGATCGGAGTGGGCGAGATCGAAAAGGTGGCGCCGGTGAGCATGGACGAGATCGAGGTGCCGGCGTTCTTGCGCTATCATCGCTAAGGACGTCAACCCAGCATGAAAGTGCTGTGCTCGCACGCCGTCGATATTCGCGCACCGGCTGAGCAGGTCTTCGAGCGTGTCTGCGATCTCGACCGCTGGCCGACGTGGTTCGGCTGCGTGGTTTCCGCCTCGCAGCCGCAAGCACGATCGCTGGGACCGGGCGAAGAAATCCACGTCTGCATGCATGCCGGCCGGCGCCGTTGGCGGGAAGACCTCGAGGTGACCCGTTTCATAACGAATGCGTTTCTGTCGTTCGAGGCGCTGTATTCGGTGGCGCGACGGATCGATTTCCGATTCGAGCGACGCGGCCAGGTGACGCGCCTCGCCTGCTCGATGGGCTATCCGATCTACGGCGGCATCGTTCCAGCTGTTCTTGATGCGCTGCTCGGACGCAGACGGGTGAAGAAGGGGTTGCGCGATTCTCTCGTCCATCTCAAAAACATCGTCGAAGAGCAAACGGGCTCGACCCAAGTGATTGATGACCTCGACGCCTTGGCGGTTGCTCCAATAGCGCGCCCGGCGGCGCAAGCCAGTTAGGCGCTGCGGGTCGTTGGGACGGCAGCCGCGAAAGAGCGCGTCATGCCCGTCTACGAGTATCGCTGCAAGGATTGCGGCAAGACACACGAGATAGAGCACGGCTTTCACGACGAGCGGCCGACGAGCTGCCCGAGTTGCAGCGGGCGCCTGGTTCGGGTTTTTCATCCGGTCGGCGTCGTGTTCAAGGGTTCTGGCTTTCACAAAACCGACTATACGTCGTCGGGTGCGCGTCAAGACCCGGCGGGCTCTGAGACTGCCAAAGGTGACCAAAAACCGCAAGAAAGCAAAGCGGCGGATGCGAAAGCAAGCCCGGCGAAGACCGACGCCAAGTCGACTGCGGATTCAAAACCGTCGAAACAGAGCGGCGATACGCCGTCGCCCTCAAAGGCGCCCAAGACGTGAACGCGTACCTGGTCAGTTTTCTAGCGATGCTCGCCGTGGCGTTCATGCTGCTCGCTGCAGCGGCCATTTCGGTATTCCTGCGCGCCAGGGCTTTGCAGCGTCGCGTGCAGACGCTCAAGGAGCATCCAACGCTTGGCGCACTCCGCAAGGCGCAGACGCTGGCGGATAGGCTGCACGATTTGCCAGCGACCGTGGCGGCCATTCGCGCGAGATCGACGCACATCGCGGAGGCGGTGGCGGAATTGCTGGCCACATCTGCGGTCCTGGATCTCGAGGTCGATCGCGTCAGCTTTGCGACCAAGCTGCTGCTGCAAACGTTCGTGCCGACGCTGCGCGGCTCAATGGCCGACTAGGAGCGCCTTCCAAACGCGGCTTCCCACGTCTGCCTAAAGGACGGGAACGACGTCGCGATGCACTCGCTCTCTGTTATCTGCAGTGGAGCCTGCGTTGCCGCTGCCAGCACCACTGCTGCCAATCCAATGCGGTGATCGCCGCGGGTCGATATGCGAGCACAGGCATGCAGCGGCTTTCGACCGTGCACCACAATTCCATCCGCGCGCGCCTGAGCGTCGGCGCCAAAGCTGCATAGCAGATCGACCGTTGTGTGAATGCGATCCGATTCCTTGACCTTGAGTTCGCGCGCTCCGCTCACGATCAAGGTTCCACCTGCGACACTGGCGAGCGCGCACAGTGCTGGAATCTCGTCGATCAAGATCGGCACGGCGCGTTTTGGAATCGTCACGTTGTGGAGGGATGCCCCGCCGGCTATCACGATATCTGCCAGCGGTTCACCCGCCCACGATCGTCTTCGAACGACGTCCAGCTGTGCGCCCATACTGCGCATCACGTCGAGCGCGGCGCTGCGGGTGGGGTTGATGCCCACGTCTCGCAAGCGCAACCTTCCCCCTGGTAACGCCGCTGCCGCACACAGCAGATAGACGGCGCTGGAAAAGTCACCGGGAATCCGCAGACGGCCGGGTGAGGAAAGTCTCGAAGGCTCGATTCGAATCGTTTTTCCATCCGTCATCACGTTGGCGCCCATGGCACGCAGCATGATCTCGGTGTGATTGCGCGTGATCGCCGCTTCAACCACCCTGCTTGGACCGGTTGCACGCAGGGCAGCGAGAAGGATGGCCGATTTTACTTGCGCGGATGCCACTCGCAGCGTGTAGCGAACCGGACGCAAGCGCTGGGGTTGGCGGCGCAGGCGTACGGGTGGCCGGCCCTGACGACCGGTGGTGATCCGCGCGCCCATGAGATTGAGTGGGTCGGCAACGCGTGCCATCGGCCGTCGTCGCAAGCTTGCGTCGCCATCAAGCACCGCATCCATGCGGCCGGCGAGCATGCCCATCAAGAGACGCATCGTGGTTCCTGAGTTTGCGCAATCGATTGTCCCCGCTGACGAGCGAAGCTCGTCACAACCTGCTACTCGATAGCCGGCGCCGGTCCGCCAGACGCGCACGCCAGCCTGGCGAAGCGCGGCGATTGTTGCAATAACATCCTGACCAAGGTTCGGATTAACGATCGTCGTGAAGCCGGACGCCATCGCTGCGAGCAGAAACGCACGATGGCTGATGGATTTGTCGCCAGGAAGGACCACGGTAGCGCGCTTGACTTTTGGCGCCGGCAGCATCAGCGATTGCACGCTGCTACATTACACCGGATTGGACAGGAAATCCGCGCTCGACGCATGGAAGCCGCCCGAGTCCATGCGCAGCCAAGCAATGCCGCGCTTCGGCGACCTGAAGTTCGCCAGCACCGCGGCCGCGATTTTTGCCTTCGTGCTCGTCGTCTGGGGTGCCATCGTCCGCATTAACAATGCGGGAATGACGTGTCCGGACTGGCCGCGCTGTCAAGGCGTCTGGTTCCCCGCTCTGAGTGGCTCGGTCTTTTACGAGTGGGCTCACCGCGCTCTTGCGCCGGTGCTCACCGTGCTCATCGTTGCGACATTCGTGCTTGCCTATAAACATAGGCGCCAGTTGAGCGAATCAATGCGCTTTGCCTGGCTTGCGCTCGCCATGGTCGTTGCCCAGATCATCATCGGCGCGCTCACCATCAAATACGCAAACAGTCCCGCCAGTGTTGCCGCTCATCTCGTCGTCGGTATCGGCACCTTCATCAGCCTCCTGCTCGTCGCGTACGCGGCTTGGCTAGGACCCGACGAGACCACGACCGCCGCTCGCAAGCCCGCTGTCCGGCCCATTTTTGGAGCGCTTGCGTTGCTCACCACGATCGTCGCCGTCGTGGCGATCATCGCCGGCGGATACATGAGTGCCTCGCATGCCAGCCTGGCCTGCACGGGTTTTCCGCTGTGTAACGGCTGGGCCGGGGCGACGACGATCGCGGCGCACCTCCACATGGCCCATCGCATCCCGGCATATCTGACAATCGTCCTTGTCATCACGTTGGCCGCGCTCTGCCGCAACGCCAAAGAGCTGCCCGCGGACTTTCGCAACCTCGTCTGGATCGCGTGCAGCCTGGCTGTCGTGCAAGGCGTGCTCGGCGTGCTCACGGTCAAGAGCGGTCTCATGCCGCTCTTGCGCTCCATCCATCAAGCCAATGGCGTGCTCCTTGTCGCGACGCTGGCGCTCATGACCTACCGCTCGTACCTCGGACGGGTCACGCAGGCTGAAGGACCAGGCGCCGCAGCGGTCGCTCGTGGTGCAGAGCCTCCTGCATCTGGCGTCTGGAGTGTGGCGAAGAACTACATCCAGCTCACCAAGCCCAATGTCATGTCTCTCCTCCTCTTTACAACCTTCGCTGCCATGATGATGGCGGCGGGGGGTTTCCCATCGCTGACGCTTACCTTCTGGACGCTCTTGGGCGGAGCGCTGGCGGCCGCGTCATCCGCCAGCATCAACATGTACTGGGATCGTGACCTTGACGCGCAGATGTCGCGCACGAGACTTCGGCCCATCCCCAGCGGCCGGGTGCCGGCTCGTCACGCGCTGCTCTTTGGCTTGGTTCTCGGGGTGCTCGCGTTTGCCGTGCTGTGGACTGCCGTCAACGCACTGGCGGCTGTGCTTTCGGCGATCGGGATACTGTACTACGTCATCATCTATACGATGTGGCTCAAGCGGACGACACCGCAGAACATTGTCATCGGAGGTGCTGCCGGTTCGATCCCGCCGCTCGTCGGATGGGCTGCGGTTACCCACCACCTCGATCTCACTGCTTACCTGTTATTTCTCATCGTCTTCGTTTGGACGCCCCCGCATTTCTGGAGTCTGGCACTCTTAAAGAAGGACGAATATGCGCGTGTCGGGCTCCCCATGCTGCCCGCGGTGTACGGGGACGCAGTGACCAAACGACAGATCGTCGCCTATTCGCTCGTCCTGGTCGGATTGACGATGGTCATGGTGCCACTGCACCTTATGGGTTTGCCGTACTTGCTCATGGCCGGCGTGCTCGACGCATTGTTCCTAGCCGGCGCCCTATGGGTCGCGAAAGCAGGCAGCAAGAGAAGCGAAGGGATGATGTATCGTTTCTCAATGCTCTATCTCGCGCTGCTCTTCAGTGCGATGGTTATCGACCGCTTCGGCCACGGCGGATCCTGATCTGGCCGTAGCCGCTCGCTACCGCCCGGCTGTCGTACTCCCACCGTTATTGCTGGGCGTGTTCTTGCGCGCGCTGCAAATGACGGTCATCGGGCCGTCGCTCGTCGATATCGCCCAGTCGCTTGGATCCACGTTGGCCGACGTCGGCTGGATCATGGCTATTTACGCAACAGGCTCGCTTGTCGCGCAGCCGATCGCCGGTCGCCTGTCGGATGCACGCGGCCGGCGCAAGGTGTTCATCGCCGCGCTCGGGATCTTCATCGTCGGGTCGCTCGGCTGCGCGCTCTCAACCTCACTCGGTTGGCTCATCGCCGGCCGGGTTGTCCAGTCGCTAGGTGCTGGTGCGCTGCAGCCCGCGGCTATTGCGCTCGTCGGTCAACGCGTCCCCAAGGATCGCCAAAGCAGCGCCCTGTACGCCCTCTACGGCATGTTCGCTCTTGCCGGTGCGCTCGGCGCCGTTCTGGGTGGCACGATCGTCGATGGCGGCAAGGCACTGGGTGAGAGCTCCTTTGTGGGGGGAGCGTTGCAGCACGAGCTGACCCTTTTTCCCTGGCATCTCATCTTTTGGATCAACCTGCCGCTGGCTGTCGCGGCGTTGGTCCTCGCATTTCGAATGACGAACGACGAACCGGCAGGCGAGCCGATCAGGCTGGACGTGGGCGCCCTCGTCCTCATACCGGCGGCTGCATTGTGCCTCATGATGGCCGCCAACGCAGCGGCCGGCGCTGGATTCTTCTGGCTCGGCCTTGCGCTCGTCTCGATCGCTGCACTGGCGGTTTGGGAGCGGCGCGCGCGCGATGCCTTCTTTGATCCGTCACTGTTCGCGCGGCGTGGACCGCTGCTGCTCTATGGTATCGCAGTGCTCACCGGTATTCCGATCTTCTCGGTGACGATGTATTCCGCGGCGTACTACATGGCGTCGTTTCAGGCCAGCGCCGCGCAGGCTGGATTTGCGCTACTCGCGCTGGCGCTGCCGCTGGGAGCAGGACAAGGTGTGGGCGGGCGCTTGATTCGACGCACGGGAGCGCGCGCGCTGCTCAGCGCCGGTCTTGTCGCCCTTGCCGCCGGCGAGATTGCGATCGCCACGTTGCACACGGTAACCGGCGCGCTTTTCGCCTTTGCGATCATTGGCTTCGGCATCGGCCTAGCCAGCGCGCCTCCCAATGCGCTCATACTGCGCTATTTCAGTCAGCGGCGCAGCGGCGCGGCGACCGGCTTGCTGACGATGCTCTCGAGCACGGGTGCAATCACTGCACCGGCGGTGGTCAGCGCGGTTCTTCACGACAGCGCGCTTCCAACGGCACAGGGGTTTCGCTTCGAGTTTGCGCTCTCGTTCATGCTTGCCGCGCTTGCCATCCCACTTTCGATGCTGCTCCCTCGGCCGGACGAGTCATGACCGAGCGGTTTTGCAGCAACGGACCTTTGCAGCAACGGACCTTTAGGTCCGTTACAACTCATGACCAAGCGGCTGTGCAGCAACGACCTTTGCAGCAACGGACCTTTAGGTCCGTTACAACTCATGACCAAGCGGCACGAAGCGGAGGTCGCTTGGCGGGTACACCAGAATCCGAAGCTGCTTGCCGAAGTGGCGGAACTGGCAGACGCACGCGACTCAAAATCGCGCGAGGTCACCCCTCATGTGGGTTCGATTCCCACCTTCGGCATTCGCCCGGACCTTGCGACATTACATTGAAGCGCGCTATCGGTCCAACTAGGATGCCGGCTATCACGCGTGTAAGACGCGCGCAGCCTTTATGGGTATGATGTTTTGAAGCCGGATAGGTCGAAGCCGCTGCTGGATGGCGGGTTCTGGCGCGCGGTGGTGGTGATGGGAATCATCAGCGCCGTGCTGATGTATATCGTCGTCGTCTACCCGATCGACCGTCTCTTCTTGCCGGAAGCGTCAACGGCGAGCGTCTACATCGACAATCTGTTCAAGTTCAGCATGTTCTTCAGCGTGCCCATTTTGGTGTACGTCAACGGCTTCATTGTCTACTTTGCGATCCGCTACCGTCATCGCGCCGATGAGCCCATCGATGCAGTTGGTTCGTCGGTGCACGATCACCCGGCGCTCGAGGTGGCCTGGACGGTCATCCCCGGTGTGCTCATGATCGTGCTGGCAGTTCTCAGCTACTTTGTCATTCCCATGTATTACCCGACCGGGCAGGCGACCGCAAGTGCCGTCACCATGGAGGCGATCGGCCACAAGTTCTACTTCGAGTTCCGCTACCCGGGTTTGCGGCAGTCGGTTATGAACGAAATGCATCTACCGATCGCGGTGCCGGTCACCCTCGACATCACCTCCTATGAAGAAAGCCAGGACGTCAAGACGGGGGCGGTCTTACACTCGTTTTGGGTGCCCGAGTTCCGGCTCAAGCAAGACATGATCCCGGGTATGGTCGTGCCTGTCCACTTCACGCCTCGCGAAATCGGCACGTTCCGGATTGTCTGCGCCGAGTTCTGCGGGCTTGGACACTCTCACATGTGGGGTAAGGTTATTGTGCATTCCAGGGCCGATTTTGACCGCTGGTATGCGCAGCAGCAGAAAGCGGAGAGCGGGGGGGCGGAAATTGAGCACGTCAATCCGCTGAGCGGCGATGCAAGCGCTGGTCAGACGATCTTCAACGAGAAATGCGTCGTCTGCCATAACGCCGCGCCCTTTGCACAGCGCAAGGTCGGTCCAGGCCTAGCCGACTTGTTTGACGATCCGGAACATCCTACGCTCGTGACCGGCAAACGCGCGACGCCCGGTAACGTTGCGGACATCATCGAGCATGGTGCGCACGGCAGCTACGGCGTGATGCCGAATATGCGAGCCAACGGACTGACGCCGGGCGACGTCGCCAACCTCGTCGCTTACCTACGAACGCTGCATAAATGAGTAAGTAAATATGTCAGTTACACACCTCGGGCACCACCCCGCAAGCCACATTCATCCGCCGCCGGACACGTTTATCAAAAAGTACGTGTTCAGTCTGGATCACAAGGTGATCGCGGTTCAGTACTTCATCACGGGCGGACTATTCTTCGTGCTGGCTGGATTGCTCGCCGAGCTGATGCGCGCGCAGCTCATGGGGCCAAACAACCATGTCCTGAGCATCGCTACCTATAATCAAGCGTACAGCGTCCATGGATCCGCCATGGTGTGGCTCGTCATTATCCCGCTGCTGACCGGCGGTTTCGGCAACCTCGTCATGCCGTTGCAAATCGGCGCGCGCGATGTAGCCTTTCCGTGGCTGAACATGATCAGCTTCTGGCTCTTCCCGCCCGCCGGCATTCTGTTGTTTGCCAGCTTCCTCTACGGCGCGCCGCAAGCCGGCTGGACCGAATACCCGCCCTTTACCCTGCAGTCGTCCTTCGGTACGAGTCTGTGGTGTTTGGCGATCTTCCTGATCGGCATTTCGGCGACCATTACCGGGCTGAACTTCCTCGTGACCATTGTCAAGATGCGCGCACCCGGCATGACCTGGACGCGCACGCCGCTGTTTGTGTGGGCTACCGGCGTGACCGCGTTCCTGTCCATGATCGCGACGGCCAATCTTTCGGCGGCGCTTGCCGGTCTCTTCATCGAGCGCACCTTCGGGGTCCCGTTCTATGACCCGGCGAAAGGCGGCAGCCCGGTGCTGTGGCAGCACGTGTTTTGGTTCTATTCGCACCCGGCGGTCTATATCATGATCTTGCCGGCGTTCGGCATCGTGTCTGAGATCATTCCCACCTTCGTGCGGCGGCCGATTTTCGGCTACAAAGCAATCGCTTATTCGTCGGCCACTATTGGCTTGCTGTCGTTCATGGTCTGGGCGCACCACATGTTCACCAGCGGCCTGCAGCATTGGGAGCAGTTCGCCTTCATGGCACTGACGATGCTCATCGCCGTGCCGACCGGCATCAAGATATTTAGCTGGGTGGCATCGCTGTGGGGCGGCAAAATTCGGCTCGACACACCGCTGCTCTTTGTGTTCGGGTTTCTATCGACGTTCACGTTCGGCGGCGTCACGGGAATCTTGCTGGCGTCGGTGCCGGTCGACGTACACGAGCATGCCAGCTACTTCGTGGTGGCTCACTTGCACTACGTGCTCTTCGGCGGCAGCGTCTTCGGCATCTTCGCGGGCATTTATTACTGGTGGCCGAAGATGACGGGTCGCGTGCTCGGCGAACGTTTGGGTCGCTGGCACTTTTGGCTGATGTTCCTGGCCTTCAATGCCACCTTCTTGCCGATGCATTGGATCGGCTTGGCGGGCATGCCGCGCCGCGTGGCAACCTACGATCCGGCATACACCACGACAAACGAGTTCGTTTCGTATTCCGCCTTCGTGCTCGCGTTGTCGATGCTGATATTTGCGTACAATGTGCTGGTCACCACCAGGCGCGGTGAAGTGGCTGGGCCCAACCCCTGGGGTGGGCGGACCCTTGAGTGGATGATTCCTTCGCCCGCGCCCTACTACAACTTCAAAGACATCCCAATCGTCCTGTCCGGCCCGTACGACTATGGCAAGCCTTTGCCGTACGCCAACATCTCACAGGACCACGCCAAGATTCCGGTGCATTGACGCATGGCCGCACACGCACGCGCGATTAGTCAAGGGGAATACGAGGAGGTCCGTCAGCAGCGGCTGCTGGGCTTCCTATTTTTCCTCATTAGTGACTGCGTCATCTTCGGCGATTTCATCTTCTCCTATCTCTACCTGCGGTCTGCCTCGCCGGTCTGGCCATATGGCATCGGCATTCACATTGAGCGTCCATACTTGTATCTGGCTGCGGTCAACTCAGTCGTGCTGTTTGGAAGCGGCGCCACCATGCATTTCGCGATGGAGGCGTTCAGGGCCGACAAACGCGCGCGCTTCGTCGGCCTGCTGGTCGCAACCATCGTTTTAGGTTCGATGTTTTTGGGCGGCCAGGCCTACGAGTACACGCACCTGCACGACACGTGGAATGGCAGCACCTTTGGTGCATCCTTCTTTACGCTGACGGGCATGCACGGATTCCACGTTTTTATCGGCGTGATCTTCCTGGTCACCGTGCTCATTCAGACGATGCGCGGCACCTATACCCCACAGCGCTACTTCGGGCTGACCGCGGCAACGCTGTATTGGCACTTCGTGGACGTCATCTGGGTGGCGTTGTTCTTCCTGTTCTACATCTATTAGAGGCTGACGGCATGCTCGAACAAATTCCTGGCACGCTCAAGATCATCGCACTGATCGGCGCGATCGTCGTGGGCATTGGGGCGCTTTGGGGCCTTTGGACCGAGTGGAAGAAAAGCGCGCTCGAGGACCACGTCACCAAGATCATGATGGTCCTCCTCACCGTGGGCTGCATCTTTGTCGTGCTCGTTGCGGTCGGTGTCTGGGGCCGCATTAATTGACAGAATTGAGACGATAACATGGCCACCGGATACGAAAAATCACAGTACGAGATTCCGAAAAGCCGCGGCATGCCGCCGGTCGTGCGCTACCTCTTGTTCATCGGGCTGGTCTTGATTTTTGTGTTGGGCTGGGCGGCGATTCAATGGGGCGGTGAGTTTCATGTGTGGCCGGCTTGGGATACCGTGAAGGTGCCTCTCGGCGGCAAATTCTAGTTATTGCGGCGGACGGTTGCTGCGCACGCCAATATTGCAAAAGCCGACCGGCAGCACGCCCGTGCTGCGCCCGTCGATGCTGTGAATACCTCCGTGCTCGCTGAACTCGAGCAGCGCGGCGTCCGTGCGCAAGGGCAAATCTCCCTCGCCGACGGCCGGCCACTCGTAGGCCAAGCGCAAATCGTCGAGCAATACGGCGACATAGCCGTTCGAGCCGCGCTCCGAGAGATCGTCACGCCCCCTCGTTCGTATGTATCCGTCAACGACGAAAATCGGCTGGTACGTTTCTCGCAGTGCCCGCAGCGGTGCGCGCAGCAGCAAGAGTGCGTAGATTGCAAAGGCAGCCGCGCCCAAGCCAAAGATCGGAGCAAGCAGCTGAAGGCCGGCATGATCCTCGTTGCCATCGCCCGCCAGGCGCAGCAGGCCCACGGTGAAGATCCCGAACAGCAACGAGATGATGGCCGGTTCGACCGCGATCGCCATGCGGCCGAACAGCCCGCGAGCCACGATCCGGCGTTCGTCTGGCGTCCAGCGACGCATGGCGAGCAGCCGCCGGCGGTCCTCGGCAGTTAATGCGACGCGCGGGGAGGAGATTTCAGACACGTGAGTATTTTTCGATGAGGCTAGTGCGCGATTCCCGGTGGGTGGCCTCGGCTTTGGCCACTGTGTGGCTGCTCGTTGGGGCGGTCGCGGCGAATGCCGGCCCTAATCCGTTCGACCAGACGGTCAAGCCCGCTGAGATCGGCAACCCGCTGCCCGCGGTTTCATTGGTCGATCAGCACGGGCGCCGCTTCACGTTTTCGTCGCTGCGCGGCCAGGCGGCGGTCGTCGGCTTCATTTATACTCACTGCACTGACACCTGCCCGATCATCACGCAGAAGTTTGGCCGCTTGGATCACCTCTTGGGCGCGGGCCCATACCAACTTATCGAGATCACGATCGATCCCGTCCACGATAGCCCAGCAGTCATCGCCGCGTACGCCCGCAAAAACGGCGTCCTATCGAGCCGCTGGCATATTGCGACGGGTAATCCCGCCGCACTCGAAAGCTTCGTGCGCGCGGCCGGGCTCGCGGTCGTGGATAATGGAAGAGGTGAGCTCATCCACAATGCGCGGCTCCTCATGCTCGCGCCCGACGGGCGCCTTGCAGATGTCGTCGAACTCGCGGCCTGGGATCCGTCCAGCGTGGCAGCGCAGCTTCACCACATCGCTGGAGCGCCGTCGAGTCCGCTGGCCCGTGCTGAGTTCGCCTTGACAAAGACGGTCGCCCAATTCTGCGGCGGCTCCTACCAAGTCGCGTCCGGCATTATCGACGTCGTGGCTGCGTTGCTGGTCATCACCGCCGGAATCATCGTGCTGGTGTGGATGCGGCGCCGGATCTTTGCGCAAGGAGCGTGAACAAACCGCGCCGTAGGCTGTCCGACAGGCCGCAAGGAGCCAACCTCATGCGCACCATCATCGCTGTCGTTGCCATCGCTGCCGTGCTGGCACTTGGCGCTTGCAACAGCCCGACAATTCCTCCCGGCAACTACGGCAGCATCGCCGGCGCGATCACGGATGCGTCCGGTCATCCGCTGGCGGGAGCCGTGGTAACGGCCGACTACGGTCCCTCTGATACGAGCGGCCCCGATGGCAAGTACACGATCAAGGGCGTGCCGGTCCACCCGTCGACCAGCCCCGCTCACGTCGCCGTAACACCACCGAGTGGCTATCGCGCACCGCCACCACGCGACGACGTCGTCGTCGTGGCCGGACAGACAACCCAAAACGTCAATTTTGTCCTCTCCCGGGGATAAGCCGTTTCGCTGCCAGGAACCGCCTGTTGGCTGAGTGAAGTCCTGTCCCGGAGCCGGAGCCGCTAGCGTCCCGTATTCGAGAATTTCCGAGGCCCTAGCGGAGCCGATGACTTTTCACGTCATTGGCATCGGGCACACGCTCGACGGCGCAGAGCAAGAGGGTGTAGACGTCAAGTGGAGGAGACCGTGGCCATCAGTTCTAGTGAAATCAGCGCTCCCGCCAAGCCTCGCGGCGAGTCCAAAGTCAACTCCGTCGACCGCGCCCTCGTGATTTTGGAATACCTCGGCACGCAGACGAAGGAGGTTGGCGTGCGCGAGCTGGGGCAGGCGATCGGCCTTTCAAAAAGCAGCGTGCACCGCATTCTGCAAACACTGCGCGCGCGCGGCTTTGTGCGATGGAATCCGGACAATGCCCGATATTCGCTTGGGATGAGGGCCTTTGAAGTCGGTTGCGGCATCTTGCGCTCGATGGAGGCGCACGCGGTCGCCAAGCCCTATCTCGAGCAGCTGGTTGCCAACCTTGGCGAGACCGCTTTTCTCGGCGTGCTCGACGACTCAGACCTGGTTGTCATCGACAAGATCGACGGCCGTCGTTCGGTGCGAATGTACGCCGACATTGGCAGCCGTCGGCCCTTGCACAGCACCGGCATCGGCAAGGCATTGCTCGCGCATCTCGACCGCGCCGAGGTCGATCGCATCATCGCTGCCAAACCGCTGGTGCGCTACACGAAGAACACCATCACTGACCCCGAAGCGCTACGCGCAGAACTTGAGAAGATTCGACGTCAAGGATATGCCGAAGACAACGAGGAGATCGAGGACGGACTGTACTGTGTCGGGGCACCGCTGTTTAATTATTCAGGCAGACCGGTCGCGGCGATCTCCATTTCGGTGCCCAAGATGGGCCAGCAGACCGTGCAGAAGGATCGCTTGATCAAATCGGTCATGCAAGCGTCGCAGGAAATCTCGGCTAAACTCGGCTACAGCGGCCGGCCCAAAGCAGCGACGCTGGGTTAACTTGAGCAGACCATCGGTCTTCGTCAGCCGGGAAATCCCGCAATCCGGCTTAGATTTGCTACGAGCGCATTGCGACGTCACGGTCTGGCCACACGATCGGGCTCCAACGCGCGACGAGCTCATCGCGCAGTGCCAGAACAAAGATGCACTGGTCTGCCTGTTGACTGAGAAGGTCGACGCGGCGGTACTGACTGCGGCTCCCACCCTAAAAATCGTCGCCAACATCGCGGTGGGCTTTGACAATCTCGATGTTGCCGCAGGCACTGCCGCCGGCGTTGTCATGTCGAACACGCCGGGCGTGCTGGACGATACAACGGCGGACCTCGCATTTGCCCTGCTCATGACGACGGCGCGGCGGCTGGTCGAAGGCGACCGGATGGTACGGTCTGGGCAGTGGGGCGGTTGGGGCATCATGCAGTTGCTGGGCCGCGACGTGCACCACGCTAGCCTGGGTATCGTTGGCTTCGGGCGCATCGGGCGTGGGGTGGCTCGCCGTGCACGCGGCTTCGAGATGGCCGTCTCGTACCATGACGCCGTGCGCGCGCCGGTCGATGTCGAACGTGAGCTGGGGGTCAGCTACGTCCCGTTTGAGGACTTGCTCCGCGAAAGTGACTTCATCAGCCTCCACGTACCGCTCATGCCGCAGACGCACCATCTCATCGACGCAACAGCATTGCGCGCAATGAAGCGCAGCGCAATTGTCATCAACACCTCGCGCGGCTCGGTGGTGGACGAAGCCGCATTAGTCGAAGCACTCCGCAAGGGTGTCATCGCCGGCGCCGGACTCGATGTATACGAACACGAGCCTGCGCTGGCAGATGGGCTGGCTCAGCTTCCCAACGTTGTCATCTTGCCCCACATCGGCAGCGCCAGCATCGCCACCAGAAGCAAGATGGCGGAAATCGCGGCGCAGAACGTCATCGCTTTCTTTCAAGGCCGCACGCCGCCTACGGCGCTCAACCCCGACGCCTTATCGGCCCGACGAGCGTAGCGCGTTGCCCCTGCGCATCGTCGTCGCGCCGGACAAATTTAAGGGGAGCCTGTCCGCTCGCGCCGCGGCAGAAGCCATCGGTCGTGGGATTGCCCGCGCGCTGCCGGATGCACAGCTCGATCTCGTGCCGGTAGCAGACGGCGGCGATGGGACCGCGGAAACGATTGTGCAGTCGCTCGGCGGTACGATGGTGGCGAAAACCGTCCGCGGTCCAGACGGCAAACCCGTGCACGCCCATTACGGTTTGTTGCCCGGTGGGTCCGTCGCCGTCATCGAACTCGCCGCAGCCAGCGGCTTGGCGCTCGTGCCGGCGGCGCGCAACGATCCATTGACGGCCAGCACGTTCGGCACGGGAGAGCTGATCTCAGATGCGATTGATGCCGGTGCAAAACGGATCATTCTTGGTATCGGCGGCAGCGCCACGAGCGACGCCGGGGCAGGAGCGCTGTCTGCCTTGGGAGCGGTCTTTCTCGATGGCGCTCATCATGCGCTTGGGCCGGGAGGTGCGCCGCTTGCTCGGCTTGCGGCCATTGACACGTCAGCGCTCGACAAGCGTCTTCGCGGTGTCAGCATCGAAATCGCAAGCGACGTACGCAATCCGCTGTGCGGCCCGTCGGGTGCATCGGCAGTCTATGGGCCGCAAAAGGGCGCGTCGCCCGAAGACGTACGCGTACTCGACGGCGCGTTGCGAAATTTCGCAGACGTGGCTCAAGCAAAAGTCGGGATTGATGTTCGCGATGTTCCAGGTGCAGGTGCCGCCGGTGGCACAGCGGCTGGCTTTCTCGCACTCGCGCGTGCAACGCTGCGGCCCGGAGCGGAGCTCGTGCTCGAAGTTTTGGACTTCGAGCGCCACCTCGCGGGCGCGAATCTGGTCGTGACGGGCGAGGGGCGGCTCGATCGACAGACGATGGCGGGCAAGGCGCCCTACGCTGTGGCGGCGGCGGCGCGAGCGCGGGGCATACCGGTTGTCGCCATTGCCGGAAGCGTCGACTGTCCTCCTGAGGATCTCGAAGCGGCCTCCATCGCTTTCGCGGTGCCGATCGTTGCTGGACCCATGACGGTCGAGGACGCTATGGATCGCGCTGCTGATTTGGCGGCCGACGCCGCCGAGATGCTTGGCCGTGCGCTCGCGCTCGGGTGGCAGGTCGGGCGCGGCGAATGATGGTGCGTTAGGGCGTCACTTCGCGGGTGTCGGAGCGCGTCGCGTTGCACTTGAGAGCAGGGCGTTGAGACCCGAGCTCTCATTGTGTTCCTCGGCGACCTGCAGAATTGCGGTGGCCAGCTTTTTGGGATCGTGGCGAACCTGGTGGCCCTCGGCGATGAAGTCGCCTGTGATTGGCCTGACGCCGAAAGCAGCAATCATTTCGAGATCCGGTGCCACCTGGAAAGCGCCGTCGCGTTCGTAAACGGGCAGCAGGCGGTTGGCGCGGCCGACATTCACAAGCGTGCGGTCAAAGAGCCTGCGATCCGTTGCTTCAAACACTGCACGCACGTGATCGCTTGCGGTCATGCCGGTTGTTTCACCGGGCTGGGTCATGATGTTGCAGACAAAAAGCTTGGTCGCCTTCGAACGCTCGATAGCTTCGGCGATGCCGGGCACCAGCAGATTGGGCATGATGCTCGTGTATAAGCTGCCCGGGCCGAGGATGATGACGTCTGCAGTCTGGATGGCTTCGAGCGCTTCGGGCAGCGCTTGGCAATGGCTTGGAACCAGACGCACGCGGCGGATCGGCAGGCTGGATCGAGAGATCGTCGTTTCACCCTTGACGATCGAGCCATCCGCCAGGGTAGCTTCGAGCGAAATATTGGCAAGCGTCGAGGGGAGCACACGGCCCTTGATCGCGAGCACGCGACTGCTCTCCTTGATGGCGCGATCGAAGTCTCCGGCGATGCCGCACATAGCGGCAATAAAAAGGTTGCCGAACGAGTGCCCGACCAGCCCTTCGCCGTCGTTAAAACGGTACTGGAACAGCTCGGCCATCATCGATTCGCTGTCAGCGAGGGCAACGAGACAGTTGCGGATATCGCCTGGCGGTAGCAGACCAAGCTCGGTGCGCAGCCGTCCACTGCTCCCGCCGTCATCCGTGACCGTGACGATGGCGGTGAGATTGCTCGTGTACTCTTTGAGGCCGCGCAGCGCAGTAGCCAGGCCTGTACCTCCGCCGATGACGACCAGCCGATTGCCGCGGTCCAGCTGACGCCGCTCATAGATCACCTCGATGAGGCGTTGTCCGTCTCCCGGGCTGATGACGGCGATGACCGACCGCAAATATTGACGAAATCCGTAGTAGACAAGCCCCAGGCCGCTCACAATAAGGATCAGCTCGAGCAGGCCCGGCGGGAAGCTGACGCCGACGATACTATTGATCCGGTCGTTGATATGGAAGTTGAAGTCGTAGGCTTTCAGGATCCGGCCAAAACCATCCAGCACCAAAAACGCCCCGAACAGGGCAAGCGCCAGCCAGCGCTTGAGTTTCATACCAGGCGAGAGCCAGGTTAGAAAGCGGCGCACCTGGGGGTAGGCGTCAACGTTGCGAGTCACGCCGTTCGACAAATACTTTCATCCTCTGCGACTCTAGGTGACGCGAGAGCTCGTTTGCGATGTACACCGAGCGGTGACGTCCGCCGGTGCAGCCGATGCCGATCGTGAGGTGCGATTTCCCCTCGCGCAAGAACTGCGGAAGCAAAAAGTCGAGGAAGTGCATGAACTGCTCTTTGAACGCTTGTACCTCAGGCGACTTGTTGAGGTAGTCGATCACCGCTGGATGGTCGCCGGTTAGGGGTTGCAAATCCGGCACGTAGTTGGGATTGGGCAAGAAGCGCACGTCGAAAACGAGATCGGCGTCAAGCGGCACCCCGTACTTATAGCCGAAAGCGACGACGGAAACGCTCATCATACGCTCGTCAGCGATGCCGCTGATAGCGTGCGCCAGTTTCTCCTTGAGCGCAGACAGCGTCAGCGACGCCGTGTCGATAATAACGTCCGCCGCGTCACGAATGGGTTTGAGTTCCTCGCGCTCTGCCGCTATGCTGTCGCTCACCCGGCCGCGGTCGGAAAGGGGGTGCTTGCGTCGCGTCTCCGAAAAACGCCGCACGAGCACTGGGTCGCTGGCATCCAAGAAGACAACACGATGCGGGATGTGATCGCGTTGCAGCGCGCGCAAATTGCTCAACAGGTCGCCAAAGATCTCCTCACCACGTATGTCGAGAACCACCGCAACATTGCGCAAGTTGGCGCTGACCGTGCACAACTCAGCGAATTTCGGTATCAGGCTTGGGGGGAGGTTGTCGACGCAGAAATAGCCGAGATCTTCCAAACATTTGGCAGCTTGGCTCTTGCCGGCGCCCGACAGGCCGGTAACGATGACGAAGTGAATGCCCGGCGCCGCTGTCTTAGCGGGCGTAACACGGCTCGGGCGCTGCGTCTGCACTGGATCCACAATACAGATATTATCGGTGCGAGCCGGTTCGCCCCGCTTCCTATGACACAGGCCTGCAGCCGCACGGGCGCCGAATGCGTCTGCACATGAGGGTTTTTAGCACCCAAGAAGCGACCGCACTGCTGCCGGTCATCCGCCCGCTGATCGCCGATCTCATCCGGGTCAGGTGCGATCTTGCCATTGGTTTGCTGGAAGTCGAGGCGGCGATGCACATGCAAGCAGGGCAGGCCATCAACACACGAGCCGCTACGCTCGCCAACAACGTTCGCGCCGTGCAGATGCGAATCGTCGACTTGATAGAGAAGATCCAGAGCTATGGATGCGTCGTCAAGGATATCGATCTCGGATTAATCGATTTCCCCGCACTGCGCGAAGACCGTCTCGTCAATTTATGTTGGAAAATAGACGAGCAGCAGATTGACTTTTGGCACGGCATGGACGAGGGCTTCGCAGCGCGCAAACCCCTAAACCGCAGCTAAATCATCGGACCTCTGACGCAACAGACCTCTGACGCAACGGACCTTTGACGCAACGGACCTTTAGGTCCGTTTCGTCCGTTTCGTCCGCAGACCAGGGTGGGGGTGTAAATGAGCTAAAGGGTTAGGAGTGTCTGCCGGGCGCCGTTCACATTCGATTGAGGATCCACCCACGCTGGATCCTTCGACCATCGCAGTTTTCGCGCGACGCATGCGAGCCGTCGAAACGCACGTCGCTATCCTCATTGGAATTGTCCCGTTTGCGTTCGTGATCGGCATCGGACTCCAAAACGAAGCCTTTATGGCAATTGCTATTGTGCTAGCGCTCGGGGCGCTCGTCTACGCATTATTTGTCCTCGCCTCGTTCAAGTGCCCGAATTGCGGCGCCGCGATAGATTATTTTGGCGAGTGGATCTGTCCAAAGTGCTCCTGCGCTTTGGTCCTCGCAGCTACAAAATACGCACAGCAATGGAGCACGGAGCTGGGGCCGGAGACGACGCAACGCATCATGGATGATTTCGCCCACCGCAAACGCCTCGTGATCGTCTTCTGGGGATCGACGATAGTGCTCGGCATCGTCGCGTTCTATTTCGGCGGGCCCCGGAATTCGCCGACCATCATGAACTCTGGACTCTTTGCGATCTTCGCGGCGTTGGCGCTCATCGCCGGATATGCCACGTTTTTCTCGTACCAATGTCCATATTGCCACGCGCTGCTCGGATTCAAGTATGTCGGCGGCTGGGCGAGGCGCCAGATCGAGCCTAATTTCGACATCATCCGCTGCCCGGTCTGCGGTGTGGGGCTCGTGCCCCAGGCGTTGAGCCCGGCTGTTGATGAGGTCGAGACAGAGGCTGAATAGGAGAATTGTGGAGGGACGCTATGATTGTGGATGCCGAGACGTGCCTGTAAGCCGGATTCTGTACCGCTGCGTTAGCGGCGACGACCATCTCTCTGTGGACGTCCGTCGCCGGACGTCTCGTGCGACGTGCTGTGGGATCAGGCGGGCCGCCTGCGCTGTTGCCAGCGATCCCAACGGTCTTGCTCCGGGTGGGGTTTGCCCGGCCGATGCCTTCCGGCACCGCCGGTGCGCTCTTACCGCACCATTTCACCCTTACCGCGCGCCCGAAGACGCAACGGCGGTTTGTTTCTGTGGCACTTTCCTTCGAGTTGCCCCGACCAGCCGTTAGCTGGCACCCGTACCCTGCGGAGCCCGGACTTTCCTCAGGCCGCGATGTGATCGCTGCCCGCGGTCGTCCGGCACGCTCGGCAACCTGAGTATATCATGCCGAGCAACACCTGTTGCGCAAAGTGCGCATCGTCGCGTGCGACTAGACGCGGATGACGTGGCGGTAGAGCGCGAGGAGCGGCGCGAGCATGCCGGCGCGGTTGGCACGCCAGTCCGCAGAGCCGAGCTCGACATCGACTGCTGCGGCAATTGCGCGGGCATCCTCACCCAGGGACTGCTCGGCCACCTTTTTCCGGCTGCAGTAAAACGTGCACATGGCTCGCACGGCAAAGTCGTGGCGCCGCGGATCGTCCGTGCTGCGAGCTCGGGCAAGTGCCGCACGGCCAACGCGCGCGATGCCGTCGCGGGCATCCTTTCGGCTGGGATAGCAGCCGACGAAATTGAGTTCGCCGTGGACGCTGTCTTCCGCTTGATCGATGAAGTAGTCCAGTAATATATGGAAGGCCGAGATGTAGGGAAAGTAGGCATCCAGGAGCTGCTCTGCCCGTGCCAGCTCGCAGCCCTGAACCGCGCCAAAGGCCAGGGCAAACGTCGGCATCGTCGATCCGCAGGCGGCAGCACCCTCCCACCACTGGAGATCGAACGCCAACGTCGCAAACGCGTCCTTGCAGCGCTGCTCTCGCACGCCAGGCGCAAGGTGCTTGAGCGCCTGCAGTTCGCAGTAGCGATCGGTCACGCCCCGAACCAACGGCGCGACAATGTCGTACGATGGCAGTGCCGCGAAATGCTCTTGCGAGCGCTTCACCAGTGCGGCCAAATAGCCGCCGTCGTCTACAGCGCGATGGCGGAAGTAGTCGCGCAGCGGCGCGCCCGGGATTATCGCATCGTTGAGTGCTTCGTGTAGCGCGCGGAAGTCCGCTTCGTCGAAGGTGCCCACCCGGTCGCACAGATTGTCGAGATAATCAACGGCCGTCTCGAATGCCGCAATCAGCGCAACGTAGCGTTTCGCTTGCGCCGGGGGCAAAAACGTAGCCAGAATGCAGCCGCCGTGAACGTGAAAATCTTTGTGCGTGATGCTCGAAAGCGCCTCGCGCCGAAGCTCCGCGTCGGGGATCAGCTTGGCGCGTTGTTTGAGACGGCGAAGCTCGGCGGCAGCCTGTGGCACGATCCGAAGGAGAAAACGTCGTGCGAGATCGGTGAGTTCTTGATCCACCACTTGACCGTACGACGCACCGGCCAGGTCGCACTCTTTTGCCCGTCAAAGAGGCGTATCCGGGGCGCTGCTTTCGATCTCGGAGGACCTGCTGTTGCCTGTGCTGATAGTACGCGGTTTTGCCTTTATGCTGTGCGCCGCGTTATGGGCGCTACCGGCACTGGGCAGCCCGACGCCAAACCCCACGCCGATGCCGCCCGCCACGCCGACGCCACACCCCACGCCGATGCCGCCCGCCACGCCGACGGCAGCGCCTGGCTCACCGAAACCGGGGCCTGACCATAGTCCTACCGCCAGCGTGCAGATCAACGGTGCGCAAAGCGGACAAGACGCGCTGATGCCCTACGCCAAGTTCATCGACGGTGCGATTGCGCAAAACGGCTTGTTCACCGTCTGGCGAAAGCAAGCGAAGGTCTATCTCGAGGTGTCACCGGATCAACTAGACCGGCCGTATTTGCTCGTCCCCATCCTGGCGAGCGGCCTCGGCCGCGGCCTGTTCGCCGGCCTGCATTTCAAGACGCAGCTTTGGACGTTCACGCGCGTCGGTAACCAGATCATGACGGTTGAGCAGAATCCGTACGGCAAGGCGCAGCCCGGTTCCCCAATTGCGCTGGCCGTCGCCACGTCGTACCCACAGTCGGTGATTTCTGCGGATCCGATCGTGGCAATCGACAGCACCACGGGGCGCATTGTCTTCGGCGCGGACGCGCTCTTGACGGATATCGTCGATCTGACCACCGCGCTCAACGGCCCCCCGGGAGAGAGTCGCTCGCAGGTGCGCTATGGTCTCAACTCGCGCCTTAGTTATTTCGGGCCGAGCAAAGCATTTCCGACCAACGTCGACATCGAAGCGGATCTGACCATGTCCTCGTCCACAGCCGGACCCATCGACACCGTACCGGATCCGCGCAGCCTTTTCATCCGCATGCACTACAGCATCGTCGACATGCCACAACACGGATATCGCCCGCGCCTTGCCGACGACCGGCTCGGATACTTCATCACGGCACGCCGGCAATACGACAACGAGCAGACGCCGACCAGCTTCGTTCGCTATATCAATCGTTGGAATATCGAAAAGACCGACCCTGGCGCGCGCTCGTCGAAAGCCCGCAATCCGATCGTCTTTTATCTCTCCAAGGACATTCCGGTACGGTACCGAGCGCCGATCACAAGAGCGCTCCTCACCTGGAACTTGGCGTTTGAGAAAATCGGTATCCGCGGCGCCATTGCGGTTCGCCAACAGCCGGATGATCCTAGCTGGGACCCGGACGATGCGCGTTATTCGGTTGTGCGTTGGGTGGTCAGCCCGGACGCTGCCTTCGCGTACGGGCCGTCGTATGCGAACCCGCTGACCGGCGAGATATTCCGCGGTGATATTGTCATCGACGGCAACCTCGTGCGATTCGGGCGGGCAGAGCTGGAACGCGTGGTCGAACCGACTCGCGCAATGACGCCCAAGCAACGCTTGGGATGCAGCCTCAATGATTGCGACTACGGCTTCGAGGCGCGCGACCAGGCGCAGTGGGCTGCGCTCGTGCTGCAAAGCGAAGGCATCTTCAAAGCCAACGCGCCGCCGCCGGAATGGTTTGTCGATTCGTACTTGGAGTCGATCGTGCTTCATGAGAGCGGCCACACCCTCGGCCTGCGCCACAATTTCGAGAGCTCGACGATTTTTTCACTGAATCAACTGCGCGACCAACGCTTCACCCACAGCCACGGTCTGGTGGGTTCGGTGATGGAATATACCCCCGTCAATCTTTCGCCGCACGGCCAGCCGCAAGGCGCGTACTTCCAAACGCAGCTGGGCCCATGGGATTATTTCAGCATCAAGTACGGCTATGAGCCGATAGCCGCCCGCTCATCCGACGGCGAGCTGCCGGAACTGCGCCGGGTGGCCTCGCAAACAACGCGGCCCGAGCTGCGTTACGCGACTGACGAGGACAATTCATGGGTGGACGGCTTTGCAACCGACCCGCGCGTCAATACGTTTGACCTCTCCAATGACCCGCTGGCCTACACCAGCGCTATCCTGACGATCGACCAAAGACTATTCAACACGATGCAAACGCGATTGCCCAAGCGGGGCTCAAGCTACGCAGAAACACGTCAGGCGTTTGCATCGACGTTGCGAAGCTGGTGGGCAGCCTCTCGCTACGCCACGCATTACATAGGCGGCGAATACTTCACTCGCAACCACCGCGGCGATCCAAACGCGACGTTGCCGTTTACGCCCGTTTCCAGAGCCAACGAGCGACGGGCGTTTGCGCTGCTGGATCGCTACGTCTTTTCAGATGACGCCTTCCGGTTCTCGCCGTCCCTGCTCAACAGCCTAGGCGACGATCGCTTTTACCACTGGCAGAACGACCCCAACGTGTTCGACCGGCTCGACTTTCCGCTCGACGAATTTGTGGGGGCGTACCAGCTGCAGCTGCTCGCCCAGATGTGGCAACCAACCGTGCTTGCGCGTCTGGCCGAACTGGAATCGAGGGTTCGTCGTCCGGGCGATAGCATGAGTTTGGCCGACCTTTTCGATTGGACCGACGCGAGCATGTGGAGCGATCTCGGCAATAATCGCTTGAGCAGCGTGCCGCGCCAGCACCGGGCGCTCCAGCATACCTACGCCGAGATGCTGATTCATATCATGCTGACGCCCGACCCGGGTACGCCGAGCGACGCTCGCACGCTGGCACGCCACCATCTGGTCTGGCTGGACGCACAACTCAGAAACGCGCTGCGGCGTAGCGGCTTGGACGAAGCGACCACCGCCAACTTGGAAGACATTCAGACGCTCGTCGAGCGGGCGCTGCAGGCCAACGCGATCTTGCCTTTACAGTGACCGAGCGTCCTTCCGGGCACGCATAGACGAATGCCAGGACTCCATTGGATGCTGGCCTAAGTGTAAACCATGGTTAACACCGGCGCAGACCGTTCGCCGGAGCGCGCACGCCAGGATTACGTCAAGGTCATCTACCAGCTCGGCCAAGCATCGCCCGTTCGGGCCGCCGAGCTTGCGCGGCACCTCGGCGTCACGCGCGCATCGGTCAGCAAGTTCAAGCGCATGCTTGAGCGCGACAAACTGCTGTATCAGTCGCGCCGGCCGACCGACGCCTTGCGGCTAACGAAAAAGGGGCTCGAACTCGCCGTGCGCATGGTGCGGCGCCATCGTCTGGTCGAGACCTTTTTACACGCAACGTTGCGAGTTCCGCTCGAGCGCGTGCACACCGAAGCCGAACGCATCGAACATGCTATTTCCGATGACGTCTCGACACGGCTGGCGCACTTTTTGGACAATCCATCCGTCGACCCACATGGCCACCGCATCCCAAGCAGTCGCGCCGGTCGCGCGCGTGTTGACGTTCCGCTTGCATCGATTATTCTCGGACGCCACGTCACCGTTACGAGTATCGACGATCGAAACCCAGCGACGGTTCGCCAGCTCGCAGCGTTAGGTGTGCTGCCCGGATTCCAAGCAACGGTCGCGCGCAATGATGCCTCCGGCCTCCGACTGCGCATAGGCAAACGGCACATCTGGCTTAGCGCCGAAGCAGTGCGGGGGGTGCATTGCCTGCTGACGCCGCGCACCATCGACAACCTCAAGGTTAAGGATCGAGGGCACCGGCTTCCATGAGCGGCATCGGCGTGGCGATGGAATCGGAGTCGTGGAGTGACCGTACTCGGCGGGCCGCGCGCGAGGTGTTGGCTGGTCGACGAAAGGGCCTGAGGGCTCTTTTGCCCTTTGCCGGACCTGCCTTCATTGCGTCAGTCGCTTATATGGATCCCGGTAATTTTGCTACCAATGTACAGGCCGGCTCGTTGTTCGGCTACCGGCTCTTGTGGGTCGTGGTGTTCGCGAACATCACCGCCATGCTCTTTCAAGCGTTGTCGGCGAAGCTGGGAATCGTCACCGGAAAGAACTTGCCTGAAGTCTGTCGCGAACGCTTCTCAAAACGTACGGCCATCGGCATGTGGATCGTGAGCGAGATTGCTGCCATGGCGACTGATCTTGCCGAGCTGCTGGGAGCCGCCATCGGCTTGGCATTGCTCTTTCACCTTCCACTGCTGTTGGGTGTCGTGCTCACCGCGCTGGCAACCTACGCGGTGCTGCTCATGCAAAGCAAGGGATTTCGTCAGGTCGAGGGATTGATCGTCGCGCTGGTTGGAGTCATCGCGGTGTGTTACGTCTTGGAAACGGTGCTGGCTCGTCCGAATTGGGGCCAGGTGGCATATCATGCCGTTGTGCCATGGCTGGGAAGCCCTGCTGCGCTTGTGCTGGCGGTCGGCATCATCGGTGCTACGGTCATGCCGCATGCCATCTATCTCCACTCGAGCCTGACGCAAGACCGCATCGTGCCCGAGAACAGCGCCGAAGCCGGCGTGATCGTCCGCTTCTCGAACATCGACGTCCTCATCGCGTTAGGCTTGGCAGGCGTCGTGAATTTGGCAATGATGTACATGTCTGCCGCAGTTTTCCACTTCGGCGGTCACCTTGAGGTGGCAAGCATCGAGTCGGCATACAAGACGCTCAGCCCGCTCTTAGGATCGGCGGCCGCATCGATATTTTTGCTCTCCTTGATGGCGTCTGGCATCTCAAGCTCGGTGGTGGGCACGATGGCCGGCCAGGTCATCATGCAGGGCTTCGTGGGCTTCGCGATTCCGCTCTGGGTGCGCCGGGTTGTCACCATGATACCGACCGTGGTCATCGTTGCAATCGGCGTCGACGCCACCCATGCACTCGTCCTCAGTCAAGTCGTTCTCAGCCTTGTCCTACCGTTGCCGATCGTCGTCTTGCTGATGTTCACGAGCAAACGGTCCATTATGGCGAGTCTCGTAAACACGCCCACGGTAAAGATCGTCGGAATCCTCGCAGCTGCACTGGTTGTTTTCCTCAACGTCGGGCTGCTATGGCAGACGTTTGGCTTGCCATTCCCCGGCATGACAAGGTAACGAGCCCGAGGTGCACGCTCCGCTTGGGGACCTGCTGCTCCTTTTGCTGGCGGTGATGGCCGTTGCAATCGCCGCGCGCTACACGCGTGTTCCGTATACCGTCGGCCTGGTCATCGTCGGGCTGGCAATCGGCGCTGTCCCCGGGCATCCGCACATATCCTTAACGCCCGAGCTCGTGATGTTTGTCTTTTTGCCGGCGTTGCTCTTCGCTGGCGCGTGGACCTATCCGACCACGGAGTTGCGGCGCAGCTGGCTACCGATCACACTGCTAGCGACGCTCGGCGTCCTCATCAGCATCCTCGTCTCCTGGTATGTCTTGGTGCGCTGGGCCGGCCTTCCCATGCAGACCGCGCTGCTGTTCGGCGCCATCGTATCGCCCACGGATCCCATCGCTGTGCTGTCTATCTTCCGTTCTCTGCATACGAACAAACGGTTAGCGGCAATCGTCGAAGGTGAGAGTCTTTTCAACGACGCAACCGCCGTCATTGCATTTAAGTTGACTCTCCTGGCATCGGTGATTACGACGCACGTGAGCCTCGCCATACCCGTGATGGATTTCCTGGAGCTGCTCGGCGGTGGAATCGCAGTCGGACTGATCGTCGGCGGCGCTGGGTTGCTGGTGCTGCGATTGACCGACGACTACCTCGTCGAAGCGATGGGCACGCTGATCGCCGCCTACGGTTCGTATTTTGTGGCAGAAAAATTTCATGCGTCGGGACTGATCGCCGCAATCGTGGCGGGCATGTTTCTCTCGCGCGTCGGTTCCCAGTTCGGAAGCTTCAGCTCAACGCGTCAATCCGTGAATCAGCTTTGGGAATTTTTCGCATTCGTGGCCAACTCGATGCTGTTCTTACTTGTTGGATTGGCCATTAACCTCAGCGAACTGCGCGACGTGCTCATCCTCGCGCTGTGGGGAATTCTCGCGGTTGCCCTCGGGCGCGTGGTCACGGTATATGGATTGTGCAACCTCAGCAGCCTGCTGGGCCAACGAGTACCGGTTGCTTGGCAGCACGTGCTTTCTCTGGCTGGCCTGCGTGGGGCGCTCTCCATGGCCCTGGCACTCAGCCTGCCGTCATCTATAGCACATCGCGACTTGCTCATCGCGATGGTGTTCTCGGTCGTCCTTTTCACGCTGGTCGCGCAGGGGCTTGCGATCGTTCCGGCCCTAATGCGGCTTCAGGCCGCCGCCGAGCGGGCCAGCCACTAGGTCTTAAGACTCAAATACCTCCGGCGGGCTTTCCGAGTCTTGATTCCTATGTTTATATATGATTATGGACCAAGCGGAACTGACACCCGCTCTTGAGCGGGTGGCTGCTTCTGTGGTGGAAACGCACCGCAAGCGGCAGCAAGTAGAAGAAGACCTGAAGGCGGCAACGGCTGCCGTTGCCTCACTGCACACCCAAAGCTCCTCACTCGAGGCCTCCGTCCTTGACCTGCGTCGCGAGCTCGAGAAAGCGCTGCTCGTCAGGGCCCACGAAGATGCGGCGCTGGCGCAACTCGTTGCCAAACGGCACGCTGCCGTCGAGCAGCTCGCGGCGATCGGGCGCGACGTCGAAAACTTCCTTGCGGAGAAGGAACGAACTGCCGCAGAGATTGCCGCGCAAGGCGACGCGGCCCGCGCGCGAGTGAAGGGAGTCGAGGCTGACGTTGCAGCGGTGAAGACTTCGCTGGCGGCGTTCGGCAACGATGCAAACGCGCTGCGCGCAAGACTTACGGGGGTGCGCCAGAGCGCAGACGCGGTTGAAGGAAAACTAGGCGAAGTACAGTCGAAGGTACGGGATCTTGATGGCGCCGTCGACGGCATGGCGGCCAAAGTGTGCACCATCGCCGACGCGCTCGCCAATGCAGATGGCGACCGCCAGCGCATCTTGGCAGCATCCGACGAAATGCGTGCCGTGAGGGCGGCGCTCGAAACGCGAAGATCGGAAGCGCTGACTGCGGCCGCCGAAACGGAGAAGCTGCTCTCGGAGAAGGAGACACAGACTGCGGCACTCGCCCAGCAAATCGAGCGCCTCTCGCAGCTGAGTTCAAATATTGGTCAAACGACGACCACGCCTGTGCCGTCTGCTGCCAAGGGTCCGCTGGAACGGCGTTCTGCTCACAACGGCGAGCACAAATTCGCCACGACGGTCGAGTTGATCGGCATTCTCGTGCCGCTTGGTTTCATCGGTCACGATGAAGCTGCGATCGTGCTTGAGGTGCTTCGCGAGGGCGACGTTGACAAGTTCGTGCGATCGCTGTGGTCGAGAGCCATGGGCGGCCCACTGCCCGGACCGTACCGCCTGATCATCGGCAGTGCGCTGAACGAAGCCGGCGACCTGAAGGGCGCCATGACCTTCTTTAACAAGGCGCTGGAAGGTCGACAGGTCGACCCCTTCATGACCTACCTCGTGGCTGGGGCATTGCTGCGCATGAAACGCTACGTCGACGTGCTGCGGATCGCACAGGCTTTGGGCCGGGCGAAGAACGGCAAAGTGCTCTCGCGCAACATCGAGGCGCTGCACTTGTGGGGCACCGGGCGCCTCGACGAGGCGGAGAAGAAGCTTGCCGAAGGGCTGACGATTCCGGCCCATCCGCGCCTGCATTATAATGAAACGATGTACAATCTCGCGCGCCTTGCTGAGAGCCGCGGCAACGAACCGGCGGCAGCCGCATGGTTCGAAAAACTCGCTGCCGCCGATGCATCGTATCGCGACGTTGCACTTCATATGGACTCGCTGAAGACGGAGGCCCATTCAGCGTAACGCCGGCACGAACACACATTTGGCCACGTGCAGATGTAATGTCCGCTCGTCACTTCTTGTCATATCGCAAAGGCACATGACCGTGGTCACCGATAATTGGGAATTAACATCACTGGGGGAGCATGTTCGGGGTCACTAACTGGATGCGAAAACCTACCCGCGCGAATGGTCGCGGTTTCACGCTCCTCGAAGCGCTGGTTTCGATTGTCATCTTCGGCGTAGGACTGTCGACGTTCTTCGGGCTGTTCCCATATTCGCTGCACGAAGTGCGGCACTCGAACATCTACCTTCAGGCAGTCAGCGTCGGCCAACAGTATATGGATGCGATCCGCTCATCGGTTGAGCTCGGTAAGCCGATGCCCGCGCCTACGGCGCCCGCCATCGATGGCGGCGACGAAATCTTGGGAAACGGCAAGAAAAACGCGTCGCCTGGAACCTTCAGCGTAACGGGGTCATGCGTTCTCATTGCCCCATTTGAACGTCTTCAGCACTGCACGGTGAACGTGCAGTGGACTGAGGATGGCTTCATTCGTTTCTATACCATCGAGAGCTACGCGACGCAGCAAGTATCATGACACGCAAACAACGCGGATCATCTATTCCCGAGGTGCTCACCGTGACGGTGATCGTCGGCATGCTCTTGTCCACGATGGTTGTCATCGTGCCCTTGCTGACGAAGGCTCCGCTGCAGATGCAGTCGCAGGTTGATAACGTCAACACCGCGGCGATCGCCTTGTACAAGATCCGACGCGATTTCAGCGAGGGCGACACGTCTGGTATTATGGGGTGTTCACTCACGCCGGTTGTGTCGTGCTCGACACCACCCGCCGCGCCCACCAAAGTCGACGCATTGGTGATAGCCACAGCCCAGGACGCCACGGGCGCTTTCCTGGTTGACGCAGCCACCGGGTATCCGCAATGGCAAGGCGTCTACATCTACTGGCTTGTGCCGAACGCCGCGGGCACGTCCTACGATCTCATGCGCGCCTGGGAACCGGCGCCAATCTTCAAATCGGGAGTCGCCGCTCCCACTGGCGTTACCAGCGCATTGGTGAACTCCCTCGTCCCGCTCGCGATGGCGATTTCGCCGGCGCCCGTGCTCTCGACCTCGATTAGTAAGATATCGCTTGGCGCGGATCCCGTTACCAGCACCATCAGCTTCAAACTTGTGGCAGGAACCACGGGTGGCGTCGACCAGACGTCTACAAACTTCCAGAGCAACACTTATGCAAGAAACTAAACTCGGCCATCCTCGCACGACCATAGGCGCACGCGGCCAGCGTGGCTTCGCCATGGCGTTCGTCTTCGTACTCGTCGCACTGTTGTTGCTCATCGCCATTTTGGTGATCACGGGCGCGTTTAACGCAAACAACCAGGCACAAGCCGTCGGCATCAAGTATGGCGTCCTCAATTCCGCTGAGGCAGCGGCCAATCTCGCGCTCAACCGCCTTGAAGACAACCCAAGCGAACCGGTCGGTTGTGTCACAGGCTCACTCAACGGCGCGGCTTATCGGTCGTGCTTGGGCCTTAACAATCTGAGCGGTCCTAGCTCGGGCTATCCGAAGACAGCCACGGATTATGCCAACGGAGCGCCTCTCTTGGTACCACCACATTCGGCCTATGTGTACGGCGAGGCGACGAACAATGGCAACCGCAAGGTGTACGTGGAGGCTATCGCGCAGCCTGCTCCCCCGTTAACGATGCCGCCCGGTGCTATCAATGCGGCCCAAAATATCAATTACTTGACGCTCATGCTTATCAAGCAGGACCCGTTGGATCTGTCGCACCCGAACGATGCCGACGTCCATGCCAACAACAACGTGAGTATCGGTAGCGGGCAGAGCCCCGTGCAAGGGCTCACCTTCGCGGTCGGCTCGGACTTGCTCAAGGGATCTGACAGCGCAACACACTCTGGCGCCCCCGCTGTGGTGTTCCCCAACACGGCCCAGATAGTCCAAGCTGGGCAGAATGCCAAGCTCATCGCCCAGGCTGGAAGCACGGTCAGCGGTGCAACCCTCTCGGCTGGTGGCACCCCGACCTTGACAGGCAACGTCTACGTGACGGGCGACGTCAACATCACGTCGGGCACAGTTACCTTCGCGGCCGGTACGGACGTCTACATCACCGGCAATCTCTGCATCAGCGGAACCGGCACCCTTATGAATAATAACGGAGGCCAGAGCATGCTGGTCGTGGGGGGTGTGGTCGCGTCGAGCGGCACTGGTGGCTATCTCATCCCTCTCGGGAACAACGCGATGCTGCTCGCGCTCGCCACTGATCCAGGAGCGATGAACCCGTGTGGCGGTAGCGCTACGGAGGCGCTCTCGTTTTCGCCAGCTTCTGGACTTGAGGCGGTGGGCACAGCCTACGCCGCGAACGGCTCGCTAGGAGTGACCGGCTCAGGCACGGTCCAGGGAGCCCTCGACGCGGGCGGCAATGTCGACCTTGGCGGCGGCACCGGTGCTGGCGTACAATACGATGCCAAGCAGGCACAGACAAAACTCTCGACGGGGACGATGACCTACACTGCTTACAATCAAGACTAACGGACCGAGCGATCGGCCTCCCGTACTGACCACGAAGGGTCTCATTCCCGTCGCGGAACGGCCGACGGGGTTCACCCCGCTCTTGCAGCTCTTCGAGCGCTTGGCGCTGCTCGGCTACTCCTTCGATCTCGTGAAGTGGGAGTCGTTTGTCAACGGCGGCCTCATCACCGGGTTACCACCGCTGCCATCCAACGATTGCCAGATCCCGCACGCAACGGAAGAACGCATACGCATAATCCTCGACGTTGAGCGCCAGCTAGCACCGGGCTCGAACGTGGACAAGCTGGCATTCTATCTCGTCGTCGCGGGTCTTGACGACGTTCCGCCGCGTCTGGTGGGAGACTACATCGAATCGAGCCTATCGAAATTTTTCGTCGTCGGCGACGGGATGCTGCGCAGGCTAGAACGCAAGCCCGCTCGTGTGGGCCCACTCGCCGAACGAAAGCTCGCCAACGCGATGGCAAAAGCCGTGCTGCGCGATTATCCACTGCTGAGCGCGCCCGCCTACGAGTCATGCCAGCAGCTGCTGGCTACGTGCTTTATTATCTTCTTCCGTACGTCGTGGAGTAACCGGCGGCCGAGTCCAAAGCGCCAGTGGCAACGAATTATCACGCCGGACTTTTTGGACTATCAGAGGCTGCCTGTGAAAACGATCGGGCAGGCCGATCAACCGGCAGACGCGGCAACGCCAACCACTATGGAACCGGCAGCGGATAAGGAACGACTCTTCGCGCAGCTACGGGTCGCCTGCGACACGAGCCCGAAAGAACTGATGCAAGCGGTAAAGGACGCCGCCATGGTTATTTCAGCCGCCACAACCCAATTCCCAGAGCTTCAAGAAGCCGCGCCTTTGCCCACTACGAAGGGCGCCTTCGCGCAGTGGGTGCTGACGCTGTTACCGCCGGTTCTGTCCGCCGCGCTTTTCCGCGTTTCGCAAAACACTCGCACTGAGAAGTACAGCAACCTTATCCCCGATCGCCGCGAGACGGGTCTGGAGGCAATCTCGCGGACCGTGCTCGTTTACTGGCACACCTAACCAGACGGCCCTTGCTGCGAAGCTGATGTGTTCGACAGGTCCGCTCAAGCTGGCCTGAGAACCGCACGCTTTCGGAGGAAATGAACATCATGGGCACTATGGTCGTCGGGATTTTTCCAGATCACGAGTCCCTGCTCAAGCTCACCAGCGCGCTGAAGGCGAATAGACTCAACGTCGAGCACTTACGCGTCATTTCAAGCGACACACCCGCGAACAACCTCATCCAGACCGGCGTGCAGTTCATCTATAGCGGCGATGCAGAAGAGACCGCGATCGGAACCGGCAGCGGTATCATCACGAGCTTCGGCGGCACGGGTGTGCCGGGGATCAGCGACCACGGGCCGGCGTTGGGAGAGATTCGTACCTCGCAATCGGTGGAAGATCTCCTTGGCGAACTCGCTATACCAGGCGGGCGCTTTGA
>JALYZV010000018.1 GCA_030948685.1 Vulcanimicrobiota bacterium | reverse complement strand
ACCGATGACGGCGTGCACTGGTCCGTCATCAGCCCGGATCTCACTCGCAACATCAAGAGTCATCAGCAGCCTTCGGGCGGTCCGATCGCCCTGGATGTGTCAAGCGCCGAGTTCTCGGACAACACCCTCGACATCGAAGGCTCACCGCTGGGCAGCGGCGAGATTTGGGTGGGCACAGACGACGGCCTCGTGCAGCTCACCCGTGACGGTGGACTCCACTGGACGAACGTCACGCCAAACGGCGCACCGCGATTCGCGCGGGTTGAAACAGTTGCCCCATCACCATTGCGCCATGGTCTCGCGTACGCCATCTACGATGACCATCGCTCCGGCAATTATCAGCCATACATCTACGCGACGGCAGATTTCGGCGCGACGTGGCGAAAGATCGTCAGCGGTTTGCCGGGCGACCAATACGTGCGAACCGTGCGCCCAGATATTCATAACGCAAGCGTGCTCTACGCCGGTACAGAACACGGTATCTGGATCAGCTACGACGGCGGCGGTCGCTGGCAAAGCCTGCAGCTCAACTTGCCGGCAGTGTCGGTCCGCGACATTCGCCTGCAACCGACATTTGACGATATCGTCATCGCGACTCACGGTCGTGGCTTGTGGATCCTGGACGACGCACGGGCCGTCCACGATCTGCGGGAGGCGCAGGCGGCCGGCGTCGAGGTATTCCCGCTGCGCACGGCCTACGAGTATCTCGAGCACAGCGATATCGAAGATCTGTACACCTGGTATTCCGCCGCCAATCCGCCGCTGGGCGCGATCATTGACTTTTACCAAGCTGCCCCGAGCAAACGCCTACCCATGGTGCAAGTGCTTAACGATCAAGGCCGCGTCGTGCGCAGCATGAGCGGAACGCATGACGTCAAGGGAAAGCAAGTACCGCTGATCAGCAACGATCGCAGCCTGAATCGAGCCATCTGGGATTTTCGCGAAGACGGCCCGGTGCAATGGATGGGAGCCGCCAGAGAGCACTACCGTGGTCCCAAAGCCGGCGCCAAGCTGCCGCCAGGGACCTATACAGTGCGCGTGACGCTGAACGGCCGCGCGCTCACTCGAACGGTCGACGTCCGCCCAGACCCGCGGGCGACGTTCACGCAGGCCGAGTATCAGGCACTCTACGAGTTTGAGCACCAACACTACCAAGAGTATTCAAACGTCGACGTTGCGCTCAACTCGCTCGACGCGCTGAAGAAAGGTTTGAAAACGGCACGTGCAGCGCTGGCGAAGGCACCGGCAGCGCGCGGCTTGGGGCTGGTCAACCAGCTCACGGCCGTGTCGAATGCGCGCGATCAACTGTTCAGCAGGCTCACTGCAAACTTTCAAAACGACGAGGACTCGGTCGCACGCCCAGGCGCATTGCGTGAAGACTTAGAGGACTTCCAGGGCCTGGAGGCGCCGCCGCTGCCGCCGTTTCTGGAGTACGCGGCGAAGGTCGACGAGCGCTATCGAAGCGTCATGCGCGCCTACAATGAATTTGTCGCGTCCGTGACCGGGCTCAATGCAGCCCTCAAGCGCGCGGGCATCAAAGAAGTACGCAACCCGCAGCTGATAACGCTCTGATAAAGGCCAGGTGGGCTAGAAACTGTCCGCGGTCTCGCGTGCGAGCTTGAGACAGTCTGAAACAGACGGGCCGCGCAGATAGTTGCCGCACAGCCTCACCTGCGGCAGACGGGAGAGGCATTGCTCAACGATCGCTAGCCGTTGTGCGTGCCCGACGTTGTATTGTGGAATCGCTTGCTGCCAGCGAAAGCCCGCCACGACGTGCGGCGCCACGTCCTTGATCCGCAGCGCACGCGCGATGTCCTTATGCGCCACCTTTGCAAGCTCGTCATCGCTCTGCGCTGCGGCTGCGCGATCGGTGGCTCCGCCCAGAAAAGCCGTCAGCAGCACTTCATCCGGTGGACAGCGATCGGGGTACATGGCTGAGTTATAAACGCAACCAAGGATCCGAAGATCCTCGCGCCGCGACGCGAGGAAACCGAAACCGTCAAGCGCCATGCCGACCGCGCTGCGCGGATAAGCCAGCGCGATCTGGACGACCGGGGGGTATTCGATGCCTCGCAGCGCAGTCGCAGCTTTTGACTCCATGGAATCGAGCAAATCCGCTGTCTCTGGCGCGGGCGTCGCAAGCACGATCGTTTTCGCGATGACGCGTTTATTTGGCTGACCGGTCACAAGCAACTCCATCCACTGGCCGCGCTGCCACATTGCCTCGACGTTTGCGTTGACGCTGAAGTCTGGCCCGAGGTGTGCCGCGAGCGCTCGTGGCAGGAGATCGTTGCCGCCGCGAAAGCCGATGCTCGTGCGCGCCGAGCCTTGCGCCGGAGGGCGTTGCCCGTTGCCACGAGCTTTCATGCGAGCGGCGCCGCGCAGAATACTGCCATGTTCGCGCTCAAGCGTCGCCATCGAAGGAAACGCGCTGCGCAGCGACAGCTTCTCCGGATCGCCCGCAAAAATCCCGGAAACGAACGGACCGACAAGCGCGTCGAGCACCTCCGATCCTGCGCGGCGCCTGGTGAAGGCGGCAACTGACTCATCCTCAACCGTGCTTGCGCCCGCCAGCGGTTCACCCAAAATCCGCAGCTTTGCAAACGCTGAGAGCAGGGGCGTGCCGAGCAGCGCCCGCGGCGAGCGCGGAGCCTGCACGAGCCTGCCATGGTGATAAAGGTAGGGCGTTGCCGCTGCCGGTGCCGCGCGCAGCACGAACTGATCCAGCTCTGCGTCATGCACGAGCTGCGTCAACGCCTCGGATGCAACGAAACTTTGCGGGCCGCCATCGGCGATATACCTTCCGCTGCGCAGCGTTGTGATGCTGCCGCCAACGTTCGCCGACGCCTCGAAGAGGGCGACGGAGCGGCCCTTCTTTTTTGCCCAGAACGCGCACGCCAAACCGGAGATGCCGCCACCCACGACGGCGATATCGATTGGTTCGAATTCCTCGCTCATCTGACGGCTGGGATGAGCGGCGTCAACGACCCTGCCTTTTCCACCTGATTAGCCAGACAGGCGATGTACGATGGATGGCACTTGACCGCACACGCGCGATGGAACTCTTCGATCCCGCTGCGCCGAGCAATGTCGCCGTATTGGATATCGATTTCGTTGAGCGTTTCGACGTGTTCGGAAACGAACGCGATGGGCACGACACAGATGGCTTTGGCGCCCGACCTGCCGAGCCCGTCGATCAGTTTGTCCGAGGCAGGCTCCAGCCACTTTTGCGGCCCGAGTCTGCTCTGAAAGGAAATGTGGAGCGGTCCGGGGTGCTGCAACGCGTCGCTGGCTGCTTGCACGCTGCGCTGCACGTGACGAAAGTACGGGTCACCGCCTTCGATGTACGAAACCGGCAGGCCATGCGCGGAGAAAATCAGATGGATGGCGGATGGTGGCGCCACAAACGCGCGAAGCGCTCGTCTGGTGACGTCGACGACAGCCGCGATGTAGTCTGGATCGTCGCAGTATTCATCGACCGCAAGAATCTCCGGCTGGTAACGGAGGGCATCCATCGCGTTTTTCACGCCCGTCAATCCAGACAGCGTGGTACTAAATGAGTATTGGGGAAAGAGCCCGATGACGATGAGGCGCCTTAGGCGGGCATCGCGTGCGGCGCGCAAGGCGGCGAGCGAATTGGGTTGCGAGTGGCGCATGGCGACAAAGACCGGCATCGCCCGACCGCGGCGGCGCAGCTCCCAGGCAAGCGCATGTGCCTGAGCTTCGGTCTGGCCGCGAATTGGCGAGCCGCCGCCGATGGACGCATAGAGCTTTCGGCTGTAGGGCGCGCGTGCAGTCGATAGCGACCAGGCAAAAAGCTTCTGCAGCGGTTTGAGCCAGTTTGGCAGCCGGATGAGGTCGGGATCGGAGAAGAAACTTTGCAAGTAAGGCCGCACCGAGGCGAGATCATCTGGGCCGCCGACCTGTGTGAGAATGACGCCTGTTTGGGAAGACGATTGCGCGTCGCTGTGTGACATGGCCGTGGCTGCTACGCGCTGACCGCTGCGGCTTTTGGTGCGTCGACGAACGCGCGCGCGCAGTCGATCGGGGTAGACGGCAAAATGCCATGGCCCAGATTCAAAATGTGGCCGCTCGTTCCGGCCGCGCGCATGGCCGATCGCGCCGCGCGGTGAACGACGTCCGAGGTGGACAGCAAGACCGCCGGGTCAACGTTGCCTTGCAGTGCCAACGTCGCGCCGACCCGCGCGCGCACTGCATCCAGTCCAATGCGCCAATCGATGCTGATCACGTCGGCTCCTGTTTGCGTCAAGAGCTCGAGCACGCCTGCGCAACCATTGACGAAAAGAATGGCAGGCACGCCGGCGGCGCGGATGCGCTGGATGACCACCCTTTGGTAGGGGAGCGCGAAGCGCTCGTATGCGTCGGCCGACAGCTCCCCTGCCCAGGTATCGAAGACCTGGATCGCCTGCGCGCCCGCCGCGATTTGGGCCGCGACATATTCCGCCATGGTGTCGGCCAGCTTGGCTAACAGCGCGTGCAACGTCGCGGGCTCGGTATACAGAAGGGTTTTGATCGTTGCGAAGGTCTTGGAGCCGCCTCCTTCGACCAGGTAGGCGGCAACCGTAAACGGGGCGCCACAGAAACCGATGAGCGCTGTTTCTTCTTTCAACGCCGAGCGCAGCAGGCGCAAGGTATCTGCAACAAACGGCAAGTCCACGTTTGGGTTGGGAATCCGCAGCTTATCGACCGACGCGATTGTGCGCAGCGGCTGCTCTATCACGGGCCCCTTGTCGGTGAATACAACCGGAGCACCCATCGCTTCGACCGGAATGAGGATGTCGCTGAACACGATACAAGCGTCCATACCGAATCGTCGAATCGGCTGCAGCGAAACTTCGGCAGCGAGATCCGGCGTTTTGCACAGCGTCAAGAAGTCGACCTTTTCGCGCACTGCCCGGTATTCGGGCAGATAGCGTCCGGCTTGGCGCATCATCCAGACGGGCGTGCGATCGACCGGCTTGCGAGAGCAAGCAGACAAAAAACGCTGGGCGCCGTTCAAGTGAAGACGGGAAGCGGGAACTTCTCCTCGTCGATGGTGATGCCCGCCGCCTCGCGCAGCACAAGCGCCATGTCGGTTTTTTCCCAGGGCAGATCGAGATCCGGCCGCCCAAAGTGGCCATAGGCTGCAACCTGGCGGAAAATCGGCCGTCGTAGTTTGAGCCGTTCGATAATGGCACCGGGCCGCAAATCGAAGTGCGCGCTGACGAGATCAGCGATCTTCTCTTCTTCGACGCGGTTGGTCCCAAAGCACTCGACGAAGACTGAGACCGGCTTGGCCACCCCGATGGCATACGCGACTTGGAGCTCACAGCGGTCAGCCAGACCCGACGCGACGATGTTTTTGGCAACGTAGCGCGCGGCATAGGCGGCCGAACGATCCACCTTGGTGGGGTCCTTCCCCGAAAATGCGCCACCGCCGTGACGAGCCATGCCGCCATACGTGTCGGCGATGATCTTGCGGCCGGTGAGTCCCGCATCACCCAGCGGACCGCCGATCACAAAGCGCCCGGTCGGATTGACGAAGATGCGCGTGTCGTTATCGCGCAGATGGCCGTCGATCGCCGTGTCGATCACGTGGCTGATGATGTTCTCCCGAATCACGTCGATCGGATAGCCGTCGGCATGCTGCGCGGAGACCACAATCGCGTCAACGCGCACCGGCTTATGGCCGTCGTACTCGACGGTGACCTG
>JALYZV010000133.1 GCA_030948685.1 Vulcanimicrobiota bacterium | reverse complement strand
GCCTGGACACAAGTTTCTCGCCCAGCTAGTGGTCGCTGCGATCACGATCGTGCTCTATAAGTTTACGATCTATGGATTCACGTTGCCGCATGTCGGCTATGTCGCGCTCGGCTGGATGGCGATACCGTTCTCGCTTTTTTGGTATCTGGGGATGGTCAATGCCATCAACTTCCTGGACGGGTTGGACGGGCTTGTGACTGGGGTGACCATCATTGCCTCGGTCACCATGGTCATCGTGTCATGGTGGCATCACGAGTATCTCGTCGCCATCACCATGTGCGCGCTGGGCGGCGCGGCGGCCGGATTCTTGCCCTTCAATTACAACCCGGCGCGCATCTTCATGGGTGACGGTGGATCGCTGTTCGTCGGATTCGTGTTGGCAAGTGCAGCGGTAATGGGAACGGAAAAAGTGGCCGTCGGCATTTCGCTGCTGGTTCCGCTCATGGTCCTGGCGCTGCCGATCCTCGACACCGCGCGCGTCATCGCCGCTCGCGTCGGCAAGCGCGCACCAATCTTCAACGCCGACCGCAGCCACATGCACCACCAGCTGCTCGACTTCGGTTTGTCGCAGCGCCAGGTCGTCAACATCATCTACGTTGTCTGCGGCATACTGGGCGCGATTGCAATCGTGCTTTCGCGGCCGGGCGGCCCGCACGTATTTTGAAATCAGCGCTGGCGGTGGCAGTCGTGTTCGGGACGCGCCCGGATGCGGTCAAAATGGCTCCGGTCGTCGCCGCCCTGACGCGTGATCCGCGTTTTCGTTGCGTCACGATTGCGACTGCGCAACACCGCGAGATGCTCGACGAAGTGCTCGACCTCTTTGGCATCAAAGCAGAATACGATCTCGGGGTGATGACCGAAGGTCAGTCGCTGACGGATATCACCACGCGCGTGCTCGAGCGTATCGGCACCGTGCTTGCCGACGTGCGGCCCGAGGTTGTGCTGGTGCACGGCGATACGACGACCTCGACCGCCGCCGCCCTGGCCGCATACTACCATAAGATTCCAGTCGGCCACGTCGAGGCAGGTCTTCGCACGAGCACGATGTACGAGCCGTTTCCGGAAGAGATCAACCGGCGTCTCACCGGCGTGTTGGCGACCTATCATTTTGCTCCAACGCCGCTTGCCAAACAAAATCTGCTGCGCGAGGGCAAAGATCCGAAGAACATTCTCGTCACCGGCAACACCGTCATCGACGCGTTCACACAGATACACGGGAGCATCGGCGATAAAGATGCTGTGCCGGTCGAAACGCCGCGCATGATCTTTGCTGAAGCACATCGCCGCGAGAATCTCGGGGAGCCGATGGAAGCGATCTGCCGCGCGTTCAAGGCGGTTGTCTGTGCGCGACCTGACGTCTCGCTCGTATGGCCGGTGCATCCCAATCCGCCGATTGTCGAAGCCGTGCGGCGAAATTTGGAGGGCGTACCGCGCGTGCACCTCATGCAGCCGCTCGGGTACCGGCGCCTGGTCGCCACCATCGCGCGAGCAACGATCGTCGCGACAGATTCGGGTGGTTTGCAAGAGGAAGCACCGACACTGGGCAAGCCGGTGCTCGTGCTTCGGCGCGTGACGGAACGGCCCGAAGGCCTGCAAGCCGGCACCCTGCGCCTGGCTGGCGTCACAGAACAAGAGATCGCGGCTCACCTGAGCGAGCTGCTCGACGACAGCGCGGCATATCAGAAGATGGCGAAGGCAGCGAATCCGTATGGCGACGGGCACGCCTCGCGCCGTATCGCCGATGGACTGTGGGCACAGATGCGCGGCGGAGCACTACCAGACGAGTTTGTTCCGCCAAATCTTGACAATGAAGCAACGGCCAATGCAACAACGGCCAATGAAGCAACGGCCAATGAAACAACGGCCAATGAAGCAACGGCCAATGAAGCAACGGACCTTCAGGTCCGTTCCCACAAGAGACAATGAAACAGCGAACTCCGCCGTGCATTGCAGCAACGGACCTTCAGGTCCGTTCCCACAAGAGACGATGAAACAGCAAGATCCGCTGACGCTCGGGCAGCTTGGCAGCGCAGGGATGACCGTCGTCTCCACGCTGATCGTCGGATTCTTGCTCGGTCTGCTTCTTCACAAACTGCTACACTGGGACTGGGCGCTGCCAGTCGGAATCGTGCTCGGCTTCGTTGCTGGGATGGTCTCCACGTTCCGCCAGCTTGCCGCTCGCATGTAAAGCTCGCACGCAGCTCGAACAGCGCCACCCCAATGAAGAGCGTCCGTGCCTTTCAAGCAGCGGTGGCGACGCGCGCCGTCATCGTCGCGGTTGTATCCGCCGCGCTTATAGCGGCGTTCGCCCGTTCAATGCTGCCGGGTGTTACGCTTGTCGCAGGCACGCTGGTTGGGTTGGCTTACCTTTTCCACATCGCATCAAGTTTCAACCGGCTGACGAAAGGCGGCAAACAATACCTGCCGCTTTTGACGGTCGAATCGCTCGTACGTGTCTTGCTGGCAGGGGCGGTCCCCCTCATAATCGTGGGGCGAGGTCCAGCGCTCGCTTACTTCTCATATCTTGCCGGATTTGTCGCACCATTAGCAGTGGCAATTCTCGTCTATCGGAAACAAATCAGCGTCGACTCTGCCCAAACGGACGCAGCGACGCAAGCCTCGGCGAAAACGACCGCCTAAAGGGAAGTGATGCAGGAGTCCATCGGCAGCCATCCTCTATGGCACCTTAGCTTTCTGCCGGCGCCGTTCAACACGGTGCACGCCGATACAGTCATTATCACGTGGCTGGTCATGGCGGTGGCGACGATTCTGGTCGCCGTTCTGGCGGCAACCCATCCGGTCACCGTCGTCTCCAAGCGTTACAGTTTGATGGAACTGATCGTGAGTTACCTCAGCGATCTAACGACCGGTATCTTAGGCAAAAACGGTGCGCCGTTTGTACCCTACATCATCTCACTCTTTCTCTTCATCTTATTGTTGAACGAGATCGGCCTGTTTCCACTCATCGGGAAGTCGCCCACCGCCGACGTCAACACCACAGCAGCGCTTGCTATTACTACCATCCTGCTGATTCAGATCGTCGGCATCCGCAATCATGGGCTCGGCTACTACAAGCACCTCTTCGTCAAGCCGTGGATTTTGGGCATCTTTATGTTGCCGATCAACATTATCGACGAGCTTGCCCGTCCGGTCACGCTTGCGATGCGGCTTTTCGGCAACATCTTCGCCGGAGAAGTATTGCTGCTTGTCGTCGCGGGTGTTATCAATGCGCATCTTGGTGCCATCTCTGCCATCGCGAATATCGGTCCGATCTTCATCTTCGCTTTCAACATGATCATCGGCGTCATTCAAGCGCTTGTGTTCACGCTCTTGACCATTGCTTATCTCATTACCCCAACGCAAACCTCAACGGAACACTAAAGGGAGCATATCTGTGGAAAACGCAATCCTGGCAGCCGCGGTCATCCTCGGGTTCTCGCTCATCGTCGGGTTCGCAGGCTTCGGTTCGGCCATCGGTGACGGTATCATCGGCAGCAAGGCCGTCGAATCGATCGCTCGGCAACCGGAGGCCCGTCCGAATATCTTTTTCTTCTACTTGCTCGGCGTCGGTATCTTGGAAGCCTTTCCGATCATCGGCATCGCGCTGGCCTTTTACCTCGTGCTGGGCTTCGGCGGGCTGGGCGTCATGAAGGCACTGACGCCGCTCCTGGGCGGCCACTAAACGGCGCATGCTGCTCTCGATCGACGGCACGTTCCTCGCGCAAGCGCTCAACTTCATCCTGTTCTGGGTGCTGTTGAATCAGTTCTTTATCGGGCCGACGCGGCGCGCGATCGAGCAGCGGCAGAAATATGTCGCCAACCTCTACCATGAAAGCGATGCGTTCGCCGCACAGGCAAAAGCGCTGCAGTCCCAGGCCGACGCTATCTTGAGCGAAGCGCGGCGCCAAACCGATGAGGCGATGCGCGCCGCAGCGGCGCAAGCGGCTGACGAAGTGCACGAGATCGAGCGCACAGCGGCAGACGAGGCGGCCGCCATCGTGCAGCGTGCGCACACCACGGTCAGGACCGAGCGCAAAGAGGCGCTCGAAAAGCAGCAGGCCTTTGTCAGCGAGCTGGCGCGAAGCATGGTCGTGCGCGCGACTGACGGAGAGCAGGTAGCATGAGCGAGATCTTCAGCTGGCACCTCGACGCGGTGTTCGTCGCCAAGCTCCTCAACTTTGCGATCTTCATCTTCGCGATCGTCTGGCTCTATCGAAAATATGGTAATCCCATGCTCGTGGCGCATCAGCATGCGCAGAACAAGCTGGTAGCAGATGCCCAAGCACATCGCGCGCAATGCGAAGCGGCGGTAACGGCAGCCCAGCAAGCAATCGAACAGGCGAAGGTGGACGCCGTCCGGATGGTTGCGGTCGGCAAGGCGCAGGCCGCCAAACTCATCGAGGACATTCGAGCAGAAGCACGCGAGCGCGCGCAACGAATTTTGGCCCACGCCGGCGGCGAACTCGAACGCGAGCGCTACCGCGTGCGGCGCGAGCTGTTGGAAGAGACCGTGGAGCGAGCGCACGCCAGGGCGCAGGAGTTGGCGAAGCGTGAGATCGATCCGGCCAAACAGCAAACGCTCGTCGACCGCCTGATTGCGGACCTGGAGCGCATCCGTGCTTAAGGAAAGCATCGCCAAGCGCTACTCGAGCGCGCTCTACGACCTGGCGCGGGAGCGCGCAGAGATCGGGCCCGTCACCACCGAGCTGGATAGTTTCGTTGCCGCGCTCAAATCTGACCCGCAACTGTACGGCTTTTACGCGTCGCCCGTGGTCGACCGGCGGCTGAAAGAACAGATATTGCATAGCGTGCTGGATGGGCATGCGGGCGAGCTGATGCTCAATTTTATCGTGCTGCTGGTGCGCAAGCGCCGAGAAAACCTCATCGAGATCGTTGCGCGTCAACTGCACGAGATGCTCGACCGTGATGCCGGCCGCCAGCCGGCGACGGTTGGCACACCGATGCCGCTTGGGGAGTCAACGCTGCGCCAGCTCGCGCAGCGGCTCTCCTCGGTCTACGGACACAACATCATCCCGCAAACGAGGGTCTCGCCGGAATTGCTCGGCGGACTCGTGGTGCAGGTCGGGGACCGCTACGTCGACGGCAGCGTGTCCGGCAAACTCGAAGAGCTGCGCCGGCATTTGCTGGCAATCACTGACTCATGGGCGACGACGTCGCCGCAGGCTGCGTCAAACGGAAGGTCACAAGAAAGTTCATCATGATCAACGCCGACGAAATCGCTGGCATACTGAAACAACAAATCGCAAGCGCCCGCACGGAAACGCGTGAGGATGAAGTTGGGACCGTCATCGAGGTCGGTGACTCCATCGCACGCGTCTACGGTCTGACCGCCGTGAAGATGGGCGAACTCGTGCAGTTTCCGAACGGTTTGCTCGGGATCGCTTTCAATCTTGAGGAGGATAACGTCGGCGTCGTCATCCTGGGTGCAGACGCCGATATCAGAGAAGGCGCCACCGTGCGCCGCACTGGCCGCATCGTGTCGGTGCCGGTCGGCGATGCAGTCGTCGGACGGGTCGTCGACCCACTCGGCCAGCCGCTCGACGACAAGGGCCCCATCACCACTACTCGCACGCGACCGATCGAGACGCAAGCGCCGACCGTCGTGCAGCGCCAGCCGGTGAGCCAGCCACTGCAGACCGGCATCAAGGCTATCGACGGCCTGGTCCCCATCGGCAAGGGTCAGCGCGAACTCATCATCGGCGATCGCCAAACCGGCAAGACCGCCCTCGCCGTGGACACGATCATCAACCAAAAGGGCAAGAACGTCATCTGCATCTATGTCGCCATCGGGCAGAAGACGTCAACCGTCGCTCAGCTCTATAAAATCTTAACCGATGCAGGTGCGATGGACTATACGACCATCGTCGCGGCCAACGCGTCAGATCCGGCGAGCTTGCGCTACATCGCGCCCTACGCCGGGTGCGCCATCGGCCAGGAGCTCATGTACCAGAGCAAAGACGTGCTCATCATTTACGATGATCTTTCCAAGCACGCACAGGCGTACCGCGAGATTTCGCTCATTTTGCGACGCCCGCCGGGCCGCGAAGCTTACCCGGGTGATATCTTCTACTTGCACTCTCGGCTGCTCGAGCGCGCCGCCAAGCTTTCCGACGAGCTCGGCGCGGGCTCCTTGACCGCCCTGCCGGTCATCGAGACGCAGCAAGGCGACGTTTCCGCGTACATCCCCACCAACTTGATCTCGATTACGGACGGTCAGATCTATCTCGAGACCGGCCTGTTCTACAGCGGCATTCGGCCGGCCATCGATGTCGGTCTGTCGGTGTCGCGCGTCGGCGGCGCCGCGCAGACCAAGGCGATGAAATCCGTGGCCGGCCAGCTGCGACTCGAACTCTCACAATACCGCGATCTGGCGGCGTTTTCGAAGCTTTCATCCGACCTCGACAAAGCAACTCAAGCGCAGCTGTCGCGCGGCGAAAAGATTACGGAGACGTTGAAGCAGCCGCAGTTCGAGCCGCTCTCGCTCGAGCAGCAAGTCATTCAAATCTATGTCGCGGTGAAGGATTTTCTGGCCGACGTGCCCACCGAACGCATCTCGCAGTTCCACAAAGAGTTCTACGAATTCCTAAGGACTGCGCATCCGGAAATACCAAGCACGATCGCGGAGCGCAAAGAGATCCCGGACGATATTCGCGCCAAGCTCGATGACGCCATCGGCGAGTTCAAAAAGCGCTTCTGAATGGCAACGCTTCGCCAGCTCAAAGACCGGGTTAGGTCGCTCAAGAACACGCAGCAGATCACGCGTGCCATGAAAATGGTTGCGGGTGCGAAGATCAGGCGTGCCGAGCAGGCGATGCGTGCCGCTCGGCCTTATGCGGCTGCGATCGGCGACATGCTCCAAAAACTTGCACAATCGGGTGGCGCAAACCACCCGCTGCTGCAATCTCGTGAGATCGCCACGGGCGCGATTGTGTTGATGACGTCGGACAAGGGATTGGCCGGCGCCTTCAATTCGAACTTGGTGCGCGAGGCGCTTGTGCTTGCACGCCGCTCGTCGCAGCCGCGCTTCTACGTGGTTGGGACCAAAGGACGAGTGCAATTACGCAGCAATCCTTACCGGGTTGAAGCGGATTGGCAGCTGCAGAGCAAACCGTTCACGGATATGGCTCGTGAGATCGCGGAGCGCGTCTCAACGGAGTTTTTGGCTGGCAACGTCGATAACGTCACGCTGGTCTCGAGCAGGTTCGTTTCGACGATCGTTCAGCGGCCGATGCTGACGCAGCTCTTGCCGATCGCGCCGCTGCAAGACTCCGCGGATGATCGGCCTGGATCGACGCCCGCGCAGCAGGCAGCCGATGCGCAAGCAAAGCCTGGCCTCAAAAATTCTTTTGAGTTCGAGCCCGACGCCCGGGCAGTGCTGGCTGCGCTCTTGCCGAAGTATCTCGAGTTTACGATCTTCCAGGCGCTGCTCGAAACGCAAGCATCGTTTTTCGCCGCGCAGCTCATCGCCATGACCAACGCCACCGACAACGCGGGCAAGCTCATCGACGACCTCACGCTCGTCATGAACAAAACTCGTCAGGCTGCGATCACCAAGGAGATATTAGAGATCGTCGGCGGCGCCGAAGCGCTCAAAGGATAATGAAGCAACGGACCTTCAGGTCTGTTCAACGATAAGGAAGAGCAAACGATGCCAGCTACCGGAAAAGTCACGCAGGTCTTGGGCAACGTCGTCGACGTTGAGTTCACGTCGGCGGAATCGTTGCCTCGGATCAACACCGCTTTGCTCACCACCATCGTCGGCGTGGACGGCAACGCTCACGATCTCACGCTTGAGGTCCAAAGCGAGCTTGGCAACAATCAGGTGCGAACGCTAGCGATGGGCTCAACCGAAGGCATGGTGCGCGGCGCCGACGTGAACGACACGGGCGCGCCCATCTCCGTGCCCGTCGGTGAAGCGACGCTCGGGCGCATCTTCAACGTGCTCGGTCAAGCCATCGATTCCGACAAGCCGGTGCAAGCAGCAAAAATGATGCCCATCCACCGCGAAGCCCCCAAAGTCGACGAACAAGATCCCACCACCGTGATGTTCGAGACGGGCATCAAAGTCATCGACCTCATGGCGCCCTACGTGCGCGGCGGCAAGGTTGGCCTTTTCGGGGGCGCCGGCGTCGGCAAGACCGTCCTCATCCAGGAGCTGATCCGCAACATCGCGGCCGAACACGGCGGATATTCTGTCTTCACCGGCATCGGCGAGCGCACGCGCGAGGGTAACGACCTTTATTTGGAGATGAAGCATTCGGGCGTCATCGACAAGACCGCGCTCATCTTCGGCCAGATGGACGAACCACCGGGCGTGCGGCTGCGCGTCGGTCTCACCGGCGTCACCATGGCCGAGTATTTTCGCGACGAGCAGGGCAAAGACGTCTTGCTCTTCATCGACAATATCTTCCGCTTCGTGCAAGCGGGTTCTGAAGTGTCTGCGCTGCTCGGCCGCATGCCGTCGGCAGTCGGCTACCAGCCGACGCTGGCGTCGGAGATGGGTGCGCTTGAAGAGCGTATCACCTCAACGCGCAATGGGTCCATTACGTCGGTGCAAGCCGTGTACGTGCCGGCCGACGACCTCACCGACCCCGCGGTGGCAACCACCTTCGCGCACCTCGACGCGACGACCGTGCTCTCGCGCTCCATCTCCGACAAGGGCATTTACCCAGCGGTCGATCCGCTGGCCTCAAACTCACGCTTGCTCGAGCCTCGCTACGTTGGCGACGAGCACTATCAGGTGGCGCGCCGCGTGCAAGAGATCTTGCAACGCAACCGCGACTTGCAGGACATCATCGCCATTCTGGGCGTTGAAGAACTCTCGGAAGATGACAAGATTTCGGTGCGGCGCGCTCGCCGACTCCAGCGTTTCCTGAGCCAACCCTTCTTTGTGGCGGAAGCCTTTACTGGACGGCCAGGAAAATACGTGCCGCTGAAAGAGACGATCGCCGGCTTCAAGGAGCTGGTCGAAGGCAAGCTGGATGATCTTCCCGAGCAGGCGTTTTACATGTGCGGCAACATCGACGAGGCGAAGGCAAACGCGCAAGCCATGGCAGCCAAGGCGTAGAGCAGCATGGCCAACCTCAGCCGGCTGTCAATCGTCACCCCAAGTGCCCTGAAATTCGAGGGCGATGTGTCAATGGTGGTCGCACCCGGTGCGGCCGGCGATCTGGCGGCGTTGGCCAGCCACGCGCCGATGTTGACGACGCTGCGCACGGGTGTGGTAAGCGCCACTGTCGCGAGCGGAGGCGCCGACCAGCAGACGTCCGGTGGCCGAGTGCTTTTCGCAGTCGAGGGCGGGTTCATGCAAATCCTGCCCGATCGGGTGATCATCCTTACCGACCTCGCCCTTTCCAGAGAAGAGGTCGACGTCGAAGCGGCACGCTCGGATCTCAAGCGGGCCGAAGAAGCGCTCGCGCAGAAACGAGGCGCGGATGGTTTCCAAGAGCGCAAAGCCGTTGCCTGGGCGCAAGCCCGTCTGGCTATTACGGCGCGCCCCGTCTAACGCCGAAACCTATAGTATGAAGCTGTCTGTAACGGACCTAAAGGTCCGTTGCTGCAAACGTCGCGTTAAAGAGATCTATGGATTCGCTTGAGGGCCTGCGCACCCGGCTGATCGTCGAAGGCGGTCACCGTCTCGAAGGCACGCTGGCGCCGCCAGGCGCGAAGAACGCGGCGTTGCCCATCATGGCGGCGTCAATCTTGTGCGAGAGCGAACTCATCTTGCACCGCGTTCCGCGTATCACGGACGTCGACGTCCTCGTTGCAATTCTCGAGAGCCTGGGCGCACGCGTACGGGAACAGCCGGGCGGCACGCTCGTCATCGACGCGGCCTCAATCAACTCAAGCACCGCGCCCTATGCGCTCGTGAGCAAGCTCAACGCCTCCTTCGATGTGACGGGTGCGCTGCTGGGCCGGTTCGGGCGTGCCGAAGTGCCGATGCCTGGGGGCTGCATCCTGGGCCCGCGCGCCGTCGACATGCACCTCCATGGCTTCGCAGCATTGGGAGCAAAGGTCGATCTGCAACACGGATCGGTGGTCGTTACGGCTGGGCAGCTCCACGGCGCCACGATTGCGCTCGCAAAGCCCAGCGTCGGCGCCACCAAAAACATCATGCTGGCTGCGGTGCGCGCGCGCGGCACGACGACGATCGAGAACGCGGCACGGGAACCCGAAGTCGTCGACGTCGCCGATTTCTTGGTCGCCATGGGGGCGACGATCAGCGGTCAGGGCACGCCAACCATCGTCATCGAAGGCGTCAAAAAGCTCCACAGCTGCGAGTACACCATCATTCCTGACCGGCTCGTCGCAGGGACGTTTCTGCTCGGCGCAGCGATCACGCGCGGCGATGTGACGGTGACCGGCGTCGATCCGGCGATGCTTTCCTCCCTGAGCGAGGTCCTCAAAAGAACGGGGGCAACCGTCGACGCCGAGGGGGTGAGCGTCCGCGTGCGGGGCGCTTCGGCCTGGCATCCGGCGGACATCACAACGGCTCCCTACCCCGGCTTCCCAACCGACCTCCAGCCGCCCATGGTTGCCTATCTATCGCTTGCCAAGGGTGTATCCAATATCGAGGAAACGATCTTTGACGCCCGCTTCGTGTACGTCGGCGAACTGTTGCGGATGGGGGCGGATATTACCGTCTCAGGTCGAACCGCACACGTGAACGGAGTTCCCAAACTCAAGGATGCGGTCGTTGCAGCGCCGGATATCAGGGCCGGCGGGGCGCTCGTGCTGGCGGCACTTGCGGCGGAAGGCACGACCGAAATTGGCGGGCTCGAGTACATCGATCGTGGCTATGAATTTTTAGAAGAACGGCTGACATCACTCGGGGCAACGGTGGTTCGCGCCAGCGGCGTTGCGCCGGTCATGCCGAAGCCCGACATCGGCAATACGGTCAAGCTGCCGAAGATCGTCACGCCGTTTCGGGTTCAACCCTCGTAGGAGCTGATTTTGGATATCGGAATCGATTTAGGCACCGCAAACGTCCTCGTCTACGTCAAGGGCAAAGGCATCGTGCTGCGCGAGCCATCCGTCGTCGCGCGCGACACCCGAACCGGCCGCACGCTCGCCGTGGGGGAAGAAGCGCGCATGATGCTTGGTAAAACGCCGAGCAACATCCAGGCCATCCGTCCGCTGCGCGACGGCGTCATTGCCGATTTCGAAGTCACCGAAGCCATGCTCAACTACTTCATTAAAAAGGTGACGCGCAGTAACGGTTTCTTTTCATTCTTGCGGCCCAAGCCGGCGGTGACCATCTGCGTGCCGGCTGAGATCACCTCAGTTGAGGAGCGCGCAGTCCGCGACGCGGCCAAGCTGGCGGGAGCCCGCAGCGTCGACATCATCGAAGAGCCGATGGCCGCGGCCATCGGGGCCGGCCTGCCGATTGACGGGCCGAGCGGCAACATGGTGGTCGACATCGGCGGCGGCACGACCGACGTTGCCGTGATCTCGCTCGGCGGCATCGTCGTCAGTCAGTCGATTCGGGTCGCCGGCAATAAATGCGACGAAGCGATCGCCCGGCACATTCGGCGCGTCTACAATCTCATGATCGGCGAGCGCACATCGGAGGACATCAAGATCACGATTGGCTCAGCCTACAAGCTCGATCCCGAGCTGACCATGGACATCCGCGGTCGCGACCTGATCAACGGTCTACCCAAGACCGTCAATATTACTTCGGAGGAAGTTCGCGAGGCACTGGGCGAGCCGCTCGGCTCGGTCATTGACGCGGTCAAGAGCGTGTTGGAGAAGACTCCGCCTGAACTCGCGGCTGACATCATCGACCGCGGCATCATTTTGACTGGGGGCGGAGCGCTGCTGCGTGGACTGGACGCGTTGCTGACCGAAGTCACCGGCATTCCTGTCATCGTCGCCGAAGATCCGATGTCGTGCGTGGCCATCGGAACCGGCCAGCGCGTTCGTTTTTAGTTGCAGCCAGCCACCGCACCGCCGGCCACTATCCACGATCCGCGCGAGGCACGCTCGTCGTCCCCGGCCTACCGCTATCCCGTCAACAAGCTGCTGACCGGCGCGAGCTTTGGCAATCTCTCGTCGTTTTTGAAGCTCACGCCGCAAAGCGACATCGCGGGCTACTGGAGCGCGGTCGACAACCAGTTCTATTGCGGCCGCTGGGTCACGCAAATGTACGTCGCGGGCGAGCGTGCGATCCCGGTCGAGACAACACACGCAGCGGCGTACCAAGAAACGCTATACACGTGTGGGCCGATCAAGATTCGCAAACGCACGTTTCTGCCGATGTGCGACCCGCTCAGCGTCGTGTACGTTGTGGTGACCTTTGAGAACACGGCCAGCGAAGAGTACGCTGGGGCAGTCATGTGCGACGTCCATTATCCCGCCTTCGTATGGCCGGGCACGTACAAAGTTCCGGACCAGGCGCAGCGCAACAAACGCGTGAGCCATAAGGAACAAGGTGGCGTCATCATTTCGACGACGATCGGGCGGCCGGACGAAGTCCGCGTGTTCACCGGCAGCGTCGAGCCGACGTCCACGTACGTTTCGGATCGAGGATTCTCGCGGACCTACGGGCTCAATGTGCCACCTCAGTCTTCTGCCGCGATCGCCTTCTCGATGGCGATCAACCACAAGGGCGAAAGCGCGGCCTTGACCACTTTGCGATCGGCGCCGCTGGCGTCCGAGGCGCTCGTCGAAGCGGAAGACTACTATCAGCGCCTGCTGCAGACCGGCTTTATCCGGACACCCGACGCGCTCATCAATCGCGCCGTCGACTGGTCGAAGATCAACACCGTGCGCGTACAGCATCGCTTCCCGGCGGGCGCGGGATTTACCAATGATCCATCGCAGGACATCGTGGTGGTGCGCGATGCCGCTTGGTACGCGCTCGGATCCGACTATCTGACGCCCGAGTTCTCGCGGGCGTTGTTTGAGCTCATCGCGCAACATGGTATCGAAGAAGGCGGCAAAGTCACCGAGTACATCATGGCCTGCGCCGATCCGCCGTTCAAGAGCGATTACGATCTCAACATCAATGACGATACCCCGCTCATCGCCTGCGCGGCTTATCATCATTACTCCGTCACGCACGATCGCCCGACATTGGAGCGGCTGTGGCCGATGGTGCGCGGCGCGTGCGATTGGATCATTTCGCAGATGCGCGGCGGACTGGTGGTTGCACACTCGCAAGAGGCGAACGTTTGGGGCATTTCAGGCTGGCGCAATATCATTCCGCAAAGTCAGATCTCCGGCGCAGTCACCGAGATCAATGTGGAATGCGCCCACGCGCTGCGGCTGGCGTCATCGCTGGCTCGCATCCTCGGCGATTCGGAGACGTCGGATCGCTACCGCAAGGCCGGGGATCTGCTGAAGCACACGATCAATCAGCGGCTGGTCAGCGAGAAGACCGGGCTCTACCTGCTCAACATCGACCCCGAAGGCGAAGCGCATCACGACATTACCGGCGATCAGATATTCCCCGTGCTATTCGCTGTGGCCGATGATGAGCGCAAACGCAAGATCTTGGAGCTGCTGTACACGCCGGAATTCTGGACCCCGTTCGGCGTGCGCACGGTCGGCAAGAACCAACAGGAGTACGATCCGGAATACGGCTTGCATCTGCTCGGTGGAATCTGGCCGAACTTGACCGCCTGGGTGGCGTATAGCAGCAAGACGCATTCGCCGCGGCGCCTCGTCTCTGGCATGCGCAATATCTGGAAGATCAGCGAGGTAGAGAATCCCAAAGCGTATCAGAACGTCATGCCCGGTCTGTTTCCGGAGCGTCTCTCCGGCGAAACCTTCAAAAGCCGAGGCATGGCGATGAGTCCCTGGATGCCGCCAACGTATTTGTGGCTGGCATACGAAGGGCTGCTCGGATTCGAACCATCGCCTGACGGTTTGCGCGTCAATCCTCACCTTCCCGAAGATTGGAAGTGGATCGGCGTACGCGGCGTGCCCATCATGGGCACGGTGATGTCGTGCTTCTACTACCGACGCACGCTCTATTCGTCCATTCCAGTGGCTTCACGCAGCCGTTGCGTCGTGCTGGATGAAGATGTCAGCCGCTTTATCGAAAGCGATGCACCGTTCGCAGTCGCGCTCGCCGATGAACGGCAAACGCTTGTATTCGTGGGGACCGACCACGCCGGAACCTTCTCGTTACGGATCAAACCGCCGCTGGTGGATAAAATTCAGGAAGAGAAACTCACGCTCGCCGCCGGTGACGCTCGCTTGATGAAACTAAAAAAACCCTAGGGACAAGCTCGCGCGAGTGCCAGCGCGTTGCTTAGGCGGCTTTGCGCACTCGTGCAAGCAGCGCGAAGGCGGGCAGGGTGCGGCGTCTGACGAGAACTCTGGCGCGAGCGAATCGGCGCCTCGTGTGCTGGAAAATGCGACGGCTGCCCTCGCGGGCGCGCAGGCGCAGACGGCTTCCCAATGAAAGCGGCGCCATGGCTGACGAAACGGCGGTAATAGCCATCATCAAACCAACAAGAAAAACCTGGTGACGGATGCGTGACACGATAAAAGCATTAGTCAGTGCGCCGGTTGCGGTCCTCCCGGCGGCGGGATGATATGCGAGTTATCCGTGCCGCACAGCGGTCTGAGAGCGATGTTGTGAGAGAAGTCGCAGCGTGCGTGCGGGCAGGCGGTACAGTCGTATTTCCGACCGACACGGTGTATGGTATTGGCTGCGATCCCGACAACGAAGTGGCAATCGACTCGATATACGAGGCCAAGCGTCGCAGCGCGAAAAAGCCGCTCGCGTTGCATGTCGCGCAGCAGAGCGCGGCGCAGCCATTCGTCGCCGATCTCACTGACTGCGCGCAGCTTGCAATGCAACGCTTGTGGCCTGGTCCGGTCGCGATCGTCGTGCGCCGTCGCGCCGAACGATACGCGCGCGCGGCCTGCGGATTGGGCACGATATCATTGCGCTGTCCAAATCACGACCTTTGCCGCGCGCTGCTGCGCGCCACAGGCCCGCTTGCGGCGACGTCGGCGAACGTGTCAGGCAGCGCCGCGTTCACCGGCGACGCTGAAGATCATCTGCGCGATCTGCCGGATGCGACGCTGGCGGTGCTCGCCGGTCCCACACCCTGGCGCCAGGAGAGCACGATACTCGACTGCACCGGCGACACGGTTGCGATCATACGCGAAGGCGCGATGAGCGCCGCCGCGATCTTGGAAAAACTGGGAACTTCACCCCCACGCAGTTAAGTTCTCAATACATGAAGGGCGAGCTCACATCGCGACTGGCTCAGCGGATGACGGCTTCAGCCATCGCGGCGCTGGCC
>JALYZV010000098.1 GCA_030948685.1 Vulcanimicrobiota bacterium | reverse complement strand
TCAACAGCGGCGAGTTTAGCGACATGCAGAGCGCTGCGGCGCGCAAGGCGATGACGCAAAAGCTCGTGAAGCGCAAGGCAGGCACGCCCAGCGTCAACTACAAGCTGCGCGATTGGCTCATCTCGCGGGAGCGCTATTGGGGTGCGCCAGTGCCCATGGTGCTCTGCCCACGAGACGGTTACGTGCCGGTGCCGGAAGATCAGCTCCCCGTCCTACTGCCCGATAAGGCACCGATCACCGGTACGCAAGGCAGTCCGCTGGCGCACGTCCCCGAGTTCATCAACACGACTTGTCCGAAATGCGGCGGCCCGGCGAAGCGCGAGGCCGAGACGATGGATACGTTTATGTGCTCGTCCTGGTACTTCTTACGGTACCTGAGCCCGCATGACACGAAAGCGCCGTGGTCGGAAGATGCGGCGCGCTATTGGGCGCCGGTCGATCACTACTTTGGTGGCATCGAGCATGCCGTTCTTCACCTGATGTATGCGCGCTTTTTCTATAAAGTGCTCAGCGAAGAGAAGCTCGTGCCGGGCGACGAGCCGTTCATTCGATTGTTCAATCAGGGCATGGTGCTGGGCGAGAACCACGAAAAGATGAGCAAATCGCGAGGCAATACGGTCAGCATCGACCAGGCGGTCTCGACCTACGGCGCCGACGCCCTACGCGTCTTCGAGATGTTCGCTGGACCGCCTGAATCGGATTTCCCGTGGTCGACGACGGGGATCGCCGGAGCGACGCGTACGCTGCAGCGCATATGGCGGATCGTGCTGAACCACGCAGAGGTTTTCAAGAACTCGCTCGTTGCCGGCCTGGGTGTCGCGCCCGATGGACGGGCGCCGAGTGGCGCCGAGATCAATCTGCGGCGCAGCGTGCACGCTAAGATCAAACAAATTGGCGATGAGCTCGAGGACCGGATGCACCTGAACACGTCGGTGGCGGCGATCATGACGTTGCTTAACGACATCGATGATTTTGCCGCCAAGCACGCCGACGCTGCGGCGTCAGCTGCGTTTGTCGAGGCGCTGCAGGTGCTCTTGCTCTTGCTTGCACCCTTTGCGCCACACATCGCAGAGGAGCTTTGGCAGCGCACCGGGCATCGCGGCAGCATCCACGACGAGCGCTGGCCGACCTATGACGCCACGGCGCTGGCACGCTCGCTGCTTCCGCTCGTCGTTCAGGTCAACGGCCGCCGGCGCGGGGTCGTCGACGTGCCCCCTGGTTTGGACGAGCAGGCTGCGTTCGAGAAAGCAAAAGTCGTCGAGACGGTGGCGGCACAACTGAACGGCAAAACGGTGCGCAAGCGCATTTACGTGAAGGACAGGCTACTCAACATCGTCGTGAGCTGATCGCTCGGTATCGTGCTTTTATGGGTTGGACCTAAAATAGGCGACCGTCTTGGCAATGCCGTCGGATAGCTGCACTTGTGGTTCCCAGCCGAGCGTCGCTTTGGCTTTGGCAATCGCAAACACGCACCGGTAGACGTCGCCCGGACGCTTCGGCGCCTTTACCACATCCACGTCCCGGCCCGCCGCCGCCGCAATCGCTTTGTGGAGCGCATTGACTGAGGTGCCGGTGCCGGTGCCGATGTTGACGATCTCGCCGTCGCCCTTTTCAACTGCCAACACATTCGCGCGAGCTACGTCACCGACATAGACGTAATCTTTTTGCTGCTCGCCGTCCCAGTCCACGCGGATCGGCTCGCCTTTGAGTATCTTGCCGCTGAAAATTGCGATGACACCCGCCTCGCCATTCGGATCCTGGCGCGGTCCATAGACATTGCCGTAGCGCAGCGCGGTATATCGCACGCTGCATCCCGCCGCAAAATAGCGCAGGTAGTGCTCTGCCGCCATCTTTGTGATGCCGTACGGCGACTCGGGCATCTGCGAATGGCCTTCGTCGATCGGCAAGTGTTGCGGAGTACCGTAGGTAGCCGCCGACGATGCAAACACTACCTTGGCGACCTTGTGCTGGGCGGCGTGCGACAGGACGTTGAGCAGTCCCTTGACATTGACGTCGGCATCGTAGAGTGGATCTTGAGTTGAGATGGCAACGCTGTGCTGGGCGGCGTGATGGCTGACGAGCTCGGGCCTGAATTTTACAAAGACATCCGCGAGCGAACTGTCACGAATGTCGATTTCGAAGAGCTGGGCTTTGGGGTTCAGGTGGCTACGGCGTCCACCGCCATGCGGCCAAAAAGAGTCGACGATAGCGACCTCATGACCGGCGCCGATCATTGCATCGACGACGTGAGATCCTATAAAACCCGCACCGCCAGTTACGAGTATGCGCATGAGACGTCTGCTTACGTATAGCCGGCGGTGCAGCGGCAGCCATTAGCGGCCGTAGGAACTATAGGCGCAGATGGCCAGTCACTGCGAGCAGGATCAGGATGAGGAGCACGATGATGAATGCTTCCACTCTTCACTCAACCCCCTTTCTTAAAAAGACCTGATGACTGGGCTTACTCTTTCCCGTAATGGTCTTGGCGTTCCTCCGCTTATGGTTTCCATGCGCGCGTGCGATTGACGCGCGAGCGTCGCCGCGTGAACAGCCCAAAGTGGACGGACCATGTGAGCTCGTGCGCGCGCACAAGTTGGCACTTGCATTTGCGTGCTATGCGTGCGGCATTATTGTTGCAACGCGTGCGCTCTCCGAGGGCATTGTGCTTGTGGCATTCGGCTTGGTGCTAGCCCTCGTTTTCGTCAGATCTGCGTGGTTGCAAAAATTTCTGATCTTCTTGCTGGGCGCTTTTGTCGTTGGCGAATGCGCCGCCACGCTCGCGCTCTGGCGAGCTGACCAAAAGCCGTATGCTGCGTTGAACGGACGACACGTCGTGCTTGAGGCGGTCGCGCTTGAGCGCCCGCGCTTGGCCGAGACAGCATCACTGCGGGCGCGTATTGTGGCCGTTCGCGTTCCGGCGACGAGCGCGGGTGCGGCTCTGGTGGGGCAGGTTGGGTTAGTTTCTTACCCGGCCGGACAGCTCGGGGAACTCGCCGGCAAGCGCATCGCAATTCGCGGCAGGCTCGATCTCCCAGGCGATTCCAGAAACGATGGCGAGCCTGGCGAGCGCGAAATGCTGGCCGATCAAGGCGTCGACGTCGTCCTCGCGGTGCACAGAAGCGCTGACCTGACAGTGCTGACAGAGGCGCCGGGCTGGGAAGCCTGGTGGGCGAGATCGCGGGCATCCATCGCGGCGGCAGTCGAGCGTCATCTTCCCGCGCTTGAAGCAACCGTGCTCGAGGGCATCCTGTGGGGAGACAGAGGCAACCTGCCTGCGACGCTGCGCCAGGAATTTTCCGACACCGGCACAGTCCACGTACTCACGACCGCTGGCCTTCACCTTGGCATCATGGCGGGCTTCACTGCGTGGATCGCAGCGCTGTTGCCGCTGCGGCGTTCGCTGCGCACGGGAGTGATGCTCGCCGCGGCCTGGTTGTATGCAGCGCTCGCGGGTCTCCATCTGCCGACGCTGCGAGCGGTCACCATGCTCACCGCGGGAACGGCTGCTTTGGAACTCGGCCGCGGACGCACACCCAGCGCGATTTTTGCGGCGGCCGCGTTTGCCGTTGCCCTGCCGCATCCGCTCGTTATTCTCTCGCCCTCGTTTTCGATGTCGTTTGCATGCGTTGTCGGCATCGTGCTGGTCAGCCCTATTCTGGCGAAACTCGGGTTACGCGAGGGCTGCGGTCTACCGCGCATTGTGGTCGATGTCGTGCGCACGAGCTTGGCCGTACAGATCGCGTTGTGGCCGCTGCAGGCGCTGTATTTCAACGCATTCACGCCGTATGCCGTCGCTGCAAATGCAATCGTTGTGCCGCTCATCGGGCTAATTATGGTGGCGGGCACATTCCTTGCGGTTGCCGCACTGCTGGTACCGCCCCTTGCGATCCCCATCGGGAACATCGTTTGGTGGGGCTTGACGCTTGTTATCGGCGCGGTGCAGTTCTTTGCAGCGCTTCCCGCTGCGCACATCAACATGCCGCCGCCCTCGCAC
>JALYZV010000081.1 GCA_030948685.1 Vulcanimicrobiota bacterium | reverse complement strand
CGTCTGGAGCTGAGCGTCCACAGACTCCTGAAGTCGCTGGAATCCATCCGCCACCGGCTGCTGGGCACCACAGGTTCCCGTGGTTTTTCCTTCCACTACTTTTGCCGCTCCTCTTCAGCGGCGGCGGCGGTGGCGGAGACCATCACACGGGAAGCCCACCGATCGTAGCACCAATTCCAACGCCGACCTGTCCAGGTCGCCCGAAGTAAGCATCAGCCTAGCTTTTTGGTTGTACATGTGAGGCGTAGGCGTTCGTAAGCTGTTTCCAATTGACCAAGATGAACCGCTGATCGCGCAAGAACTTGCGGAACTGCGTGCTTTGGACCATATCGAAATCCCGCTGGCGCCAGGCCGCGCCCCAATCGGGATGACCGCGCGTGGCCCCACGCATTTCTTCATCGTCGTATGCCAAGTGAACGATCAATTGATAGATGCCGGGCTTGAGCTGGGTTAAGCTCTTCTCATACCAGCTGATCCAATCGCGGCTGGAAATCCCCGGATCCATGGTAATGACGTTGTCCAATGCGAGAGCGTCGGGAGCCGGCTCCATGCCTTCGGGCATCCTGTAACTGCCGTTTTTGACGAGCGCAATCGGCAGACCGTACTCGTGACCGAGGCGCTCATAGATCTGGAACAGGTGGCGGGTGGTCGTGAGGGCGATCATGTGGGAATCCAGGTGCGAGATGTGCACGCCTTGTGCCTGAGCTTTGTCGATCTGCGTGCTTAGTTCGATTTCAATTTCGGAGAGTCTGACGTGTGTGAAGAGAGATGGGTCGTTGAAGAAATATCCCTGGGGGTCGAGCAGACTCGATACCTTGTCGACGGCTGCGACAGGACCCCAGCGATAACCGGGCCACTCGCTGTTGAGAACGAGGTGGATGCCGAGGTCGGCATCCGGATGCTTGCGCGCCCAGGCGACCACTTCTGGATACCACGGGCACGGCACCATGATGCTGGCAGAGGAAACCCATCCGTTCTCGAGTGCCTTCGCAATCGCGCGATTAACCGAATGCGACATGCCGAAGTCATCAGCGTGAATCATGAGCAGTCGCGCATTTGCCGGATACCCGAGTCGTGCTTGCAGCGGTGGGATTCGCTCACTCGCCTGCGCCATCGAGGCAGCGACGATGATAGCGATCGCAAGGGCGACGCAGCGCAACACGCAAAGAACAGCGCGAATCATGTGCACCTCTCGGGGTCAGAGTTCGCTCGAATGTCTATTCGCTGTAGCCGGTCATGTAGATCCCCAGTGCCATCGCGAAGACAGGCCACAGCGTTGCCCCAAGGCGGCCCTTCAGCAGCCCTATGTCCGCCAGCAATCTTGTGACCGCAAGTCCGAACCCGAAGATCGAAAACCAAAGATGCTGATGTTTGACCAAATCCATTGAAGCCGTCATGTTCTGCATCGCTGGACCGGACGTCATTGCAGGACCGGCCATATTTTGCATCGCTTGCTGCGCCTGCAGCCCTCCATGCTTGTGAAAGAAAAGATACATACCGCCAAGTAGTGCAAGGCTGGGAAAAGCGAACTGGCGCAGCAGCGGCGGCAGGCGATCAGCAGCGCGGAGCAATTCGATGATGGCAATCACCACGATGAGGACCACAAAAACTCTGTGCTGGAAAACCGCCGGATCTTGAAAGCTGATCCAAAATGGAACGGGGCCGATAGGCCATGTCTTCGGGTCGTTGCGTAGAAAAAGAAACTCGACGAGTCCCAAAAGCATTAGGGGCGGCACGAAACGCAGCCACGTCCGGCGCGGCCACTGTAGGCCCGCCATGAAGGCCGTCAGCCCCCACAGGAAGATGAACCAGCCGGCACCGCGATGGTTGAACACCGACCATTCGATGCCGGATACGGGCGAAGCCGGCGCGCTGTCGGGTGTGAGCATGGCGCGGTAGGTCTGCATATCGCTCATCGCTGTTGGGCCGGGATTCGGTGCGCTGCCGCCTGCGGCCAACGCAGAGTAGCCGCACAGCATGAAGGTCACGAGCACGAGTGTTATCAGTAATGGACGAACGTGATGGGTGACGAACATGACTCCTCAATGACGCAAAAAGCGAGGCCTGTACTCGACCCCGGCAGCCCATTCGGTGGACCCCGGAAGACATCTTCTCTCATCGGATCGATTTGTAAAATTTCTCAGCCCGAGATTGATGCAACACCAGGGACACCGTATGTGCCAGAAACCATAAGCGACGACAATCCGGCCAACGGCCACCTTGCCACTTTGCTTGGCATCGAGCGCCGACTGATCGTTGACATCTGCGGGAGCTTTGCCAACCCTGCGGAGACTGTCGTAGACAGGAAAAAGGAACGCTTCAACGTCAAGATGTCCGGTATGAAATACCGCGCCCTCGGTCAGACCGCCGAGCGCGTCTCAATAATCGGCGTCGGCGGCTTTCATTTGAGCAAGCCAGAGGACCCGCAGGTTGCGATCCGCATCGTGCGCACGGCTCTGGATAGCGGCATCAACTTTCTCGACAACAGCTGGGACTATGCCGAGGGTGAGAGCGAGCGGCGTATGGGTCAGGCTTTGCGCGACGGCTATCGCGACAAGGCGTTCCTGATGACCAAGATCGATGGTCGCACGGCCAAAAGCGCTGCGCAGCAACTTGAGCAATCGTTGCAGCGCCTTCAGACCGACCACGTGGACCTCTTGCAGTTTCATGAAGTGATCCGCATGGATGAGCCCGAGCGCATTTTCGCCCCAGGCGGCGCGTTGGAAGCTGTGATTCGGGCGCGCGAGCAAGGCAAGCTACGTTATGTAGGCTTTACCGGCCATAAGAGTCCCGAGATCCACAAGCATATGCTCGACGTTGCAGACCAACACAACTTCCGCTTCGACACGCTGCAGATGCCGCTCAATGTCATGGACGCCCACTATCACAGCTTCGAGCAAATCGTGCTCCCCATAGCCGTGCAGAAACAGATGGGTGTTCTCGGCATGAAGCCGATGGGTGACCCATTCATTCTGGACAGCAACACCGTCAGCGCGCGTGAGTGTCTGCGTTACGCCATGAGCCTGCCGGTCAGCGTAACGATCACGGGAATTGATTCCATGGCAATCCTGCAGCAGGCACTTGGCGTCGTCGACAGCTTCAGGCCGTTAACGCCGCAGGAACGGGCAGCGCTGCTCGCAAGGACCGCGACGGCGGCCAAGAATGGCGAATCCGAGCGCTACAAAGTTAGCCAACATTTCGATAGTACCGAGCTGCACCCCGAATGGCTCGGCTAATTTGAACGAGTCGCGGCCTGCGCGCGCTCGAGCTCACTCCGTAAGCTAGTAACAGCCGATACTCTTTTCAGGGGTGACACCATGAAGAGCGTCGGTATTATTATTCTGCTCCTGGTCATTGCTGCAGCGACTTTGAACTCGCCCGCGAATCCAGACGACATCGCGACCGGCCCTCGCGTGACGTTTCGTCCTGACCAATCTCGTTATCTTTCGACAGAGTCTGCGAGCGGGACTCTCACCATCGAGAACACGACGAGCAGCGAGATCGGGTACAGTCCAGGAAGTGGATCCTTCCTCATTCGCGAGCCTGACGGCAGCCAGCGCGAGGACACTTGGATCAAGACTGTCGGGCACCCCATCGGAACCTACTGGATCAAGCCTGGAGAGAGTCAGAAGTTTCATATCGGCTTGCCGCGATGTGACGTGATCTACGACTCGTGCGCGGAACACGTCGCGGTCAAGCTATCCCTTTACTCTAAGACTCAGCAGCCATTCTCCATCACTACTCCTGAGTTCTCTTACGTCTTCGTGCCAGACCCCAATGCAACGTTTGGCGTCGACGGCTTGCGCTTAAATCGACCGCTCTTCATCGTCCAGACGCATAACCAAGAAAGCGCAGATGCGGTCGCTCGATTCCTCGATGCGGAGCCATTGGACGGCGCGCGAGGACTTAGCGGAGATAACAGTGGCAACGATACCGGCGCGTTTGTCGGCGCGAGGGCAATCGCGTCTATTCCCGAGACCTTTGGCGGCATCCCGGCGGCTAGCGAATATCTTGGCGACAGGTGGATTTATGTAGGACCACCCTCTCTGTCTGCGACGATCGCGGCGGATAGGCCGGAGATCTTTGCTCTGGTCGGATTGAAAAAAGAGCGCTGCGAACGCCTTGGCTATAATTGCGATGCGATGGCGGTCGTACTTGCCGCGCGCCGCGCCCAATCGCTGGCGCGGTCGCTTGGGGTCGGCGTCCGCTACGTCTCACTCGTCGCCCTCTACCAAGAGAGCAGTTGGATTGGCCACGACACACTGGTTCCACTCGGCATAGCGATGACGATGACGGGCGAGCCCTCCGCCGCTTGGCGTCGGCTTCCAACTCCCACTCCGCAGCCCTCGGGTCTCGTCACGTTCGGCGTGGTGCGGCCCATCTCAACGGGCATACCCTTCATGATGGGCCGGCGCACACCAGCGCCCGATCCTGTGCCGATCATCATTCCTGACGAAGCCGCCAGCATCGTTGCTTTTGGCGATGTCCAGAAAACCGTTCCCGTAGACGAACTTCGAGTCGACATTAGAATCGATTCGCTCGAGTCAAGTGACAGCGCAAGCGCCAACCTCCCCAACCCCCGGGCTGTTGCGGCTACGTTGCGTGCGCAGGCTGGCGTCGTCGATGCCGCGGGTCAAGCGGACCGCGTCGGCGAGTTCCCTGTAGTGTACGACATGCTCGTGAAGACATACAATAGGGGCACCGTCGATCGGCTTATAGCCGTACTCCGCCAAGCTTACCGCCCGTTGCACATCGGACTGCGATACGCTACATCGAGTGCGATTAGTAACTGCGATGATATCATCGACCGCGCATACGCTGCTTCCTCGCTATCGGCGATGAAAAATGCAGTCGAAGCCGCACACTCTGGGCAGCGACAGTTGCGACGGCTGGTTTTGGCAGTTGCCTATCCGCCCATCTGGGCAGAATGCGCTAAAGGTGCACAGCTTCTGGCACCTGCGTGGATCTACAATGACCGTTTGGAGTGGCCTAGCGATCACATGGTGAGGATCGACGCGCGTGTAAGACTGGTGTTCCGAACGTCCAAGTAGTTCCTGGCAGTCGTCGATGGATACGAATAGTTTTTGCCAGCGCCATGGTCTGTGGTGCTATCGCAGGCTTCACGCTCAAGCCCGCAAAACGTAAGAGCGTTTCCGCAAGGAATGGGCACTATGGAAACCTTTCTCTTCATCCTCGGCGTCATTGTCATACTCGTCGGAATTGCGAATCGCATTGGTCTGGCTTGGCCGATCGTACTCGTGCTCGGTGGTATGGCGATCGGTTACATCCCAAACGCACCGACATTCACCCTGCCGCCCGATCTCGTCTTGGTCGTTTTTCTCCCCCCGCTTTTGTATTGGGAGAGTCTGACGTCGCCAGCCAGCGAATTCGTCTCCGGCGCGTGGTGGATCTTTCAGCTTGCGGTCGGCTTGGTCATCATCACCACCGCTGCTGTGGCTGCTGTCGCGCACGCGCTCGTGCCGGCGCTGGGATGGCCTGCTTGCTTTGTGTTAGGTGCAGCCGTTTCATCCACGGACGAGGTCGCGTTTGCCCCGATCGTCGAGCGACTCCGAATACCGCGCCATGTCGTCGCAACCATTGAAGGCGAAAGTCTTGTCAATGACGCCACGTCACTCGTCTTGTATGCAATTGCGGTTGCAGCGGTGGTTAGCGGAACATTCTCATGGTCGCATGCGCTTGGCTCGCTGGCCCTGGGCATTATCGGCGGGATTGGCGTTGGCATCGTCATAGGCGCACTGACCATGGCGGCTTTGTACGTCATAAGAGATGACTCCCTTCAACCGATCATCGCGGTGATGGCCGCGTTTGGGTCCTACCTGTTGGCGAGTCACATCGGCGCTTCAGGAGTGCTTGCCGTCGTGACGACTGGGCTAATCGCCGCCCGATATTCCCCATTGGTTTTCAAGCCGCTTGCTCGCATACGGGGCGTCGCCTTTCTCTCGACTTTCTCATTCCTTGCCAATGCGACCATATTCGTGCTCGTCGGAATGCAGTTTCATCCGATCGTTCAAAGCTTGTCACAGTTTTCAGTTTCAAGCCTCGTCTGGTATGGCGTCGCCGTGTCGCTGACGGTCATCATCGTGCGATTTATCTGGACCTTTGCGCAAGGGCTGCTTCCATTTACCAACGAGCCCGAGCATGAGGAGGGAAAGGCAGACTGGTCACACGTGGCGATTCTCGCGTGGTCGGGCATGCGCGGTGGCGTGTCGCTTGCTGCGGCGCTGGCAATTCCATTCGAAACGGCAAGTGGACCGTTTCCGGGGCGCAATCTCATCATCTATCTCACTTTCTGCGTATTGCTCGCAACGCTCGTTGGCCAAGCGGGGACCTTGCCGTTGTTGATTCGCTGGCTCCACGTTACCGATGACGGAACCGACGCACGCGAGGAGCGGCTTGCCCTTGCGCGCACAGCCAAAGCTGCTCTCATGCAAATTGAAAAACTGCGTAGCAGTAAAGACGTCCCGGCGCCGATGCTTGATGCTCTTGAAAAACGATTTGGAACGCGCTGGCGAGAGTTTGCGGCGACCGACAGCCAAGCCGCAGAAGCTGCACGCCATACTTCTCTCTACCGTAAGCTCGAATTCGATCTTCTGAATGCGCAACGCAAAGAGCTAGTCGCGCTGCGAGACCGGGGGAAGATCGACAACACCGTCATGCGGCGGATCCAAATGCTATTGGATCTTGAAACAGCTGAATTGGAATTACTTGGCTCGACCGGTCACACGGACGCCGATGTCACCGCCGCACCGGATTAGGTGTTCATGTGCATGTTTGGAATCTGTTCACACGCTAATCGTGAGGGTTTCGTTGCCTCCGTGGCAATCGATGTTGCTGCCTGATCGGCCGTTGAAATCAAGTGTGAAGGTGAATTCCGTTGTACCAGCTCCGGCCTCATCTGAGCGATCAAAGCTGTAGAACACCTTTTGTGACTGTTTCGGGCGAAGCGGCTGCAGACCAATCCGATCGACACGGAGACGATCTTTGAGTACGTCCACCGACTGGAGCAGGTTGCTTGGCTGTCGTACGTTGCCTTGGTTCCGAACGCTGATCGCCAGTGTATAGTGGTTCAACCCGGCGTTGGTCGTGACGGATTGAACGCCGGCGGTGAGGATGCTGGGGTTTGCGCACGACGCTCCGGTGAGCGCGGCGGCGAGTATAAGTGTGAGCACCTGGTAGCCCTCCAGATATCTGTGATTTGATTTTAAGCTATACCCCGCCTTTCCGATTTGAATTCGACAGGCGAACGGACCTACTACGGTCTATTTGTTGGAACGTGCCTTGATGCCCGGGACATGTTCACGGGGGATGCGATCCACAAATGACACTAGAAGCCTGGAACACCGCAGCGGCGGTTGGCACATTTGTGGTCATCACTGCGTCCGCTCTAGCCGCGCTGGCGCAGCTTCGCCATCTTCGAACGAGCAATCAGCTCAGCGGCCTCATGAGCGTATTCGATATGCTCCAGGAGCCGAGCGTTCGTGAGCTCGTGAATTTCGTACGTCACGAGCTCGCAGAACGTATGAAAGACGATGAGTTCCGCGCGACCCTGCTGGAGATCCCGATAGATCGCCGCAAGCATCCGGAATTGTATCTCTGTGATATGTACAACCACAT
>JALYZV010000056.1 GCA_030948685.1 Vulcanimicrobiota bacterium | reverse complement strand
ATTGAAGGCACGGCCGACGGTCTGGCAGCCGTGTTCAAGCTCTGGGGAGGATCGCTGGCCGACCACACCAAGCACAGGCGCGCGTTGGCGGCGAGCGGCTACCTTGGGGTCGGGATCTTCATGCCTGCCATCGGCCTTGTTTCGTCGATCGTGGGCGTCTTTGCATGCCGGGTCGGCGCGTGGATCTTCCGTGGGTTCCGCAGCCCGATTCGCGACACGTTGCTCGTCGACGCTACCGACCCGCGTTACGTCAACCGGGCTTTTGGGTTTCAGCGCGCGCTCGATACGGTCGGTGCGGTCATCGGTCCAGCGGCAGCAATCGTGCTGGTCTCTCTGCACGTACCCGTGCACAAGGCGATCCTGTTCGGTTTCGTTCCGGGCTTGCTCGCCGGCGCGATGTATGCCTTTGTGCGTGAACGACCGCGGACACTTGCTCCACGCGAGCCGCTGCACCTCGCGCTGGCCGGCTTACCGCGCGATTTCAAACGCTACCTGTTCAGCGCAGGTATCTTCGGCGTCGGAAATTTCTCGACGACCCTGCTCGTGCTCGTGGCCATGCGCGCATTTGCGCCAACCGTTGGGCTGGTGCGAGCAACCGCGCTGGCCACGGCATTGTATCTGCTGCACAATGCCGTGCAGGCTATCTTGAACTATCCCGCCAGTCTCTTGAGCGAACGCATCGGCAGCGGCAGACTGTTGCTCGTTTCGTTTCTTCTCTTCGCCGGTGTCGGCGCGTTGATTGCGCTCGCGCCGATGCAGTCCGCGGCGGTGGTCAGCGCCTTCGTGCTGGCCGCGTTTGGCAACGCGATCCTCGAGCCAATGGAAGGCACGTTTGCCACGCAGCTGCTCCCGGCTCAGCGCCGAGGTACGGGGTTCGGCGCGCTGGCCGCGGTCAACGGTGTTGGGGACTTGCTTTCCAGTCTCGGCGTCGGCGCGCTCTGGCAAATGCTTGGTCCCGCCGTAGCATTCGGCGCGTCTGCACTGCTGTGCATCAGCGGCACGCTGCTGCTTGCGCCGCTTGCTCTCAAGATGAAGCACACATGAAAAATCTGAAAAACATCTGAAAGCGGCTTTCGCAGAAGGTCAAAGCCGGCATGAAGCGTGGCGCTCCCGGCGAAGCGCAACCGTATGAAGACTTTCACGCGCGGCTTCGTGTTGAGCGCCATCGCCGCGGGCGCACTGATCGGCACGGTCGCCAACTTTGCCGTTGCCGATTCCGCAGCGGTGCAGTCGCCCACGCCGGCCGCGTCGCCGTACGTGGTCACGATCAAGAATTTTGCATTCGCACCGAGTCAGCTTACGATCCCGGTGGGTGCAACCGTCGTCTGGAAAAACCAGGATTCGGTGGCGCACACCGCCACATCGACCGCCAAAGGCTTCGATTCAGGCGACCTGTCGGGCGGGAAGAGCTTTACCTTCACCTTCACCAAGAGCGGCTCGTACTCGTATATTTGTTCCTATCACCCGAGTATGACCGGGATGATCATCGTCGAGCCGCCGCCGTCCTTGGCCCCCGCAAACTAGGGTTGTGACGTCCAGCGCGACGACGCTATCCGCTGCCAGCGTCCGTCGCTGCGCGCCCATCGTTCGATGGAGCCGTTGACCGTGAGCGGACCGCGCGCCATCGACCGTCTGACGATTGCGTTGTCGCCGCTTATGGCCACTCGCACCGAAGCGATCGGGTACGGACGGCTGGCGTACTTGATCTCAAACGCTCGCTCCTGATCGAACGACATAAGGGTGATGCGCGACGGGTCGACTGCAACGCCCTCGACGTTGGTGATGAGCGTCGCATGCTGGGCGGGTGGGAATGCCGCGATGGCGGCCAGGCTTGGCTGCACGAATGCCGGCGCTTCGCCGGCATCGAAGGTGGGCGCGGGCAACGAGGGATCGCTTGACGGCGCAAAGATCTGCTGCGCGAAGGCGTTGAGACCAATGCCGGCGTCGCCGAAGAGCGTCTCTTGGTCGATACGATACGCGCAAAGCGGCCCCTGATCGCCGTTTTGCCGGCGTCCTGGGGTGGCTCCCCATACGACGTAAAAGCCCGTGGGCAGCGAAGCGAAGAAGAGCTGTTCGCCATCGTACGTACCGCCCGTCAGCGCTGCGCTTCGTTCACCCAGCGGCATGACGGAGATGGCCGACCTCCCAAGCCAAGGATGCGTCAGCGCGACCCACACACGCCGGTGATCCAATCCCACCGCGCCAACGTCACCGGGCAGATTTCCCGCGCCAAGCCACGCGATGCCATCGCGGGTCCACCACAACGTCGACGACGAATCGGCAAACACCGATTGCGAGAAGTAGCGGAATTGCGGCGAGGCGCCCCACAGCCGTCCATCATCGGTGCGCCCCAGGACCGCAAGCGGGAATTGCGGTGTGTTTGCGAACCGGAAGCGGCCAGATTTGTCGCCGATCATGATGCGGCCTAGATAGGATGCCAGCCAGCGGTCGCCGATCGTATCGCCGATCGGGTACAGCCGCCATTGCAAGAGCGCGGCGTCGAGCGCGTCTTCATCGGGCCGCAACGGCGGCCACAGCGAATCGCCCGGCGCGACGCGTTGCATCGACCACTCGAGTGCGGCTTCGCTGCCGGCTTGCGACGGGAATTGCAGCGTTTGGTGGATGTAGTGACCGTCCCGCCAATACTTTACTTCGCCGCTCTCGGGACGAGCGAAGTACAATTCGCCGCTGGGGTCTGCGCCGAATCCATCTCCCACCGTGTACGAGAGATCGGTGGGAACGTGTGGAAACGAATAGCTGACAAAATCGCTTGTCTGCGCGACGACGCGGCGTACGCCGAAAGTGAATGCGAAATACGCGCTGCCGTTGCGATACGCCCCCTGATAGACGGCGTGGCCGAGTGGAACGATCGGCTCGAGTGCGGCTCCATAGGCGGAACCGGCAAAGGAGGGCGGCGCCACGTCGACTGCGCCCCGGCGTGCGATGTCGGGGCCTCGACCTTTTGTGGCATCCACCCAGACGAGGAAGTTGCCGACGATTGCGTACGCTCCGTTGCGGGCAACTCCGTTGAACCGCAGTGCGCGCGCGCCGACTTGCTCGACCCCATAGCGGCCAGCCTCCGTCTTTACGACGTGAAAGCGCCCGTCACCGCCGGTAGCAACAATTCGACCTAGACGCGAGCTTGCGTCGGCAATGCGAAAAGCGGGAAGCGGCGCACTGGCAGCCGGTTGCACTGAAAAACGGTTACGGCGGTTGCCATCCCAGACGACGACGGTCTGTTCGCCTTCCCAGCTGGCGCCGCGAGCTTGACCATCGATCGTGAGCTGGGTCAGCGTCCGGTGGCCGGCGTCGAGCACGAAGGCTTGGACGGGATCGAGCGAACGCCAATCGCCGCTCAGTGTTGCGCCGGGAAAAATTGCGACGAACACCGCCCGCGTGCCGCTGGCGTCAAATGTGGCGCGGCCTTTCACTGCGCCGTCGAGCCTGCCCAGCGGCAACGCGAGCATGTGCAGCGAGAGCTTACCGGGCAGCGTCATGACAATACTTGCGCTGGGCGGCACCGTGGTTGCCACCGCCGTCAGCGCAAATAGTGCGGCAACCGGCAGCCACAAAAGAAGTCTCACGCTGTGCCCTGCACAACTCTTCCACTATGCATATCACGCATATGTGGCGTTACCCCGTGAAATCGCTTGCCGGCGAGCCTTTGAGCGAGGCTCGCTTGGGCCGCGGCGGCATGCCCTTTGATCGCCAGTACGTCATCATTGACGGCGAGGCCTCGCGCAAAGGCAAGGCATTGACCGCACGCATCGTCGCCGACCTGCTTGCCTACCGCGCCACGGTTGACGATGGTGCCGTGTCGGTTAAGGGACCAACTGGAATCACCTTCGGCATGGATGACGGCTTTTTGTCCCATCTGCAGTCAGCCTTCGGCCGCCCGCTCTCACTGCAAATGGCCGACGCGGCAGCAGAGCCATTTCACGACGCGCACGATATCCTCGTGCTCAACGCTGCTTCGGTTCGCGCGCTCGAGCACGAGTGGTCGAAACCGCTCAACCCGCTGCGCTTCAGGCCGAACATCATGCTCGACGGGGACGACCTTGCGCCCTACGTTGAAAACGATTGGGTGGGAGGCAGATTTGCCGTCGGCGAGGCGATCCTGGAAGGTGCAGAACTCGACGAACGCTGCGTGCTGCCCACGATCGACCCCGAAACGCAAGCCAAGGACCCAAGCTTTTTGCGACTGATCGTCGAGAAGCACAATCAATGCTTTGGCCTGTACTGTCGCGTGTATCGCCCCGGGAAGATCGCGCTGGGCGACGAATGGACCACCCTAAAGCTTTAGCGACTGCGCAAGGAGCGGTGGTCATGGGTACCAGGAGCTCTCTCGTATCCACGTGCGCGATGACCGCACTTTGTGCACTGACGTTGTTCGCCGGCGCACAGCCGGTGAGCGGACAGTACCCGGCCCTCCCGCAAACACCGGTCGGCGCCGGACAGTATATTTTCCAACCGCCTCCCGGCTGGAACCGCGTGCAGACGACAACGGTCGCGCTCGGCGTCTGGGTTCATCCCGGCGACGTCGTGTACAGTCAGAGCATCGGTGCGCGCGCCGAACAGTTTCGCCGATCGCTGTCCGACTATGCTCAGCAAACCGTCAGGCGCATCACGAGGCTGCACCCCGATGTGAAGATGGGGACGAGTCAGCTCACCACCGTCTGCGGCGGACATCCGGCGATCTACCTGACCTATGCGGCAGACGTGAGCGGACGGACTATCGTCTATGAGGAGATGCTGACACTGTACGGCAATATCGCCTACTATGCCACCTACGCTCGCGCTTCAAGCCAGCCGTCGCTTCCAGCCGCGCGGCACGCGCTCGTAACGCTGTGCGGCGGTTTTGCACCGGGCGCCTTGGCGACAGCATCCCCGGGCGCGGGCGGGATGCCGGCATACACACCGTCACCGTCTAGCAACGCGGGCACGCCTGCGCCGATGCAAACGACCGGCTACCCCGTACCCACCATAACACCGCGGCTCGGACCGTGAGTGGCATGCCAAGCACATCACGGAGGCAGCAACTGATGTCGAGGATCGCCGGACTTACCGCTGCTGCCTTCCTCATCCTCGCCGCGGTGATCGGCGGCCAAGGCGAAGCGCGTGCGGCGAACGATCCATACGCGCGCCTCCCAGCAGTCGGCGATCGGGTGCGCTTTGACGCCTCCGTCGGCGGCGAGCGGATGGCATGGGCCTATCCGAGCCTCAACTATCTCGAGGCGTTCTTGCGCAGCACGATCGATGCCGCACTCAGCTCGACGTCGTACGAGGACTATCAGAAGAAGATGGGACTCGTGCTGGGGCACTCGCTGACGCTTGCCAATGGCGCACAAGGGACGGTACAGCACGTGCAGCGCTTTTATTACCGCGACCACCAAGATGTCGAGGTCCAAGTCCGCGTCGACAGCGGGCAGCTCAGCCATAGCGTCGTGTGGACGACGCCGGCTGAGCTTGTGGATTCCTCCGGTCACAAGTATCTGCGTTGAACGAGTAACATCATCATGTCCAAAGAATTCGACGTGCCGGCGAAGGCACTCAGAGAAAAGGCATCAGGCGAGCTGCTTCGCGTGTCGGTCACGTCCGATGAGGCGACGCACGTGACGCTCGATCTCAATCCCGTATCGGACCCTGCCGTCTGGGGTCTCGTGCTCGCCGACCTCGCACAACGCGTCGCAAATATCTACCATATTGAAAAGGGCGCCGACCGGCAAGCGACCATCGAGCGCATAGCGGCCGGTTTTAAGGCAGAGATCGAATCCCCGACCGCGAGTCCGGCTAGCCCAAGGAGCGAGGCAAAGCCCAACTAGCGGACGACGTACTTTGGCGCGAAGGCTTGCGAGCGCTGCGTGACAAAGCGCCACCGCGATGACGATCGCCGACGTTCTCAACGCCAATCCGGCGTTACAACGTCGTCTCTTTTTCCTGGCGCGCAGATTCGTGCCAGGCGAGCGCGTAGACGACGCAATCGACGCGGTCAAGCGACTCAACACGCTGGGTCTGTCCGCCTCGCTCGACTTTCTCGGCGAAGACGTGTTCCGCGAAGAAGAAGCCCAAAGCAACGCGTCAGTCTATCGCGAGATGATCCGGCGCATCGCGGCAGAGGATCTGGATGCCAATATCTCAGTCAAGCTCAGCGCTATCGGCCAGTCCATCGACGAAGACCTGGCCTTCACGCATCTCGACACGATCATCCAGGCTGCTCGTCCTCATGACATGTTCATTCGGTTGGACATGGAGGGCTCGGCAACCGTCGACTCGACCTACCGGATGCTCGATCGCGCGCGGGCAAATTACGAGCATATCGGACCCGTGGTGCAGGCATATCTGCACCGAGCCGGCCACGACGTTGAGCGGCTTATCGGGCAACGGCTTCGCGTGCGGCTATGCAAAGGCGCCTACAAAGAGCCGCCGGAGGTGGCCATCGAACGCATGGCGCTCATCCGGCGCAACTACGTGGCCCTTGCAGAAATGCTACTGAAGCACGGGGTGTACCCCGGTATTGCGACCCATGATTTTACGCTGATCCACGCCGTCAAGGCCTTTGTCGAGCGCGAGCGGATGAGCCGCCAGGCGTTCGAGTTTCAGATGCTTTACGGCATCCGCACAGAGGCACAAAAGGCGCTCGTGCGCGAAGGGTATCGCATGCGCGTCTACGTTCCGTTCGGCACCCACTGGGCAGGCTATTTCTACCGCCGGCTGACCGAGCGCAAAGAAAACGTCCTGTTCGTCCTCGCCAATCTTTTCAAACGCTAAAGCCGACAAACGCTGTAGCAGATGGGATTTCACTTTAGCACCGTTTATGTCCACGACGTTAGCCTGCCGCGCGTACGCGATGCGCTGGTGGAGCTCATGGGTGAAACGGAGCGGCTGCCGACACACGAGCGCGACATCCAGCCCACCCCCGATCGCCACACGGCACACAAGCGCGTGCGCAGTTTCGCTCTCGTTCCGGAGCACGACGGCTGGGTTGCTCTTCTCGAGGATGGGCAATCGCTCGACGACGGCGGTGTCGCCGAAGGCCTGTCGGAGATTTTGCAAGCCGAGACGATGGTGTTCACCTACAGCGACGAAGACCGGCTATGGTCGTTCACCAAATATTGGGAAGGGCAGCCGCTCGAAGCCGGCGGCACTGATGACGAAGATTTCGACACCGCTGCAATCGAGTTCGTCGATCAACATACGCTGCCACATTTTGGCGTCAACTACGAAGAGGTTGCCGCCGCCGCCGGCGTAGACGCACCCGCTCTTGCGGGCCTATCGATTGTCGGCGACATCATCCCCAAGGTGCCGATGGGCACGGAAGTGCTCACCTTCCAGCGCCCCGGGCGACCCCTTCCAACTTAAGACAACGGACCTAAAGGTCCGTTACTTCAAACGCCGCAACGGCAACGGACCATTGAAGCAACGGACCTTTAGGTCCGTTCCCGCTTTGCGTTTCTAATTGGCGGCGGCGCGCTGTGCAAACGGCAACGCCATAAACACGTGTTGACGCAGCTCGATGCCGCCTGGCGCCGTGCCGACGACCGTGATGCGCAGCGGATCGCTCAAGTTCTGCGGAATGGGGACGGTTAGTTGCTGGCTGGAAACCGCCTTGTTGAAGATCACGTTCGGTCCCGATGCGACCAGCAGCCGCAACGCGCTACAGCCCGTTTCATTGTATGACACCGCAAGCGTACGGGGATTCAGATAGCGCGCAGCCAGTCCCCAGAGCGTGGGTATTGTGCTCGCCGCGCTCGCGTGCCGTCGGCCGAAGTGGATGCTGTGTTCGAGCCGGCTGCCGGCGCTCAGCGTCGCCGAGATAGCGTGCTCAGCTCCGCCGACGATCATCTGGGCGGCGTGCGTCCCCATTTGTAAAGCGCGGGCAACGCGTGGCACGGGTTGCCGAAGCTCGGGCGAGGCATAGTAGTCGCGCTGCGCCTGCGTCATGCCGATGATGAAACCCTCGACGCTGATGATGAGCATCATAATTGGGAGTGGTTTAACGCGCCACTTGCCCCCCAGCACCTGGATGACGGGCCACCACGGGCTGATCCGTTTGCCTGGCTTCTTCGCGGCTGCACGCCGCGCAGCAAGTAGTTCTTCCGGCACGGGTGGCGCTTGCCGCGCGGCAGGACTTGCTGCGGGCTGCAACGCTGTGGTCGCAGCCGAAGCGGCCGCAGTCGAACCGACGCCTGCAACATCAGCTTCGGCCGCAGCTTCGTCCGCCGGAATCTTCGGTAAGCGGTGATCGAGGACATCTTCGCCCGGCTGCGGCAGCCACGACAGCGAGAGGAACTCGTCATCTTCTTCGGCGGTCGAGTAGATCGGCATGAACGGCTCGAGCGCTTCGGCGATATAGCGCCACTCGATCGACGCCTTGGCCTCGCCGCCGTTGTACGGTGCGCGCAGGGTCACGATGTCGGGATGATGGTTGCGGCGCGCGGCGTTCCAGCGCACTTCGATGTCGAATGCCACCTCGCCGCGGAACGGTACGGACACGGCTCGCTCGCTAAACGTGAGCGTCGGATGTGGCTCGCCCACCGGCCGTGCGGTCACGTCGATGTTGCCGCGATTGGCAAGCGTGCAGTGCAGCACGAAGCCTTCCGCCATCCCAAAGCTCATGAGCGGCCCACGCAACGTCACGGTCATCGCGAGCTCTTGGCGTTCTTCGACCTCGAAGGGACGGATGCACTCGGCGAAGATGACGCCCTCGAGATCGCGCAGGCGAATGGCGGCCTGGTGCACGCCCGCGGCAATCGAGGTCTCTTTATTGGGAGCAAAGACGATGGAGACGGTGGCGCTATGACCCGGGTCGAGGCTCACACGCTGCGGGTCAGCCCATGCCCAATTGGCAGGATCTTCCACCAGCACGGCAACCTGGTGCCCCTCTGCCGTCTCATTGCGGATCGACAGCGGAAAGGTGGTCTGTTTGCCGGGCGTTGCAATCCAGCGCGCGGTACCGTCCGGCTCGACAAACTCGAATAACGAACTTGTATCGCTCATGAAACCTTTGTAATAAGGGGGCCGATCGTGATCTGCCGGCACCTTAAGACTAGCGTCGCCTCCACCCCAGGAGGCCTTTGCAAGCGGCGACGAACGCCTTTGCTCTCCTTGTAGTAATCGGCGTTTTTCGGGGTAGGTATAATGAAGAATAATGAGCCTGGGACGCGCGCCGAGCGCGATTCGATGGGCGAGATGCCGGTACCGCGGGAGGCGCTGTACGGCGCCAGCACGCAACGGGCCGTCCTCAATTTTCCGATCAGCGGTCTACGCCTGCCGCGCCGGTTCATCCGTGCGCTAGGTCTCATTAAACTGGCCGCAGCCCAAACCAACGCCGAGCTTGGCCTCATCGACAAGTCCACCGCTGAGCGCATCGCGGCTGCCGCGCAGGACGTCATCGATGGCAAGCTGGACGAACACTTCCCGCTCGACGTCTTCCAAACGGGTTCTGGCACGTCGACCAACATGAATGCCAACGAAGTCATCGCCGGGCATGCGGCGCGCCAGTCAAGCGGCGATGCAAAAGCGAAAATCCATCCCAACGACCACGTCAACTTCGGCCAGTCCTCAAACGACGTGATTCCCACCGCCCTCCACGTCTCCGCTGCATCCGCGATCAAGGATGATCTGATTCCAGCGCTCGAGCTGCTCAAAGCGTCGCTCGAACGCAAGGCCAAAGAATTTTGGGGCGTCGTCAAGACCGGGCGCACGCACTTGCAAGATGCGACGCCGATCAGGCTGGGGCAAGAATTTCTGGGCTATGCTGGTCAGATCGAACGTGGGATCGCGCGCGCCAAGCGAGCGCTCGAAGAGCTGAGCGAGGTTGCGCTCGGCGGCACAGCCGTGGGCACCGGCATCAACACGCACCCTGAGTTCGCCAAGCGCGCCACAGCGAGGCTCGCATCCTTGACCGGCTTGCCGATCCATGAGACGACGAATCACTTCCAAGCGCAGGCGTCACTCGACAACGCCGTCGCCGCGAGCGGCGCGCTCAAAGTCATCGCAGTCTCACTGACCAAGATCGCAAACGACGTCCGCTGGCTGGGCTCAGGCCCGCGCGCCGGCCTGGGAGAGATCGATCTGCCGGCGGTGCAGCCGGGTTCATCAATCATGCCGGGTAAGGTCAATCCGGTGATCGCTGAATCCGTGTTGATGGTCTGCGCCCAGGTGATCGGCAACGACGTAGCCATCACGGTCGGCGGTCAAAGCGGCAATTTCGAGATCAATCTGACCATGCCGCTCGTCGCCTACGACCTGCTGCAATCGATCGATCTGCTGGCCGCTGCGTCCAAGAATTTCGCCACCCAGGCGATCGACGGTCTCAAGGCCACAACCCGAGGACCCGAGCTCGTGGAACGCGGTCTGGCCATCGGCACCGCGCTTGCGCCGATCATCGGCTACGATGCCGCAGCCGCTATCGCCAAGGAAGCGGCCAAGACCGGCAAGACCATCCGCGAAGTGGCGCGCGAGCAGACCAAGCTGAGCGAAGCGGAGTTGGAGAAGATCCTTGATCCTGCGCTCATGGTTGAACCGAGTGCAGATCGCGTCGGCGCCGGCGGCGGCTAAGGTGATACAAAACGTCGGACTCGTCGGTGTCGGCGCGATGGGCGAACCTATGGGCGAATCGCTGCTGCGCGCCGGCTTCTCGTTACGCGTCTGCGCGCACCGCAATCTTGAACGCGTCGAGCGGCTCGTCGCCGCGGGCGCTATCGAGAACAAAAACCCCGCCGACGTCGCCGCGGGCAGCGAGGTTGTCATCATCATGGTGCCGGACGCACCGCAAGTCGAAGAAACGATCTTCGGTCCGACCGGTGCAGCGACGGGCCTACCCGAGGGCGGCACGATCATCGACATGTCGACGATCTCGCCGCTAGCGTCGCGTTCGTTTCACAAGCGGCTTGCCGAATGCAAACGCCAGATGCTCGATGCCCCGGTGTCGGGAGGTCCCGCGCGAGCAAAGACAGGCGAGCTGACGATCATGGTCGGCGGCGAGCCCGCGGTGTTCGCTGGCTGCGAACCCGTGCTGCGCGCCATGGGAAAACCGACGCTGGTCGGTCCAGCCGGCATGGGCGAAACCTTCAAGCTCGTCAATCAAATCATCATCTCGAACGTCATGATCGCAGACGTCGAAGGCCTGGTCTTTGCGAAGAAGTCCGGCGCTGACATTACCTTGTTGCGCCAAGTGTTGGGCACGGCGACCGCCTCGAATTATCTGCTCGACAAATGGCTGCCCAAGGCATGGTTCGAAGACCGCCATAAGGGCGGCTTCGCGCTCGATCTGTTGCGCAAGGATCTGCGCGCGGCGTTGGAGGCTGCCAAAGCCATGGATGTGCCGCTGCAGACGTCGTCGCTGGCCTACGAGTTGTACAGCAAGGCCTCCGAGCAAGGCCATGGCGCTGATGACTATAGTGCTGTCGCCGAGGTCTACGAACGCGACGCAGGAGTGCGTGTCGTCGAATGACGAGCGCTGGAAGTAGGTGCGACCCTTGATGACCCAGCTGAAGGCAAGTTCTCTTTTGATCGTGACGGTCGCCGTCTTCACGCTTGCGACCGGCTGCACAAAAATATCGACACAGACCAGCCACGCGTCCGCGGGTAACCCGTGGACCAAGCACGGTATTCTGCGCGTCGCCGCCATCGATGAACCTGACAATCTTGATCCAATGGTCGGCAATCAACAAGCTGAGGTCGACCTATCGCTTTTGTGGGGCAGCTACCTGTATCGCTTCAACGATCGAGATGAATGGGTGCCAGAGCTCGCGACCGAGGTCCCCACGCTTGCAAACGGTGGCATCAGCCGGGACGGTCTTGCGTTCACCTATCATTTGCGCAGGGGCGTGAAGTGGCAGGACGGCGCCACATTTTCGGCCGACGACGTGATCTTCTCGTGGCAGCAAGTGATGAATCCACGCAACAACGTCACCTCGCGCGGTGGTTACGACGACATCACCCGCATCGAGAAAAAAGGCCCCGACACGATCGTCGTGCACCTGCGAAAACCCTACGCCCCGTTTCTATCGGCGTTTTTCTCGATGGGCGGCACACCCATGTGCATCCTGCCCAAACACCTGCTGTCGCGCTACGCCGACCTCAATCGCATTCCGTACAACCTTCACCCAATCGGCACAGGCCCGTTCATGGTCCAAAGCTATGAAAAAGGCAACATAATCACGTTTGTTGCCAATCCGTCATACTTTCGGGGTCCGCCGAAGATCCAAAAGATCTACTGGCATTTCATTCCCGATTCGAATACGCTCATGACGCAGCTACGCACGCACGAGATCGACGCGTGGTTTGCAAGCATTTCACAATATCTGCCCACGCTGCAAAACATCTCCGGCATCCGTCTGTTCTTTACGCCGTTGACGGCGTACAGCATGCTCGGGTTCAACGTGTCGCGGCCGATGCTGCGCGATAAGATTGTTCGCCAGGCATTGGCCTATGCGGTGGATCGTCCGTCGATTGCCGACAAGGTGTATCACAAGGTGCGACAACTTCAGTACACTGATCAGCCGCGGTTTTTGTGGGCGTACAATCCTAATACCCGACACTACGACTACGACCCGCAACGCGCCGCGCGCATGCTCGAGATGGACGGGTGGAAGCTCCAAAGCGACGGCTATCGCCACCGCAATGGGCAGCGCCTAACGGTGCAGATTGTGACGACACCCGGCGGCAGCGGGGCGGACAACGTCATCATCCAGCAAAGCTGGCGGCGCATCGGTGTGGATGCCCCGATCAAAGTCGTCTCAATTCCGCTCTATTTTGCGACGTACGGCGCAGGCGGCATCATTCAAACCGGAAACTTCGACGTGGGCTATTTCGGCTGGTATAATGGTGCGGATCCAGATGACTCATTGTTGTGGATGTGCGATCAAATGCCGCCCAATGGCCAGAACGCCTATCGTTTTTGCAATCACGAGCTCGATGCTCAAGAGCAGATCGCGCTGACCGCGTACGATCAAGCGACGCGCAAGCGCGCTTACTTCAAAATCCAGGACATTCTGACCGAAGAGGAGCCGGTGATCTTCATGCTCGATTCGCGGCGCATCAGTTCGCTCAATACCGACTTTAAGAACTACAAGCCGTCGCATGCGGTCAGCACGCTGTGGAATCCATGGGAGTGGGAGATCTAGGTGCGCCAAGCCGTGCTCTCGAGACCAAAAACGCTGAGCTGGCATGACGAACCCACGCCCCAGCCTGGGAAGGGTGAGGTGCTCGTGAAGATTCGCGCGGCGTTGACGTGCGGCACGGACTTGAAGACGTATCGTCGAGGGCATCCGAAGCTCGCCTTTGGCCCGTTCGGCCACGAGGCGTCCGGCGACGTTGCCGTGGTCGGCGCAGGTGTCAAGAGCGTTCAGCCGGGCGAGCCGGTCATGTGGGTGCAGACCGCGCCCTGCGGCGAGTGCGCGCGTTGCACGGGCAGCACTGAAAACCTGTGCGAACGCCTGACCGACGTGATGGCGCTGGGAGCATATGCCGACTATATCCGCTTGCCCGCGCACGTGGTTGCGCGCAATCTCTTTTCTAAGCCGCAAGGGTTGGGGTACATCGAAGCCGCCTTTTTAGAGCCGTTCTCGTGCGTCGTCCACGGCTGGAATGTGCTGCGTCGCGCCGATGCCCGCGCACCGCTGCCCACAAAACTCGCCATCATCGGTGCTGGCAGCATCGGACTGCTGCATCTCGTTTATGCACGCCGGCTGAACATTCCGACCACCGTGTTCGCGCGGCACCCAAACCGCCTGGAGCTTGCTGCAAAGCTCGGCGCGCGCGCGACGTTCGTCGCCGATTTCGACTCGCTGCCAACCGATTTGCCCGCCTCCTTTCCGGCGGTCATCGAGAGCGGCGGCACGCCGGAGTCCTGGCAGGAGGCGGTGCGGTTGACCGCCCCAGGTGGCAGGGCGTTGTTCTTCAGCGGCTTACCGCAAGGGTCGCACGTGCCGCTCGACGCGACCCGTACACACTACGAGGAGCTCACGCTACTCGGAAGTTTTCACTTCACTCCGGCCGACGTGCGTGAGGCGCGCGATCTGCTCGTGATGGGCGTCCTGCCGGCACGCGAGCTCATTTCCGGCGTGCTGCCGCTCGGGTCGCTTGCCCAAGCGTTCGAGCAGCTCGACCGTCGCGACGGCTTCAAGTACGCGCTCATCCCCCCGCCGGATGAGCCCAGCTGGGTTTGAACATGAACGCGATTCCGAAAACCACGCGCGCGGCGGTGTACGAGAATGGCGGGCGCGTCGTTGTGCGCGACGTTGCCCTCCAGCCGCCGGCACGCGGCGAGTTGCTCGTGCGCGTGAGCGCCTGCGGCCTGTGCGCCAGCGAAGCGCTTGCGTGGTACGCGGACAGCAAAGCGCCATTCGTGCTCGGGCACGAGCCGGTGGCTGAGATCGTGGCCTGCGGCGAGGGAGCATCGCCTGCCGAGGGTGCACCGTTTGTTGCCGGCGAGCGAGTCTTCGTTCATCACCACGCCCCCTGCATGACGTGCCGGCGCTGCCACCGCGGAGACTACGTGCAGTGTACGACCTGGCGCTCAACAAGACTCAATCCCGGCGCACTCGCGCAATTCGCAACGGTGCCGGCCGACAACGTACGCCACGACGTGCTGAGAATTCCTCCGCAAGTAAGCGACGACCAAGCGACGCTTGTCGAACCGCTGGCCACGGTTGTGAAATCGGTGCGGCGCTCCGGCTTGCGCAAGGATGACCGGGTACTGGTGCTCGGCTTAGGCGCGATGGGGATGCTGCACGCGCTTGTGGCACGCGAGCGCGGCGCAGCGCTCATCATCGGCGCCGACCGGGTGAAATCGCGGCTCGATCGAGCCAAACAATTTGGTATCGGCGTTGCCATGGACGTCGATGTCGCGCCCCTGCGCGATCAGGTGCATGCCGCGACCGCGGGCGAGGGAGCCGAGATCGTGTTTGTCACGCCGGGGTCGCGTGCGGCGCTGGAAGCAGCGGCGACGTGTGTTGCTCCCGGCGGCTCGATTGTGGCGTTCACGCCGCTCGCGCCGGGCGAGGCGTGGCCCGTCGATGTCAACGACCTGTTTTTCAAGGACGTCAGCATCGTCATGAGCTACTCCGCCGGTCCAAACGACACGCGCGAGGCGCTCGAGCTGCTCTCGAGCGGGCTTCCGGTCGAGCCGCTTTTCACGCACCGTTTTGGGCTCGACCAAGCGGCTGCGGCCTATGCGATGGTGAAGAATCCCGAGGCTGGCCTCAAAGTGATCGTGTACCCGAATCAATGAAGAAGAAGTTTGACGCAAAGAGCTTTCGCTGGCACGGAGTGTCGCCGACGACCTACGCCTCCGAGCATTCGGACCATGCCGGCCGCTCGTGGCGCGATACCACGCGTCACATCATCAAGGGGAATGAAGACGGCGGCGGGTTCGACGTCCGCTACTTCGAGATGGCGCCTGGCGGGTTTACAAGCCTGGAGTGCCACGAGCACGTCCACTCGGTGATCTGCGTGCGAGGTAGCGGTTACGCCGTCGTTGGCGACGCGGCGCACGACATGAGCGCCTTCGACCACGTGCTCGTGCCGGCAAACACGGCCCATCAGTTTGTCAATGCAGGAGAAGAGCCGTTCGGCTTTCTGTGCATCGTCGATTCCGTTCGCGACCGTCCGCGCGCGCTCACGGCAGACGAGCTCGCGGCGCTGCAGAACAACAAGAATGTCGCGGCGAAAATCCGTACCTAGCGGTCGCGCATCTTTGCAATAACGGACCTTTGCCGCAACGGACCTTTGCAGTAACGGACCTTTAGGTCCGTTCGTCGTACGTCCGTTTTGCCTTCTGAAAATCCATGCAGGGTGCCGCGCGGTAGCCACACGTGCCGCACCACGCCCCCGCAATAGGTCGCGTGTCGCGCGCGAGCAGGCCGTCGCGAACCGCGACGATACGGCTTTGCAGTTCGTCGTCTGAAACCGGCTCGACCGGTTCGAGCGCGAAAGCGTCGCTTTTGACGCGGCCCACAAAGCATTGCGCGTCGGGGACTCCGTAGACATGCCGCGCAGCCGCACGATACAGCGCTAGCTGCAAGCCGAATTGCGACTCGCGTGCACCACCGGTCTTGTAGTCGACCAGGCAGGCGCGGCCAGCGGCGTCGCGCGCCAGCAGATCGAGGTACCCAAACACGAGCAAGGGCTCGCCCGCACTGCCGAAGTCAAGCATAAATGGTGCCTCAACGTGCAACGGCGTCCACGACTCGAACTCATGAGCGATCCGAGTCAGCGACTGCTCAGCGGTCTGCAGCTGAGAGCGCGCCGGCGATAACCCAACAGTCGCGGCGGCGTCGGCAATGAGTGCGCTGGGCACGCGGGCTGCCGATCCCGCTCGTTTGTCGATTGCCCAGAGCTCGAGCGCCTTGTGCAGGATTTCGCCGTAGTCGCCGGCGCTGAGTAATGAGTCCTCAAGGGCAAGGTCCTGGGCAGCCAGTTCCTCCCAGCCGCGCGATGCACGCCGTCTGCGTTGGGCACCGCCGACTTCCGGGAGACGCACGATCGCGCGATAGGTTGCGCGACGCGGACATTGCTCGAAGTTGGCAATCAGCGAGTACGAAAGAGGCAGTGCCAGCGTGGTGTGCTGCGCCAGCGCTCGTGCGCCGAGAGCGCGCGGCGGTCGTACGGCTGGCCCTTGCGGCCGTTCCCACACCCGCAGCCCTTCGACCGCGGAGATAGTTTCGTCGCCCGCCCACCGGCGCTGTGCGAACCATTCATAGACGCGTTCCAAGAAAGCGTGCATCTTGCCGTCGGCATATTGTTTGGACGGTTTACGGCGCAGGCCGCTGATAAAGACACGGTCGCGCGCGCGTGTGATAGCGACGTAGAACAGACGGCGTTCTTCGGCCTCGGGATCTTCGTCGCGGTCCTCGGCGCGACGTACATAGCCCTGCTCGTCCGCGGCCTGGGTGACGGCAAGATAGTGGAACGGCCGAGAGCCGGCTTCGCCTTCAGCATAGAGCAGCGCACCTTGAGCGTCGACAAACAGTCTTGAGCGCGGCCGTACGTCGGGCCACACGCTGAGCACGAAGACGATCGGCCATTCGAGGCCTTTGGCGGAGTGAATCGTGGAGATCGTGACCGCGTCGTAGGCGGGCACGTCCGCTTCACGTTCGTCGAAATCGATGCGCTCCAGCTCGCCGATGTAATGAACGAAGTCGGCCGGTTGCGCTCCAGGATTGTTCTGTGCAAAGCCCCGCGCAAGCGCCTCAAGCTTCTTGAGATTGGCAAGCGCCTGCGGAGCGCGCGCGTCGAGACTCGTTTGATAGTATCGCTCCATTTCTGTGTGTTCGAAGACGGCACGCAACGCGCTCAGCAAGGGCAGCGCCGCGTAAGGCGCGAGTGCGTCTAGCAGCGCACGCAGCCTGGCCACCGCGCCGCGCGCCGATACCGAAAGCTCGTCATCGCCGCCGATCTCCTCGATCAGCGCCCGCCGTGCAAACGACGTCTCGTCGTGCTCCACGCCGCGCGCAAGCGTCGCCAGCACGGCGTCGGACGCACCGATCACTGCCGATTCGAGCGCTCGCGCCACGGCGTGCGAGTCAAACGGGTCGGCGAGCAGACGCAGCCAGGCAAGGGCATCGCGGATTTCTGGAGCGTCATAGAAGCCGACGCCGCCGACGAGCCGGAATGCAATGCCGGCGGCGAGCAGCGCGTCCGTTACCGGCTGCACGTTCGTCTTCGTGCGGGAGAGGATTGCAATGTGGCGCGGAGCGAGCCGCTCCGCCGTGCCGTCGCTTGTCTGCACCAGGCCTTCGCCGGCAAGCAGATGCCGGATTCGGGCAGCAACGGCGCGCGCTTCCAGCACTCGCGCCTCGTCAAATGGAATGTAGTCTCGCAAACCCGCTCGCGAGGACGCAGCGCCGCCGTCAGCGGCGCCTTCATCGTCGGCCCACAAGCTCGAGACGTGCACGATCTGTTCGTTGGCAAGGCCCCGCTGGCCAACCAAACGCTGCGCATCGCCGTGCGAGGGAAGCACGGCAAAGTGAGCCAGGTCGAGGATCTCTTGCAAAGAGCGCCGGTTCTCGAGCAGCGGATAGGCTTGCGCGTGTGGCGCAGCCTTAAACGCCTGCACGTTGCCGGGCTGCGCGCCGCGGAAGCTGTAAATGCTTTGCAGCACGTCGCCCACGACCATGATCCGCTCGAGACCGCTTCCGAACAGCGCTTCCAAGAAGCGGTGTTGCGCAAGATCCGTGTCTTGATACTCATCGACGATGCAGCAGCGGTAGCGTGCTCGCAGCTCAGCGCGCAACGCGTCGTTGTTTCGGAGCGCCGCTTCCGCGCGCAGTAGGATGTCCGCGTAGGTCAGCGCATGGCGGTTGGCGAGACGGCGGTCGAACCGAGTAAAGATATCCGCTGCCGCCAGCACGCGCATTTTTTCCTCGCCTAATTGCTGAGTCAGCTCCTCGTCCGTCACCCTGGCAACGATCTTGTACTCCACTCCTTTTTGGGGACGCTTATAACGCTGGCGCAGCTCGCGGTAGCCGACGCGCGCGAAGGCATCGGCCGCGGCGAGCGCACGATCTCGAAACGCTTCGATCGTTGTGTTCTGTTCCTTGAGCGTTTGTCGCAAGGCGAAGAGCTCATGGCGTATTTCGTCGCGGTTGAACTGTCGTAGTGGATAGCCACTGCCGGCCGCCGACGGGTCGCGTAAGAATTCGTCGAAGGCCGAGCGAAACTCAACCCGCGCGTCGGCATCCTCGATCACGGATGTCTCAGGCGACAGGCCGATGTCGTAGCGATGCGAGGAGAGAATACTCCACGCAAAGGCGTGAAACGTCAGGCAATCCGGCGCAGCGTCGCCGAGCCGCCGCACGATGCGTGCGCGCAACTCTGCCGCGGCCTTGCGCCCAAAGGTCAAAAGGAGCACGCTATCCGCTCGGCATGTGCCGTTTTCGTGCAGCGCCGCAACACGCTCCACGATCGTGAACGTCTTGCCCGTGCCCGCACCGGCGTCAACGACGCCCGGGTATTCGAGCGGATGATTGATAATGGCGCGCTGCGCTTGCGTCAGCTCGAGCTGCGCCGTACTAGCCGACGTCACACGAGCGCTCCCGGGCCGGGGCAGATGCGCACGAAGCTGCAGTACGTGCAGGTGCGCTCGTCGTGCGTTGTCGGGAAACGTGACAGTTCGCCGTCGCTGCACATGGCAACGATGCGCGCGGCGACGTCACGCTCCACGCGCGCGACCTCAAGCGGCGAGAGAGTGAGCGCATCACCATCGCCGGACTCCGCCAGCAAAGTCGTGTCGAGCAGCAAGTCGCTTTCGTCCGCGCTCCTGCCGCGGAAGAAGAGATAGTCGAGGCGGCGCACGCGTTCGCCAAACGCCTGTTCCACGCCGGGTATGTACAAGATCGTCTGCAAGTTGAGCCCATCGGGGGCGTCGCCGAAAATGGTTTCACCCCCGTCGATGCGCTCGAGCGCCCTGCGCAGCGCGCCCGCAAGTCCCGGACCGTGTATGCGGCCAGACTTGTAATCTCGTACTGCCAGACCGCCGCGAGCCAGCCGGTCGATTCGGTCGACTTGCCCACGCACCGCAACATTGCCGAACGAAGAAACAACGGTTCGCTCGCAAGCGAGCACTGAGAAAGGCTCGGCAGCAGCATCCTTCGCGAGGTGCACGGCATAGCGATCGAGCTGGCGCTTGAGATCTTCGCGCTCGAAGCGAGCCAGCGGTCCAAGCCCTGGGTGGGCAGATTCAGACGCCGTTTCTTCGGCGATGATTTCATGCAGCGTTGCCTGGAATTTCGATACCACAGCAGCTGCATCGCCGACGCGCTCGAAGTTCGTTTCGATCTGGTGAAAGCGCCGAAGCACGGCGTGCAGGATGCGCCCGTATTGGGTAGCATCATCGTCGCGTGCCGGAAGACGCAATACGTCGCGGTAGTAAAATCGGCGCGGGCAGGCGATGAAATTGCTGATGCCGGTGGGGGTCAAGGTGGCGATCGGCAACCGTATGGGCGCTGGTGACTGTCCATCTAGCGCAGCTGAGGATGGCGCGGCCGCCGCGGGCGTCAGCTCGCCATTGACGTGAGCCTCAGCCAGCGTGATCGGAATCGCCCGCGCAAAGGGCGACAATTGAAGATCGACGCCCTCATCGTCAACGAGTGCCGCGGTGGCGAGGACATCGGTCTTGGCGCGCGTGAGTGCGACGTAAAAGAGGGAGTGCTCTTCCCGCCGTGCGTCTTCATCGCCCAAAACAACTGATATGCCGGCAGTTGCAAGCCGGCGCACGCTGGGCTCGGGCAAAAGCTTATTCGGGCGCTCGTGTGCCGGCAATGTGCCGTCGATGAGCGCGGGAATGACGACGAAATCAAACTCCAAACCTTTGGCTGCGTGGATGGACATGACGCGCACGCCTTCGACCATGCCGGCTGGCGGTTGCGTCGCATCGGCAAGCAACCCGATCGTTTCGTCGAGCCGAGCAATGAAATCCGCGTGTCCGGCTCCTCCGTAGTCTTCCGCGGCCTGCAGCAGTGCGTCGAGCCGCAGAGGCGATGCGCCCAGATCGAACCCCTTCACTGCCTCACGCTCGCGCACCGGACGCAGCAGGTCGAGTTCGTAGACGATGGTCTGGACGAGCTCCAACGCCGTTGCTTTCTGATAGGCGATGGCGCAGCGTTGCAACGCTGCGAGCACGTCATCGATTGGCCGCAGTCCCTGCGGCGGATTGACCGCAAGCGTAGCTCTCGGATCTGCGATGCCCGCTCGACGCCCAGCGTCAAAGGCCGCTCGCAGGTCGATCGGACGGAAGCCGACGATCGGATTGGACAGTAGCCGGCGCCACAGCGATTGGTCATCGGGGTGAGCCAGCAGGCGCAGCGCGCTTAATACAGCGTCGATCAGTGCGTCTTCATGAAATCCTGCGGCCGGTAGCGCCGCGACCGGTACGCCTGCCTCGGCCAGAGCATCGATGATCAGCTCTTGATAAGGCCAGGTCTTGCGCAGCAGCACCGCGATGGAGTGCGGCGGCGTTCCCGCAGCGACCTTTTCGACAACAGCATCTCGGATGACGCGTATCTCATCATCAGTCGTACGCGGCTGCACGAGTCGCATGCGTCCGCCTTTGTCGGGATCGGCGGCAGACGTCAGCGACTGCGCATCCAGCGTTGGGTCAGCGTTTGCGACGTCCAAAATGGCTTGGGCGGATCGACGGTTATCGCGCAGCAGCAAGGTCCGACAGGCGAAGGCGTTTCGCGCGGCTTCCACGTTGCGCGGCGATGCACCGCGAAAACGATAGATCGATTGATTGACGTCACCGACAAAGCAGAAGAGCGGAACTGGCGACACGACATCTCGCATCGCCTCGAGCAGGCGCAGCTGCATGAGATCGCTGTCCTGGAACTCGTCGACCAAAACATGGGCAAAAGCCGCCTGGCGCAGCCAGCGCAGGGCACTGCTCTGCGGATCCCGCAGCGCGGCGACCGCCTCGTTGACGAGGTCGCGGTAATCGCGCAGCGTGCCGCGCGCCCGTTCTTCCTCCATCGCGGCGAAGATCTGAGCTATGTCGAGCAAGCGCCGATCGCCGCGCGCCAGCTCCGTGACCTGCTGCGCTGTGATGCCTTGGCCCTTGAGATGCGCGACGACGTTCAGGCAGTCGGCTGCAAACTGCGGGCTCTCGATCACCGCTGCATCGAAGGATGAAAGCGACAATGAGCCCGATTGCATGACTGCGCGCCACAGCAACCGTTCCTTGACTGGGGTCAATAGGTTACGACGCCGCATGCGAGCATCGTCCGCGTCGAGCAGCCGAGCGCAGAAACTATGAAAGGTCTTGACGAAGAGCTCGGACACCGCAAGCCCGGATGCCATCGATTGACGCAAGCGCAGCAGCACGCGCGCGCGCATCTCGTCGGCCGCCCGGCGAGAAAAGGTAAGCACGAGAATCCGGCTGGGCGCTACGCCTTCGGTAACCAGCGCAGCAAAGCGTCGAGCGAGCGTTTCGGTCTTGCCGGTTCCCGGGCCCGCCAACACGAGAAGGTTCGCGTCTCGATGCGCGATGACTGCCTGTTGCTGGTGGGTTGGGGGAAACGGGTCCATAAAGGTAATCTTCAAAGGCAGGGCGGACAGCCCCCTCAAGAAGGAGACCTCGACCGATGCTGTCACGGACTTTGACCTGCAGCGCACTGGCGGTTGCGTTCGCCGCCGCGCTGAGCTCGCACGCGCTCGACGCGAACGCAGCTTCGCCATCACCCAAAGCGCATACCATGGCGATGCCTGCCGCAGCGAAGCCTGTTCCGACGCCGAATGCTGCCGAGGCCGCCTTTATTGCCGACGTCACGAGCGCGTTGCAGGCAAGGTATCCGACGACCAAGGCTGCCGCGGATGCCGGATATTTTCAGATGACCAGACTCGAGGACGACGGTACGGTCATCTGGTTCAACAAGAAGTGGGATGCCGAGGTCACTAAGTACGCTCCGAACTTCTTATGGTACGACAAGACCGGCAGACTCGTTGGACTCGATTACCAGTACCTGGTCAGCACGAACCTCAAGCCGCCGGGCGCGGCCGTCTTTCCGGTGCGGGAGAGCCGCTGGACGACGATCGATGCGCATCTGCATTTCGCCTACAAAAAGCCGGACGGCACGATCAAGCGGCGCGGTGCGGAACTTATCCCCCACGTCAAAGGGGATCCGACAGCGGCGCAGCTGCGTGCGGCAAAATTGGTACCCGCCAATGCGACCGTGCTCTGGTCGCACTACCATCCCAAGTCGTGGGATCTTGGGTTTTGGCTCGTGCCCAATCCAAAGGGCGCGTTTGCGGAGCTCAACCCGCTCGTCAAGCCCTAGCTAGATACCGACGATCGCTTTAATCAGGTTGCGCGCGAAGGGGGCTCCCAGACCGGTAGCGAGATCGTAGCCGGTGCGGGCGTTGTAGCCCAGATTGAGGGTCGGGTAGTTGCCAAAGCGCGGCGGCACGGCGTTTTCGCCGTACACGATGTCGTAAAAGATCGATGCCCGCTGGGCTGCGCTGAGCGCATAGAGCAGCGGTGCAGGGTTACCCAGGCGATAGGGGTGAGCCGTTCCGGTCCAGCTGTGAACGGCGCACGCCGTGGTCTGTTTGCACGCCTCGAGGACCAGCGCCCATTGCGCTGCGGCGTCGGGCGCCGACGCGCTTGTACCACCGATGCTGCCTATAAGGGCTCCCCCAAGACCAGAGCACCCCGGCGGCGCGCTTCCGCAATTGATGATGACGGCGGCACCGGTCGCCGGATCTGCGTTCAGCGAGATATCCGGTTGCAGTCTGTGGCCGGCGTCGCACGTTGTGCCGTTGCTCGCGCAGAAAGATCCTGCTGGCTCGAAGACTGGTCGCCGGAAGACCGATGAGAAACCGCCGCCGCCTGCGCCGAACGTTTTTGTCTGCACTCCCCAGGTCGTCACAAGTCCATTGAGCTGTCCGTTGTTGCCGATCGCCGTCGTCGTGCCGCCGACGGAGACGACGTTGGGGTCGCCGCTCGGGTATGACACGCAGAGGCTATCTTGGTTCGAGGTGACGCCATCGCGCTGACAGCCCGACGCTCCCGTATCGCCGGATGAGAAAAAGACTGCGATACCTTGCGCGGCCATCGTGGCAAAGATGGCCGGGTCCGCACCGGAGCAACCCGTCGGCGACAATGGGTCGGGGCACTTCAAAAGCGGGTTTGAACTGCTTGCGAAGTTGAGCTCGCCGATACCGTAGCTTGCGGAAACGACGTCGGCGACGTTATCGTTGGCAATCTGCTGCAGCTCGTCATCGACTTCGCCGATGCCAAGCGCCTGCACACCGACGCTGCAGGGGCCGGGCGCGTTGCATTCATGCGGGTTGAAGGCGAGGTAGAAGTTCACCGTCGCGTTCGGCGCGAGCGAACTGGTCTGCTCCGTGTCCAGCTGCGCTTCATTATCTTCGTGATTGCAGACGTTGTAGTTGGGCGGATTGGTCTGCGTGCATGGACCGGTCACAGGGGGAGGCACGCCCAAGGGCGAGCTGTAGCAGCATGGCATAACCGCCGTGACGTTGATCTGACTCACCGTACCGGTGGCAGCCGCCAGGCCGAACTTTTGGCGGTACGCTGGAACGTCGAATGCTGATATGGGTCCGGTGCCGACGATACCGATGGTAATTCCGTCACCCTTGCAACACGTTCCGCTGATATTATACGCGCCCGTGTAGTCGAAGGCTGCTGCCAGGTCAAATGGAGAGTAGCCGACCTCAAAACCGGCGCCGGCGCCCTGAAACGGAGTGAACGCCGCGCCAACATCAAGGTGCTTGCGAAAATGGCGATACGCTACCATGCCGCCGATGCCTCGCACGGCGAGCGGCGCATAAAATCGCGGCGCTGCCACGGGCGCATAGAACGTGACACCGTTTTTCCGATACCAGCCGAAGCGAGTGCCAAACGCTCGCTCCATCGCGGCTTGAGGTCCCACAACGCGAAGCATCTCGCGCTGCTTCCAGGACCTGACTGCAAGCCCCTGACCCCAAAAGTATTGGATCGCACGCGCATAGTCGGTTGCCGATGCGCCAAAGAAGAGCGCGACCTGCTCCGGAGTGAGGAAGCGCCGGTAGTACAGTGAATGCGGGTCGCTGGCGAGTAAGGCGTAGCGCTGCAACCCAGCTTCATCGCGCATCTGCATTGCGACGTTGATGCTCATGAAACTATTGAGGTGGGCCAAGCCGAGGTACTGCGCGCCGCGCAGATCCTCAGCACCATAAGGTGCCGAAAAGACGCCGCCTGCATTCATCCCCCCGATCGCCCGGGGAGGGGGAAGAAACGGGCGGTGTTCGATTGGCCGCTCCCAATCTGGTCTGGATACAGCAGCCGCAAACGCAATCGCCGGACACGTGGCGATCAAGAGGACGATGCCAAGCAGCCAGCGTTTCATTTCTGGTTTCCTCGCTTCAGGAAATTGCGCAGTTCAACAAGTTGTCTGTTCCGTATCGATAAGCGCCAGCGGTCGATCCGCTGGTGGGCAGTAACAACCTGGAGGTTGTATGCAGCATTCAAACTGCGCGCGTCGAGTGGGTGGCGCCTGTCGTCAGCCCGCGCGGCAGCCTGCATGCCGATGAGTTCGCTTATAACATTTGTCTGAATCGGGGTAGTCCCGCTGATGAGCAGACCGCCCGTCTGACCCGAGAAATCGTAGAAGATGTTCACGGTATCGCTGATGCGTTGGCAAACGGGACCGACGGCGGTTACCCAGGTGTCGGTGGTCTCAGTATCCTTGATGCCGAACACGACGTCGTAGCGCGTTTCCGCTTGCGTGAGCTGCACGCCGCTGGGTCCGAATGGAGGCGCGACGCAGCCCGCAGGGATCGCGGTGACGCCACCTGCGGTTGTTGTATCGGTTGCAAGCGTCTGCGAGGGAGCATACCAAGCATTGATCGTCAGGATAATTGGCGCGGGTGTCGGGGGAGACGCGCCGGCAGCGGTCAGCGTGTAGTTGATCGTGCCTCCGCTTTGAGCCGGGATGGTAATCGTCGTGCCGGTGCCCACCCCACGGCCAAAGAATCCCACCACCGGAACCGTTGCTGTGCCGGTAGCATTTGAATTCTGCGTTTCCGTTGTCGTGCCCGCTGGTTCAGTCTTCGTCAGCGTGAAGGATCCATCCGACGCAACGTTCTCCGTAATGGTCGTGCCGTCCGGATCCGTTTCGCTGTAGATCGACTGCGCGCTATTCGACCAGCCGGTGCAACATGGAACCTGCCCGATGATGCCGTTCGCGCCGTTATATTGAACGTCGAGTTTGACGCCGTTACTGTCGGTGGAGGCGTACCCGATGTTGACGATATTACCGGGGGGCGGGACCGGAAACTGAATGTAATTGTCCGTGACGGTCGTGATGGTCTGCGTTGGGGCGGCGTCGGTCTCTGTCGTTTTGTAGTCAGTCGCTGGGCGGCCATGGAAAGTTTTGCCCGGCATCACGGCGATGCTATCGGTGACAGTGCTCGTGACAACAAGCGGCGGCGGTACGGGCGTCGGTTGCGTTCGCGTCACGGTTTGGGTGCTCGAGCCACTCAGCGTAAACGAGGTGCAGCCGCCAGTCGGGCACACAAATGGTGACGGTGGAATTGTGGGCGGCGGCGTCGGGCTGGAGGGCGGGTTGATGGTGCCTCCTCCTCCTCCACCGCCGCAGGAGGCAGCCGAAAGGCCGATCGCACATGCGAAGGCCAGCACCAGATAAACTCTGAGTCTTACCATGATTTCGCCGTCGCTCTCAAACGCAGCTGCACTATCAACGGAGCAACGGATCGTTATTGAGGCGTCGCACCTTGATGGACGGTCGTGGGTTCGCAAGCCCAAGCCCGATTTCCCACCACAGCTTTCATATTAGTCTGGCAGACCTAATAGCGAGGCGTGCCGAAACGTTATCGTACTGTGAAATATCACATTCTGGCACGACTGCTTGTGGCGGGCGCACTCATGGCGCTGCCCCTGGCAGGTCTGGACAAAGGGTACGAGCTGGCGCAGGCAGATGTGGAAGGCAGGTCGTCGGCGACATCCGCGTCGCCCTCACCGTCGCCTTCGCCGACGCCTATCCCAACGCCCAAAGAATCGCTGACGCCCGATGAGATCCTATCGCGCACCGAAGAGACGCTGCGCGCGAACCCAGATCCGCCCTACATCATGTACAAAATGCACGAGATCTTCGTGCACCATGGCAAGCGCCACGAGTACGACTATCAAGTCTGGTACCGCAGCGACGGGAAGGGGCTCATGCAGAATCTCGCTCCCGGTCGGCGTGGCAAAAACGAGACGTTCTTCGGTTACCCGTTCCCGTCGGCGCCGGACAACAACATCCTGTTGTATGCGACACCCGCTCCGACCACGACGCCGCCACCACCGGTCGGCACGCCGGCACCGGGCAGCAAAAAAGTGCCGCTCATCTTGCGTCAGCACGTCACCGGCGACCGCTACTACGTTGTCGCAAACGCCGGTCTCGAGACCTACGCGAGTCATCCCGTCTACCATCTTGCGCTGCGCCCAGTGAAGGACCAGAATAGGCATCCCTGGCGCGACCTCTGGGTTGACATCCAGACGTTTCAGGTCTGGAGAGCCCACGCGGACGCTGCTGGCAACGTGGGTCCACTTTCGGGCCATGCCATCGCAGACGTTGAGTTTGCGCCTATCGGAAACTATTGGATGGTCAAACAGGCCAGGGCCGACGGAGAGGGACGTTTCGGGTTTATTTCTGACAGCGGGCACTACGAGTACTATTTTTCCGACTTCGGTTTTCCGAATACTCTACCAGACTGGTACTTCAGCGAAGCGGAATTCGACAAGCATCGTCCCTAAGGACGCGACGACGAGCTGGAGCAACTAAGTCGAGGGTCGATACGTTTATGTATTGACCAGGCCACCGCTTGGCGGGATAGCCTGGGAAAGGAAAGCCAGTCGTGCGAGAGATCGGACCGTTCGAGAAGAGAAGCCAGCGCAGCGATGCGCCGGCCGTCAAGGGACCGAAACCCGACTTCGTGCGAACCACGCTCAACGCGCGAGAGATCCACGCGTACTACATCGCGCTGATCTCATCGCCAACGCTGTCCGTCGTCCGCAACAAACTGAAACTGCAATCATTCAATTAATTCATCCCATCGACGACGTCGAAGCACCAGCAGAAGGGCCGAATACTCGGCCCTCTTTTTTTACCACCCAGCTCGCGACTCCGTACTTCTACGGAGGGCCTTTCGCTGCTGCCTGTGCTAGGATCGAAGAAGCGAGGCGGGTTTTTGCCAATAGGCCCACACTCCGGGATGAGAAAAGCGGCGCGCGACGCTTTGAACAAAGATGCGGACGTGAAGCAATTTTGGAATGCTTTCGCGGCCATTTTTCGCGTTGGCCCCACCAGCTTCCGGGTGTTTCAATTCGGAGACAGCGCCGAACTTGCAGACGAACTCTCGTCGCAGGTCGTCGCCGGGAAAAAGCGCGCCACGACAACCCTGCTGCGAGACTTTGCTACACGCGGCATGCCTGTGCCCAAGCCGGGAAACTTCGGCGTCGTTATTGACGGCAAGAATGCGCCCTGCTCCATCATTCGCATGGTGCAGGTCGAAATTAAACCAATGCGTGACGTCGACGAGCGTTTTGCCTGGGATGAGGGAGGTGGAGACCGGAGCCTCGCCTGGTGGCGAGCGGCGTATGCGCGATACTTTAAACGGCAAGGTGCTCGCGAGGGATTCGAGGTAGACGACGGAGTGGAAGTTGTTCTCGAGCGGTTCGAGGTTGTCTGGCCGCCTGAGATCGACAATGGGCATCCCGCCGCCGGCTAGGATTACAATTGTGCGTGTGCTCCAGTGTGCCCGAGTGATCTTTCTCGCCGCTACGATCCTGGCCGGTTGTGGGCAGACCGGGCAGTTAAAGACTCCCCTGACGCCATCGTTTCCTCTCCCGCCGACGCCCAGGCCGACCCCCACGCCGACGCCAAGCCCCACGCCGACAGTCACGCCGAGTTCAACACCCACCTAATCAGGCGGGCCTTTGCAGCACATCGTCGAACTCATGCCTACGTTCCAAAGTGGTTGCACGAGTTAGGCGTCGATGCAAAACACTCGACCGAAACAGAATCCCGCCGCTTTCATAGCCTCGGGCGGATTGTCCGATACCGCAGCGATGTCTGAGGCGAACGCGGCACCCGCGACGAGCTCTGCGCCTGCAATTGTTCTCACCAAGCGTGAGCAAGAAGTGCTGGAGCTGATGGCGTTTGGCCTCAGCAACAAGGAAATCGCGCGCCGCTTGTCGCTTGGCCGGCGGACGGTTGAAACCCACATCGACCACGTCCTCAGCAAGCTCAATGCGCCGACGCGGACTCGCGCCGTCGTCGAAGCCGGGCGCGCCGGCTTGCTGGGCAGCGCGGTCTCGGGCGCATCTGGCTCGCCCATCGATTTGCACCCGAATAACCTGCCCATTCAGCTCACCACCCTGCTGGGTCGCGAACAGGACCTCATAGACGCAGAGCATCTCCTGAAAAGCAACCGTTTGCTCACGCTTTCCGGATCGGGTGGTGTAGGAAAGACGCGGCTGGGCCTCGGCATCGGCGTGGATCTCCTCGACCAATTTCCCAATGGTGTTTGGTTCTGCGATTTCTCGCCAATATCTGAGTCCAGCTTGCTTCCCAGCGTGGTTGCCAAAGTGCTTGCTGTGCGAGAACAGCAGAGTCGCTCGCCGCTCGAATCAATCGTTGACGCGCTCAAGCGTAAGCGGGCGCTGCTCATTCTCGACAACTGCGAGCATGTCTTGGATACGGCTGCGGAGCTGTGCGACGAGATCTTGCACCAATGCCCGCACGTCCGCATCCTGGCCACTTCTCGTCAAGCACTCGGGATCGTTGGAGAGGTCGTGCACCGCGTGCGCTCGCTGGCTTTGCCCGAGACAACGAGCGGCTTAAAAGCAGACAGGGCTATGCGCTACGGGGCGATTGCGCTCTTCATGGATCGGGCGCAAGCTTCAGACACGCATTTCACATTAACCAACGACAACGCACCGATCGTTGCCGAAATCTGTCACCGCCTTGACGGCATCCCGCTGGCCATCGAGTTGGCTGCGACGAGGATCAATGCAGTCAATATCGAGAGCCTCGCCCAGAGCCTGGATGACCGGTTCCGGGTGCTCACTGCCGGCAGCCGTACGGCGTTGCCACGCCACAAGACGCTCGCAGCGCTGATCGACTGGAGCTACGACCTGCTCTCGCCGACAGAACAGCAGCTCTTCAATCGGCTGGGTGTCTTTGCGGGAAGCTTCAGCCTTCAAGCGGCGGCGGCGGTCTGTGCGGGCGGTGGGCTCGACGATCGCAACATTAGTGACCTGGTGATCGCGCTTGTCGGCAAATCGCTCGTCGTGGTCCAGACGGGCGGAAACCAAGAACGCTACCGTCTGCTCGAATCAACTCGAGCGTACGCGCTTGAAAAGCTCAATGCCAGCGGCGAGCAAGAACAGTGCGCACGCCGGCACAGTGAATACTTTCGCGATCAAGCACGCGCCGCCGACGAACGCTATGGTGTGGGATCAACCGCTGGCTGGCTCGCAAGCCTGGAGCTTGACTTGGAAAACTATCGCGCGACCCTGGAATGGGCGCTGGCAGAGCGACATGACGTCGCGCTGGGCGCCAGCGTGGCGGGTACCCTGGAGCGGCTGTGGGCGTTAGGAGGGCTATCGATTGAAGCGCGCTTATGGCTTGGGGCTGCCATCGAACGCGTCAATGAGTCCGATCATCCGGCAATTGCAGCGCGCCTGTGGCGCGCAAAATCTCGCTTCCTGCAAGGCGAACCGATGCGCGATTGCGCGGAACGTGCTGTCGCGCTCTATCAATCGGTTGGAGACGGCCGCGGTGCAGGCTACGCGTTGCGGACCCTGGCGTACAGTCTCTTGCAAATGGGGCGGCTGGATGAAGCGAACGACGTGATCGTGCAGGCGATCGCAGCGCTGCGCGAATATGGCGATAGAGTTGGCGTCGCGTCATGCCTTTCGTTGCAAGGTGTCAGTGCTTACAATCGCGGCGACTTTGCCAAAGGCCGAGAATTTTACACGCAGGCGCTGGCGGCGTACAAGGCGTTGGGCGACGAGTTGGCAACGGCCAACGTGCTCGGAAATCTCGGCGAGCTTGAGTTTGCAGATGGTCACCCGGATGAGGCGTTGAAGTCGGTCAGCGAGTCGCTCGAAATAACCTCGCGCGGCAAAGAAGCGACCGATCTGGCAATCGATTACAATAACAGCGCTGCATACCGCATCGCTCTCGGGAATTTAGAGGAAGCTCGTACGGCTGCGCGCGAGGGGCTGCGCTGGGCCCAACCAGAGCAAAATCCCTGGAACACCGCCGTCGCACTCCAGCATCTCGCCTTGCTTGCGGCGCTGCGCGAACACGTACATGCCGCTGCACAGCTCTTAGGGTACGTCAACGCTCAGTTTAAAGAGCTCGAGCTCGAACGTGAAACGACCGAGAAGTGGGGCTACGAAAAACTCATGTCGGCCCTCAGGCAACGGCTCAGCGATACAGAGATCGCTCATCTCTCAGATGAGGGCGGCGTGTGGAGCGAAGATCGGGCCGTGAAAGAAGCCCTCAAAGTCTAGCCGCTCATCGCAATACACGGGACTACGTATTTCTACGGAATTCCCTCGGCGCGCCGCCTGGGCTACAATCGTTGGTATGAAACACGCCATGGGGCGGCTACCAATCGCCGCGGTTATCGGTCTCGCGGTCCTCCTGCTATCGTCCAGTCTCGCTAACTGCGGTGGCCCAGGTTCGACCGCGCCTGGCGACCATGTCGGGAAACTTCAGCTGAAGACGCCGCTGGCGACCCCGACGCCGAGCGCAGCCACGCTCGCCGAGTTCGCGCTTCCTTCGGCGAATTCGTATCTGGGCGGATTGACCAAGGGTCCTGACGGCAACATGTGGCTAACGGAGTGCGATGCCAACAAGATCGCGCGTGTCACGTTGGCGGGCACCATAACAGAGTTCCCGGTTCCGACTGCCAGCACATGTCCTCAATTCATTACCCCCGCTTCAGACGGCGCGCTTTGGTTCAACGAGGCCAACCTCAATACCATAGGGCGCATCACAACAGCGGGAGTCATAACCGAATTCCCCTTACCGCCTCCGCTTGCCACCGCACCGCAAAATTTGAACGGAATCGCTGCGGGTCCCGATGGCAACATTTGGTTCGTCCACGCGGGTGCAAATGTCGTCGGCGTGATGTCGATGTCTGGAAACCTTATCGCCACCTACGCCATTCCAACGGCCAACAGCAATGCGGGACTGATTATCAGCGGGCCGGATGGCAATATGTGGTTCGGCGATCAAAACAACAACAAAATCGCGCGAATCACCTTGTCTGGTACGATAACCGAGTTTACGATTCCGTCGCCTCCTCTGACCCCGCCTACCAGCGGAGCCGGAGCGATCGGCGGCATTGTCGCAGGCCTCGACGGTAACATCTGGTTCACAGAACGGCTGGCCAACCAGGTTGCCCGGATCACGCCGGCAGGGGTGATCACGGAATTCGGGCCGTTCGCGACCGGCGATCTGCGCTTCCAGCGGATCGCCACAACCCCTGACGGCTATTTCTGGTTCGCGGAGTACACCGCCACAGCGCCGTTCAGCGGGGAAATTGCGAAGATGAACCCGTTCGGTACCCTCGTCGCCGAGTACGCCTTACCCGGCGGGAGACCGAGGGGTGTGGCGGTCGGGCCGGACAACAACGTCTGGTTCGCTGACGAGTTTCAAAACGTCGTTGGAAACTTAACGACTGGATTGCGACGCTAAAAGAGGGGATTATGACAAACTTTCCACGTGCATTGTTCTGTGCTCTGACGATCCTGACGCTCTCGTTCACCCTTGCTGGCTGCTTGAGTCAGGGTGGTTGTTGTTTGCCGCCAAACCATATAGGCGAACTTCAGTTGAAGACGCCGCTGGCGACCCCGACGCCGACCGCAGTCACGGTTACTGAGTACAAGCTTCCCTCAGCCAATACATACCTCGGCGCCATAACATCCGGTTCTGACGGGAACCTTTGGGTGACGGAGTGCGATGCCAATAAGATTGGCCGAGTAACGTTAACCGGCACGATTACAGAGTTCACGATTCCCACGGCCAACACGTGCCCGCAAATCATCAACCCGGGGCCCGACGGAAATCTGTGGTTCTCGGAGACGAACTTCAATAAGATCGGCCGGATCACGACCGCGGGAGTCATAACCGAATTCCCGCTCCCGCCGCCACTAGGGACCGGTCCGCTCAATCCCACCGGAATAGTCGCGGGCCCCGATGGCAATATCTGGTTCTCGCACCCCGGCGCAAGCGTCGTCGGCGTCATGTCGATCTTTGGAACTCTCATCGCCTCGTACTCAACCCCTACCGTAAACGCCGGACCGGATCTCATCATCGCGGGGCGTGACGGCAATATGTGGTTCGCCGAAGCCACTGGGCCTACCAACTTCATTGCGAAAAGCACGATGTCTGGGACGATAACGGAGTTCGCAGTTCCCACTCAATCGAGCAATGGCACGGGGGGCACAATCGGTGGCATCGCCTGGGGCCAAGACGGAAACATATGGTTCACGGAAAAGGTGGTCGATAAGATCGGGCGGGTAACGCCGTCTGGTGTCATGACTGAGTGGGCGTACGCCACCGGCACCTTTCGTTTCATGCGGATGACGACCACCTCCGATGGCTATCTTTGGATTGCGGAGGCGGGGTTTGCGGCACCGTGGACCAGCGAGATCGCCAAGATGAACACCCTGGGTACGATCGTCGCCGAGTACGCCATTCCGGGGCCCGCAAGCTGCCCTACCGCGCCAATCTATTGCGGCATTCGGGGGATGACCGTGGGCCCTGACAACAACGTATGGTTCACCGACGAAGGAAACGAC
>JALYZV010000047.1 GCA_030948685.1 Vulcanimicrobiota bacterium | reverse complement strand
GTATATGGTCGGCCACACGCTCAACAACACGTTTTTTTTCACCATCGGCAACGTTGGGGACCACGTGCGCGAGGGCGACTTCGACCGCTTCCTGGTGCGGCCGCTGGATCCGCTCTTCCAGATTCTTTCACAGCCAGGCCAGATCTGGCCGGACGAACTCGCAGTGGCGCTCATCTTTTTCGCATTTGCGCAAGGCGTCGTGCACTTGCAATGGACCGCAGCCTCGACCGCACTGCTCGTCCTTGCCTTCCTGGGTGGAGCACTGATTGACTTCGCCGTGCAGCTTGCGGTGGCGACGCTCTCATTTTGGGTCATCCGGCTCGACACGCTGCGTTGGGTGGTGATGTCGCTGGAGAATGATTTTACGCGCTATCCGCTGTCCATCTACAATCGTCCGGTGCGCATTATGCTGGCCTATATTTTCCCATTTGCTTTTATGAATTATTTTCCGGCGACGGCATTGCTCCACAAAACTGCGGAAGCCGGCTATACGGTGAATCCGGCACTGGGCTGGCTCACGCCGGTTGTGGGCCTCGTCTGGTTCGGCGGCGCGTACCTATTCTGGCGCATCGGCGTCAACCACTATAAAGGCACCGGCTCGTAATGCCGGTTCGTAATGAAGTAACATTCCAATGAAGCAACGGACCTAAAGGTCCGTTCTAAAACGCAGTAACGGACCTAAAGGTCCGTTGCTTCATACGTCGTTTGTTCTAAAACGCGATTTGTTCTAAAACGCGATTCGGTCCATAAGCCAGCGCAGGTACGCTCGGCGTGGGGTCTCATCAAAACGCGGCCAGAGCAGCAGGCCGCACAGCCGGCAAGCCAATTCCGAATCCCCATACCCGAGTGTCGGGTACCAATAGCTGCGCCGCTCCATGTTCGGTGACATGCACTTCGGACAGATGTGGGTGAGGACTGACGCGGCAATCACGCCCACCCCTTATTTGAGGTTTCTGCGATTTCCTTGGCGAACGAGCCGCTCGGAAGATTGCGAGGTTGCATGTCTTTTCATACCATCATCGAGCCATTTCGCATCAAGATGGTCGAACCGATCCGCATGACCTCCCGCGCCGAGCGCGAGAAGCTGCTGGCCGCAGCCGGCTACAACGGGTTTCTGCTGCGAGCCGAGGATGTGATCGTCGACCTGCTCACCGACAGCGGCACAGGCGCGATGAGTGCCGAGCAATGGGCAGGCATGCTGCGGGGGGACGAGTCCTACGCCGGCGCCCGTTCCTATTACCATTTCGCGCAGACAGTGCGCGACATTTTCGGGTTCAAGCACGCCTTGCCGGTGCATCAGGGCCGTGCCGCGGAGCGCATCCTGTTTTCGACGGTGTGCAAGCCGGGCGACATCGTCCCCAACAACACGCATTTTGACACCACCCGCGCCAATATCGAGCATGTCGGCGGAATCGCGGTCGATCTTCCCATACCTGAAGGCCGCCAGCCCGCGGCGCTGCACCCGTTTAAAGGCAACATGGATGTCGGCGCGCTGCGCAAGCTCATTACCGAAACCGGTCGCGAGAAGATCCCGCTGGTCATGATCACAGTGACGAACAATTCGGGCGGCGGCCAGCCGGTCTCGATGGAAAATATCAAGGCCGTGCGTGCGGTTTGCAAGGAGTTTGGACTGCCGCTCTACATCGACGCCTGCCGTTTCGCAGAAAATTGCTGGTTCATTCGCGAACGCGAAAAAGGATACGAAGATACAGCGATCACCGATATTGTTCGCGAACTGTTTTCACATGCCGACGGCGCGACAATGTCGGCAAAGAAAGACGGTCTGGTCAACATCGGCGGTTTTCTCGCCACCAACGACGATGCGCTCGCCAAGCAAGAAGCACGTCTCTTGATCCTGACTGAGGGATTTCCCACCTACGGCGGTCTGGCGGGGAGAGACCTAGAGGCCATCGCCATCGGCTTGCGCGAGGTTCTCGAACACGACTATCTGCGCTATCGAATTACGTCCACCGCCTATTTGGGAGAGCATCTGGTCGAGATCGGCTATCCCATCGTGCTGCCGCCCGGCGGTCACGCGATCTACGTCGATGCCGCTGCGCTCTTGCCGCACATTCCGGTGAGTCAGTTTCCCGGCCAAGCGCTGCTGGGCGAGCTGTACCTAACCGGCGGCATCCGTGCGGTCGAGATCGGCAGCTTGATGTTCGGCAAAACGGATCCGCACAGCGGCCAGGAAACGCCGGCATCCATGGAACTCGTGCGCATGGCGATTCCGCGGCGCGTTTACACGCAAAGCCACGTCGACTATGTCATTGAGGTCATGGGCGACGTTTTCAAACGGCGCAGCACGCTGCGCGGCTTACGTCTGGTATGGCAGTCGCCGCCGCTGCGCCATTTTACCGCCCGATTGGAACGAGTGTAATCGCATGCATACGCGAGCGCACGGAAGGCGGTGAGCGAGCGACGTCCGTTCAGCATCGAGGAGTACGTCCGCTGGAGCGATGTGGATGCCGCCGGCATCGTCTGCTACGGAGCGTTCGTACGTTTTGTAGAGGTAGCCGAAACCGAGTTGTTTCGCGCGGCTGGCATGCCCTACAGCAAAGTCTTCGACACCTTTGCTTGCTGGCTGCCGCGCGTTCACTTCTCTGCTGATTTCCACGCGCCGGCGCGGCTAGATGAAAAGCTGCGGGTAAGCGCAATCGTCAAAGCGCTGGGGACCTCGTCGGTGACGCTCAGCTTTACGATCGATAACCAAACGGGCACCCATATCGCCGACTTCGAGATCGTGCTGGTGTGCGTCGATCGCACAACCCTTGCGAAGCGGCCGCTGCCCGACGAGTTACGCGCGGCGCTTAGCGGCTTTGCGGCGTAGGCGTCTCGGGCGACGTGCCTACGCAAAAGCCGCAGGGCTCCATGCCGACTTCGTGCGCCTGCGCTGCAGTTAACGTTAAGATCGGCCCGCGCCCGTCCAGCTGCCGCTGACAGGGACTGCCCTGCGCGTGATAGACCCGATCTCCAATGATACAAACGACCTCCACCATGCAGCCGGTTCCACTCCTTCGAGCCCCGAGCCTTGGGGCTTTGCGGCGGAACGTTCAGTACCGGGCGTACGTTATCTGGTATGCCATGCGCGCACTGAAGATTATAGACAAACCGCCGATAATGGTGATACAGGTGACACTATGACTCTACAGACACTACCGGCCACGCGTCGTTGGAATCTGTTTAAGATTGAAGGGCAGTTGGATTTCGCCGCGGCCCCGACGATCCAGACCGCGCTGTTGCACGCGGCGCACCTCGACCAGAGTGACCTGCTCATCGACCTGGAAGATTTGACCAGCGCGGACGAAATCGGCGTTGCCAAGCTTACTGGTGCTGTGCAAAAATTGGTGGCAGAACGGCCATCCTTGCAAATCGCCTTCGTCGCCAAGGATTCATGGCTTGCCAGCCACCTATCGCAGACGCAGTTGCCAAAGCCGGTTGTGATCTTCCGCAGCGGAACGGAAGCGCTGAAGGCAATCGGCCTCAACGAGGCGGCCTAAACCCTATATCTGGGTGACGTGCGTGCTGCCGAAGAGGCGGTGCACCACGCGCAGGTAGTGCAGATCCGGCGGCACCGGCCCCGCGTATCTCCTGATCGTTTCAACCGGATTAATTTCCATCCAGCCATTGACGTAGTGAGTCGTTGGCTTGTCGCGTTGTTGCGTCAACGTACCACGCACGAAGACGAGCTCGTTGCGGTGAAGGTGGAGCGCACGGATATCGTACTTCATCGATCGATAGCGGCGTGGCGCCTCGACCACGACGAAATAGCCGTGATGGTCGATGAGATAAACTTCAAGGTCGCCGTCGATCTCAGGCGACTTGTGCGAGAAGTAGCCGACAACTTCGATCTCGCTGCCGATGGGTACGCGTTCGACGTCGCCAATGGCAACGCGCTCATACGGCTGCACTGCAAGCATCGACTGGGGAGCCGGCGGCGCTTGGTGGCGCGCAAAAGCCGCCGACGAGCACAGCACGAGTGCAGACGAAAGCGCCGCACAAGCGGCGCCGAATACGGCAACTTTTGACATCGGCCATGCCTTCGGCCAGGGCTACGCGGAGGCCTGTCAAAGACTACCGCATGACGTTACCACCACTCGCCGAGCGTGTTGCGCGAGGCGATTCTGTTTCTCGCCACCATCGTTACGACGCAGCCGACATTGCCGATTTTGCACATCGTGCCGGCGATCACAACCCCGTGCATATCGAAGATGCGGCGGGTGTTCAGTCGCGCTTCGGTAAGCGCATCGCCGCGGCCGAGCACACGATTTCGCTCATGCTCGGCCTGGCGGCATCGTGGTTAGCCGAGCGCGGAACGGCAATCGGTCTCGGCTGCTCGTTCCGTTTCACCGCGGCTGTCCGCGAAGGTGACACGCTCGAGCTTGCGTGGCACGTCACCGATACGTACTTCAAAGCGTCGTTGGGTGGCGTGATCGTGTGCTTCGAGGGAGCGGCCACCAATCAGGACGGCCTTGTCGCCATGCGGGGCAAGCTGGAGATGCTGCTGCAAGAATAGTCGCTGAGACGCATGCTCGAACGCGAAAAGTGCAGGCGCTGCAAAGCGTCTGTCGAATGAGTCTGGTCTGATGAAAGAACACAAACCGTCGAAGTCTTTCGGCGATATCGATCAGTTATTGGATCGCGTCGGCAATAAGTATCTGCTGGTGAACGCGGCGCGAGTACGCGCGCAGCAACTCGTCAATCGCGACGAGCCTTCCATCGAAGGCGCCAATCCCGAGAAAGCGGTGACCACCGCCTTTGCGGAAATTGCCGCCGACAAGCTGGATATCACGATCAACCCCGACCGCGTCCGCAACTAGCGACGGCGCCAGCGCGCTAACGAGCGCGGCGTTTCGCGTACCACGACCTCGTCAATCGACACACGTTCACCGACCGCGTGCTGCAGCTTTTGCGACAGCACGATGGCGATATTCTCCGCCGTCGTGGCTAGCCCGGTGACTCTGAATTCCGGCCGTTCATTGAGATCGCAGTGGTCGAACTCATCCACGACTTTTTGCAAGACGTTGAAATCCACCACCATGCCGTGCTCCAGCTCATGCGCCGACGCGCTGATCTCGATACCGTAGCGGTGCCCGTGCCGCTGGTTGCAGGGTGAATCGTACGGCAGCGAGAGCTGATGCGCCGCGTCGATGTGACAGCTGAAGCTAATTGCAATCATCGTCCGGGAATTCCATGCCATAGCAAGTAGTGCAATTGCGGCAGGACACGGACGTCGTAGCGTTTCCAGCGAGCATCTGCCAGCACGCATCCAGTCAGCCAATCCAAAAAATGCAGGTACGACTCGCCACTGCCAGCGCGGCCGCTCTCGGGTTGCAGCACGATCGGCGTGCTGGCGGGCAGGTCTTCGCCCAGCGAGGCAAGCAGGCTGCCGGCCTCAGCCAAATCGCGCGTTTCACCAATGACAAACTTTAGCTGCATGCGCCCCGGCGCCGACGCACAGAATTTGCGCAGCACGGTGGGCTTGGGGGTGTAGCCCGACGTGCCGACTTTTGGGCTGATGGAAAAGAGCGACACGGCAGGCAGATCGGCGAAGATCGTGCCGCTCGTTTCGACCGTGATGTGACAGTCGCGCAGCGCCTCGACGAGTGGCGCGATGTCTTGTACCAGCGGTTCACCGCCGGTGATGACCACATGATGATTGTCCGTCGCAAGGGCCGCCAGCTCTTGGATACTCTTCGGCTGGCCGGCATCACCGGCTAGCGCATATGGCGTGTCGCACCACGCGCAACGCAGCGGGCAGCCATCCAATCGTATGAAGAGGGTTGGCGCGCCGATGAGACCACCCTCGCCTTGGATGGAGAAGAACGTTTCGTTGACCGAGAGCGTGCCGCGCGCATTCATGGGCTACAGTTTTTCGCGCCGCCGACGGATGTGTCCCCCGGCGACTATACCGCGCGCTGCCGAGGTGAGAGGCAAGCGCAGCCCCACGTCGAAACCGCTCTTCCCTTTCTGAGAAACGTGTACGAGCGCGAGTTCATGCGCGCGCGGAGGTATGTGATGGCGGCAGCGCAAGCCCAAGGCATCAGGAATGTGGCATTTGTCGGTCCGCATCACAGTGGCAAGTCCACCCTCGTCGAGGCATTGCTCGCTCACAGCCAAGCTATCCCACGCAAGGGCTCGGTGGTTGACGGCACCGCCACCACAGATCACGACCCTGAATCGCACGCTCATCAGATGTCAGTCGCTCCTGCCTTTGCGCATCTCACAAGCGCAGGCGTTCGGATAAACATCATCGACTGCCCCGGCGCAGTCGATTTTTTTGAAGAAACAAAATTCGCGTTGCAGGCCGCTGACGCGGCCATTGTCGTCGTCGAGGCTGACCCCAACCGCTTACCGCAAGTTGAGACATTGGTTGACTATCTCGAATCGCTGCACATGCCGCACTGTTTCGTCATCAACCGGCTCGATCGACCGGGAGCGGATTTCGGCGCAACCTATGCAGCACTGCGCCGGCGCTTCGGAAACCATGTCGTGGCGGAGCACTCCCCGGTTGGACAAGGCGAAAACCTGTCGGGCTTCGTCGACGTCGTGACCATGAAAGCGTTCAAATACGGCGATGGGCAGTCCAGTCCCACCGCCTTGCCGGAACACCTGGCCGACAAAAACCGCGAGGAGTTACTCGAGGCGCTGGCCGATTTCGACGACCATCTGATGGAAGAGATTCTCGAGGGTCAAGAGCCCCCGCTTGACGAGATCGAGCGCGATCTTGAAACTGACGTCAGCGCAGATAAAATCATTCCGGTGGTCGTGGCCAGCGGCATCCGCGGCTGGGGCGTCCCCGAACTGCTTGCTCTTATCATCCGTCAGTTTCCTGATGCTACGCAGATGCGACGCGCCGATCAAGCGGGCAAAATTGTGGAACCCAACGCGGCGGCGCCCTTGGTTGCGCAGGTGTGCAAAACAACCGTGCATCCGCAAAGCGGCAAGCTCTCGATCGTGCGCGTTTTCTCGGGAACGCTCAATCCGGACACAGCGCTCGTCAACGCAAATCGCGAGGTCAAGGAACGTCCGGGTGGCCTGTACTCCTTGCTCGGTAAGAATCAAGCTGCCGCCAGCGCTGCCGGACCTGGCAGCATCGTTGCGATCGCTCGCTTAGATACGACGGTCACCGGTGACACGCTGTGCTCGAACGGCACCAAGACCAAGATGCCGGTCCACAAGCTGCCCAAGCCCGCCTTCTCGCTTGCCTTGCGGCCGCACGACCGCGCGGACGAAGCCAAACTCTCACAGTTGCTCGTGCGCATGCGCGAAGAGGATCCGACGCTCGTCGTCGAGCGCGAAAGCTTCACCGACGAGCTCGTGCTGCGCGGCTACGGTGAGATGCACTTAAGCGTCACGGTAGAGCGGCTGCAGCGCAAGTACGGCGTCAAACTCGACACGCAGCTGCCCCAGGTGCCGTATCGCGAGACCATCACCGCCAAGACGCAGCAACAAGGACGGTACAAACATCAGACCGGCGGCCACGGGATGTTCGGCGACGTGCACATTGAAATTCAACCGTTGCCGCGCGGCAGCGGTTTCAAATTCGACGAGCGCGTCGTCGGCGGTTCCGTCCCCAAGCAGTTTTTCCCGGGCGTCGAAAAAGGAGTGCGCGAAGCGCTCGAAAAGGGTCCCATCGGCGGTTTCCCGGTCGTCGACGTTTCGGTGACGCTGTATGATGGCTCGTACCACACCGTCGACTCGAACGAGATGTCATTCAAGCTCGCCGCCTCACTCGCCATGCGCGAAGGAATGCCGAAGTGCCATCCCGTGTTGCTCGAACCGATTCAGCGGGTGGAGATTACGGTGCCGAACACGTACACCAGTGCAGTGCTGCAGCAAATCAGCGGTCATCGCGGTCAGATTCTCAACTACGGGCCGAGCGAGGAGCGCAGAGGCTGCGACGTGGTGAAGGCGCTCGTGCCGCACGCGGAGATGTCGCGCTACCTGACCGAACTGCGCACAGCCACGCAAGGACTCGGCTACTTCTCAGCCGAGCACGATCATTTTGAGTTCGCCCCGCCCAAAGTCGTCCAAACGGTGACTGCGGAGCGCAAAGAACTGGCAGCGGCCCGATAATCAACGAATGACACAAAGGTATTGCCGTCGCGCCGGCATCGCAAACGCAGCATCCGGCCGGCGCCCGTTCGCGCTGCCCGGGTCCAAGCCGCGCTACGCGCCTGACCGGCCGGCTGGGATCGAACACATAGCGCTCACGCTCTCGTTCGACTTTAAAAAGCACATCCTATTCGGCAGCTGTCGCACGACCTTCAGCGCGGTGGGGAAGGCGCTGCGCAGCCTCGCGATGGATGCCGACCATCTGCACATCAAATCGGTGCGCAACGCCAGCGGCAAAAATCTGCCGTTCGAAACGTCCGGCGGCCAGCTGACCATCGAACTCGGTCACACCTTGCAACCGGGCAAGTCGAGCACCGTGATCGTCGACTATGAAGCGCGCCAGCCCACCCAAGGCATCTACTTCGTCTCACCGGACAAGGCATATCCCCGCAAACCCGTTCAGGTGTGGACGCAGGGCCAGGACCAAGACGCCCATTATTGGTTTCCCTGCATCGACTACCCGAACGCCAAGGCGACGACCGAAGTCACAGCCACGGTGCCGGCAAATTTCTTTGTGCTCAGCAACGGAACGCTCGTCGGCGTGACGGCGAGTAGGGCCGCCAAGACAAAGACCTATCATTGGAAGATGGATACCCCGCATGTCACCTACCTCGTGACCTGCGTCGCCGGCGAGTTCTCAGGCCATACCGACATGCTGCAGGATGTCCCCATCTCGTATTATGTGGTGCCCGGCCGCGAAACGGATGGAGAGCGCTCCTTTGGCAAGACCCCGAAGATGGTCAAATTCTTTTCGGATCAGATCGGCGTACCTTATCCCTACGCACAGTATGCGCAGATCGCAGTGGCCGACTTTATCTTCGGCGGCATGGAAAATACGACAGCCACGACGCAGACCGACACGACGCTGCACGACGCACGCGCGCATCTTGATTTCTCAAGCGATGGGCTCGTCGCGCACGAACTGGCTCATCAGTGGTTCGGCGATTTGCTTACCTGCAAAGACTGGTCGCATGCGTGGCTCAACGAAGGCTTCGCCACCTATTTCGAGGCGCTGTTCCGAGAATTCGATCAAGGTGCCGACGAATTCGATCATTACCGGCTGCATCTAGCTGCCCGTTACTTCGAAGAGGACAGCAAGGAATACCGCCGCCCCATCGTCACCAACGTGTACTCGGAGCCGATCGATCTTTTCGACCGCCATCTCTACGAAAAAGGCGCGTGCGTGCTGCACACCATCCGCCGCATGCTGGGCGATGAGTTGTGGTGGCGCTCCATCAACCGTTACGTTGAGGATCACCGCTTGGAAAATGTCGAAACGATCGACTTCATTCGTTCGATCGAGGCGGTGACGGGACGCAACATGCTGCCGTTCTTCGACCAATGGGTCTTCAAGGGCGGACATCCAGCGTTTCGCGTCAACTACAGCTGGGATGAAGCGACGAAGTCCGCGCACGTGCGCGTGGAGCAGACGCAAGATACGAGCGACGGGACCGCCGTCTTCACCTTGCCCATCACCATCGCGTTTGTGACCGGGAAGACGGAGCGCCGCTTTACGGTCAACATCGAACAGAAAGAGCAGATTTTGAGCTTTGCTCTTGAGCGGCGGCCCGAGATTTTTTATTTCGATCCGGACGGCGACGTGCTCAAGACAACCGAACTGCACGTGCCGGTTGAGATGCTCATCCGGCAAAGCCTGGCGGAGCGGCACTATTGCGCGCGTGTCGATGCCGTCCGGGCACTTGCCAAGAGCCCGACGGCGGAGGTCGTCGACACGTTGAGCCGGCTGCTCGCGAGCCGTGCGTTCTGGGGCGTTAAAGCGCACGCTGCCATGACGCTGGGCACGATTCACAGCGAGCGGGCCCTGAAGGCACTCGTCGTGGCGCGAAAAGTCGACCACCCCAAAGCACGCCGCGCGGTAGCCCGTGCACTTGGCGAGTTTCGCGGCGACGAGCCGTGCGATGCGCTGGCCCCAATGCTCGCCCGCGACGCCTCGTATTTTGTGGAAGGCGAGGCCGCCCAGTCCATCGGTAAGACGCGCTCGAAAAAAGCCTATGGGCTCCTGGCGACGGCGTTGCACAAGGACTCTTACAACGAGGTCATTCGCAGCGGTGCGATGCGCGGATTGGGCGAGCTCGGCGACGAGCGCGCCATTTCAGTTCTGCTCTCGTGGTCGGAGTATGGAAAGCCGACCTTTGCGCGCGAGGCGGCGATCGAGGCGCTCGGCAAGCTTGGCCAAGGAAAAAAGGACGTTCGCTCGCGGCTTACTGATCTGCTCGACGACAAGAACTTCTATGCGCGGTTGGCTGCGGTCAACGCGCTCAAGGCACTGCACGATCCGGCTGCAATCGCCGTGCTCAATCGACTGGCATCCCAAGACGTCGACGGACGCCTCAAGGGCGCTGCGGCGAAGGCGGCGCGTGCCATCGCGGAATACCTAGAGAAGCCGGCGGAAATGCAGCAACTGCGCGGCGAAATCGACAGCCTGCGCGAGACCAACAAGTCATTGCTGGACCGCCTCGATCGCCTGGAAGCCAAGGCTGGGGCAAAAGCCAAACGCTAGTCGGTCTTGGCGAGCATGACTGAGGTGGACTTGATTATGGCGGTCACCTCATCGCCGACCTTAAGGCCCATCTCCACAGCCGCCTCGGCGGTGATGAGCGCAACCAGATGATTGTCACCGATCCGCAGGCTAACTTTTGCCATCAACCCGTCAGTTTTGACCTCTTGCACGATGCCGGGCAGTTTGTTGCGCGCGCTAACCCGCATGCGTCTGCTCCTCTGCTGCGCGCTGGAGGTATGCGAGCGCGATCGTCAACGCCGCGATGGCATTCGGTTGATCGATATCCAGACCCAGCAGCCAGCGGATGCGGTCGAGCCGGTAGCGTACGCTATTGCGGTGCAAGAAAAGCGTATCCGCCGTCTTGTCGACTCGTGCATGGCACGAGTAATACGCTCGTAAGGTTGCGACCAGATTATTGCCCCGTTCGGCATCTTCGCGTTCGAGCGGCAGCGTGAGCACACGAGCAAGTTCGGCTGCAGCCGCATCGCCGGCTGTCACTTCTTGCAACCGTTGCAACAGCGAGGCCACCGCTTCCGGCCGTAGGCTTCTGACCAAGGTCTTCATCGCGGCGCCACCTTAGAACACGGAGAACAGTACGAGCCGGCCGCTTGCGTCGAGCATCCAGATGAAGAGACCGTCCGTGTGAAGCGAGGAAACCGGTACCAAAAAGGGATTGGCCGAGTTCGTCTGGCCGTTGAAGGCGATGCTGATGGTTGCAAAGAGCGAGCCGGGCGGCCCGCTTGCATTGCCTGGGCTCAGATAGTGGCCGAGTTGATAGTTGCTGGCCGCTGATCCGAGCACGCCGTAGTTGTTGCCGTTTTGGTCAGTTGCCATGTTCGCGCTGGCGAGCGGTACGGGGTTGAACGTAAATCCGTTTCTGGCTGAACTCGGCGGCGTCACCTTCCACGAGCTGCCATCCTTATGGAAAATCGTGTATACGCCACTCGATCCGACGGTCGCGACAACGGCGTCTGCGTTGTACATTCCTAAACCTGAGTATATGTACGATCCCGTCACCTTGCCCGTGCCGTCAAGCGCATAGGCAACCCACGCAACCTTGCCCGAGAGGTTATCCTGAGCGATGAAAACGCGCCCAGCGTCGGCGGCGATCGAGCGAATGCCCGAGGATGGCAACGTGTCGGAAAAGCTGAGTGCCGCTACGCACGTGCCACCGATCGTGATGGGCGCTGGGCACTTTTTCACCAAGCCCGCCTGATCGACAAACCAATCATTGCCGGCGCCGTCGATGGCGACGGCAATCGGTTTGTAACCGCTCGGCAGCGAATACGATCCGGTGTTCGGCCCGGCCGATCCGAATTCGTCGAACGCGTAGCTCGTGCTGCCCACCTTTCCGACGGCTCCCACGCCGCCCGATCCGGCAACGCTCGCATCGAGCGAGATATCAAATGGCGAAAATGGCTGCGTAACGTTCGGAAAAGCGCCCACGAATACGGCAGCAATGGGCGTCGGCGCCGGGGGCCCACTTCCCCCCCCTTTATCTTTGTGGTTGTGTGAGGTGATCAAAATGCCGACGCCGACGACCGCAGCGACAAGGACCAGCGGCTGGAAAATCGCGGGTACTGAGCTTTGCGGGTCAAGCGGTTTCGAGCAGCCGGCGACGCTCGCTGCGACGAGGCACGCGATGCTGATCGTTGCGACACTTTTTCGCACACGCGACGTCATAGTGCACGCATTACGTTTTTCGGGCAGCAAAACCCCGCAAGCAGCGCGGCCGTGCAGCGCTGTAAGAAGAGAACTCAGGCAGTGCGTCAAACGGTCGGGTCCATGAAGAGTGAGTCGAAAGTCCGTGCCTCGTTGCCGGAGGGTCTCACTGCCGAAACATTGCGCGAAATGTACTACCGCATGGCCCTCACCCGGCTGTGCGACGACCGGGCGTTCGCCTTGAACCGCCAGGGCAAGATTCCTTTCGCCGCAACCTGCCAAGGGCACGAAGCCGTGCAAGTAGCGGCTGCCTACGCGCTCAAGCGTGGCACGGATTGGGTGGTCCCATACTACCGCGATACGGCGCTCGCACTCGCCTATGGCGTCACCCCGCGCGAGCAACTCATGTGCCTGTTTGCTCGTAAAGGCGACATATTTTCGAGCGGCCGGCAATTCCCCAACCACTACAGCGTGCCAGACCGCCACATCGCCAGCATCTCGAGCATCATTGCAGCCCACGTTACACACGGCGTCGGCATGGCGCTCGCCTTTCAGATGCGCAAAGAACCAATCGTCACGCTGATAACGTTTGGCGAAGGATCGACCAGCGAAGGCGAATGGCATGAGGCGCTCAACTTTGCCGGCATCCATAAAGTGCCGGCGGTCTTTTTGTGCGAGAACAACGAGTTTGCTATCTCGGTGCCGCAAAAACTACAGATGGCGGTTGCCAACGTCGCCGACCGTGCTGCTGCGTACGGCATGCCCGGCGTCATCTGCGACGGCACCGATCCGGTTGCGACGTTCATGATCGTGCGCGAGGCGGCCGAACGGGCACGCAAAGGTGAGGGGCCGACGCTGATCGAGGCCAAATGTTACCGCGCGATGTCGCACACGAGCGACGATAATCAAGCCACCTATCGCACGCCGCAGGAAATTGAAGCGCTCAAGGCGCGCGATCCGATTCCGCGCTTCGAGGGTTGGCTCAAAGACCGCGGGCTGATCGACGAAGACACGATCGCCCAGCTCAAGAAGAAGGCGCAAGCTGAAGTGGACGACGCGACCGATTGGGCCGAGCAGCAGCCGCCACCCAGCGAAGAGGACCTGTACACGCACGTCTACGCATCGGGCCCACTCTCCTAAAGCATTATGGCAGTCAAGACGGTGCTCGAAGGCGTCCGGGACGCGATGCACGATGAGATGAAGCGCGATCCGCGCGTTTTCATCATGGGCGAAGACGTGGGACCACGCGGGAACGTCTTTCTGATCACCAAGGGTTTCCTGGATGAGTTTGGCCGCGATCGCGTCATCGATACGCCGCTTGCCGAAGCCTCCATCGTCGGCATCGCCGTTGGCGCCGCCATGGCAGGCATGCGCCCAATCGCCGAGATTCAATTCGCCGATTTTATCTATCCGGCATACAATCAGATCGTGGGCGAAGCCGCCAAGATCCGCTATCGCAGCGCGGGCGGTAACTCGTGCCCGCTCGTGATCCGAACGCCGTACGGTGGCGGCGTGCGCGGCGCTCTCTCGCACTCGGTGAGCGTTGAAGCGCTGTTCTACCATGTGCCAGGACTGAAGATCTGCGTGCCCTCGACGCCGGCCGACGCTCAAGGGATGCTGACGAGCGCGATTCGCGATGAAGACCCTGTGCTGTTCCTCGAGCACAAACGAACCTACCGTCTCATCAAGGGCGAGGTGCCCGACGGCGACTTTAGCGTGCCCATCGGCAAGGCCGACATTGCGCGCGAGGGCAAAGATCTATCGGTCATCACCTACGGTCTCATGCGGCATTTCGCAGTTGCAGCTGCCGAGAAGCTTGCCGTCGAGGGCATCGACGCCGAGGTCGTCGACCTGCGCTCCGTGCGGCCCATGGATCGCAAAGCCATCCTCGACAGCGTTTCCAAGACGCGTCGAGCCCTCATTGTCCATGAGGATCAAAAGTTCGGTGGCGTCGGCGCGGAAGTCGCCGCCATCATTGCTGAGGAGGCGCTCTTCGACCTGGATGCGCCGATTCGCCGCGTCGCTGGACCTGACGTGCCGGCAATGGGGTATGCGAAGGAATACGAAGAAGCATTCATGCCCAACCCCGAGCGCATCGCAACTGCGATGCGCGAGCTCGCGGCGTTCTAAAAGGAGCCCGGACTTTGCCCACCGTGACGATGCCGCAGCTGGGTGAGACCGTCACCGAAGGGACGGTCGGTCGATGGCTCAAGAAAGTCGGCGATCCAGTCGCCAAGTACGAGCCGCTGCTTGAAGTTGAAACCGACAAGGTCGCGTCGGAAATTCCATCGCCGTTTGGGGGCACGCTTGCAAAGATCCACGTCGAAGAGGGGACGACCGTCCCTGTCGGCGCGGCAGTATGCGACATCAGCGAGAGCGCGGCTGCACGGTCCTCCTCCTCGCCGCCCTCAGCCCAGCAACCAGCCAGCGTCGGTACCGAGGGGACGAGCGCATCCAAGAGCCTTGACCAACCGGGCGCGCCTGATCATAGCGACCCGTCGGCGTCTGTCGATCGTCCACAAGCAGCCGGCGCAGACGGCGTTCGCTACTCGCCGGCTGTGCGCAAGTTGGCGCGCGAACACCGACTCGATCTGCGACAGCTATCGGGCAGCGGCCGAGGCGGCCGTCTGACTGCAAGAGACGTCTTGCAGCACGTCGAGTCGAGCGCGACGCGATCTTCGCCGGTAGCGCAAACGGCCGCCGGCGGCGCACCGCCCGCCAAACCCGCCGGCGCGGCGCACCCCAAGCCGGCTCCGGTCCCAGCGCCCGCAGAAGGCGACACCTCAGTGCGCGTCACGCAAATGCGCAAGACGATTGCCGAGCACATGGTGCTCTCGAAGACGACGATTCCCCATGCTTGGTCCATGGTCGAAGCCGACCTCACGGATTTGGTCAAGTGGCGCGAGCGCGAGAAGGAGGGGTTCAAGGCTCGCGAGGGTGTCAACCTTACCTATTTACCGGTTGTGGTGCTGGCAGTTTGCGGGGCGCTGCGAGAGTTTCCGATGGTCAACGCGACCTGGGCCGGCGATCGCATCATCGTCCGCAAGCAAATCAACGTCGGGATTGCAGTCGACATCGAAGATGGGCTGGTGGTTCCGGTTATCCGCGAAGCCGATCACATGAGTTTGTCGGGCCTGGCGCGCAAGATCGTCGAGCTCGTCGACAAGGCTCGCAAGCGGAAGCTGACCATGGAAGAGATGTCCGACGGCACGATCACGATCGACAACACCGGAGCATTGGGGAGCATCGCGTCGTACCCGATCATCAATCCGCCACAGGCCGCCATCATCACGACCGAGGCGATCGTCAAACGCCCGTGGGTCGTCAACGACGCTATCGCCATCCGTTCCATCATGAATCTGTGCCTGAGCCTCGATCACCGCGTGCTCGACGGCTCCGTCGCATCGCGTTTCTTGCAATCGGTGAAGCGCCGTCTCGAATCCGTTTCGCTGTAGGCGCTCATCGGCGTACGATCGTTAGGATTTCAGTCTGCTTTCAGGTCCCACACGTAAGGTGATCCTCATTCGTCCGACTACCATCGCGCTTGTCGTCGCCATGCCGATCGCGACGCTGCTCTCTAGGCGACTACGGCTATGGTTGGCATCTGTACAGCTACAGCGTGAATGGCCGCACCATCAAGGCAGTCAGCGCTGGCGGCAATGGAGGCCAGCTGCTTTTCGTTTTTCCGCAGCTCGATATGACGGTTATGATCACCGCAGCGAACTACGGCCAGTACCCCGTCTGGCAAAAATTCATTACCGAACTGATTCCAACATATATCCTCAGCGCCGCCGGCTGATCGCCACGATGTGAACTAGCGCAAGTCGCGTGGGCCGGGCAGGGCAGTGACGATCGCGCCGGCAATGGCGACGACGATCCCACCCACAGCGAGCGTCACCGGCAATGTCGTCAAGCTGGCCGCAGTCCCCAACAACCACGCACCCAGAGGCATGAAGCCCAGAAAGATCATCGTGTACAGCGCCATAACGCGCCCACGCATTGCGAGCGACGTATACGTCTGCAGCAATGTGTTCGTCATCCCCATGAAGAGCATCACAGCTGCGCCGAGCGCAACCAAAACCACCGCTCCCATGAGGATGCTTCTCGTGAGTGAGAAGACAAACAGCATGACTCCGCCGAGCACGACGCTGGCCAGGGCGACCATGCCGCGGTGGCGATGGCTGCCGATGAAAGCGGTGATGATCGAACCGGCAAGTGCGCCCGCTCCAGATGCTGCCATCAGCAAGCCCAGCGCGTCAGGCCCGCGCATGAGGGTGGTCTTGACGAACGCGGGAAGCAGTTGGATGTAAGGCCGAGCCACAACGGAGACGAGCACGGCGAGCAGGAACAGCGTGAGGATGGCGGGCTGGCCGCGCACGTAGTCGAAGCCGTCGAGCAGCTCTCGCCAGATTCCCGAACGCTCTTTGACCGCGACGGGCGGTTTAGGCGTCATGGCGGCAAGCGCCACCAGCACGGCGCCGTATGAAAGCGCGTTCAGGTAAAAGGTGTCGGCCACGCCGACCGTGCTGACCAAGATGCCGCCAATCGCGGGACCAATCATGCCCGGCCCATTAAAGGCAGCCGAGTTGAGTCCGATCGCGTTGGTGAGCTCGCGAGGTCCAACCAGCAGCGGCACGAGCGATTGCCTGGTCGGGGCGTCGAAAGTCAGGGCAATCGCGGAAATTGCGGCCAACACGATCACGTGCCAAATCCGCACGACGTGGGTTTGGGCCAAAACCGCAAGCGCCAACGCCGAGAGCCCGAGCACGATCTGGCTTATGACGAGCAGCCGTCGCCGATCCACCCTGTCGGCGATCGTCCCGGCCACGCCCGAGAGCAGCAGCACGGGAACCGCCCGAACGAATCCGATGATGCCGAGATAAAACGGTGCCAGCGCCGGACGATTGGCTAGCTCGACGACCAGCCAGCCCTGGGCGAGCGTGGCCATCCAGCTCCCCGTGTTGGAGACCACCAGGCCGAACCACAGCAGCCGAAATTCGCGATATGCGAGTGCGCCGAAGCGACGCGCGCCCGGCGGCGATTCGGGAAGTGTATTGACCTCGTGCTCTGTCGCCGCCACGCAGCGGTTGGTTCTGGGAGCAGCGAGGAAGTCCGCCCGGCGGCAAAAAGCGCAGACAGAAAACAGTAACGACCGAGCGGAGCTCGGTCGTTGACTGTAATGGTCGATGGTGCTATCACCGCGCCTTGCAAATCCTACTCTCTAGTCAGTAGACTCGGTTGCGCGGTTTTACTGGGACATGATCCCCAGAACCATCTTCCGGCGTGAGCCGGAACCCCAACGGTAGGGTACCATCTCCGGGAAAATCAGCTCTCCACGCTTGCAAACGTGGCATCCGTTGTTGCTAATCTTCTCGGCACCGCGGTCGGTGTAGTGGCAGTATACTCAACTCGACATACGAGCGCAAGTGAACGGTTGTTCGTTTTTCGAATTAAATTGTGGATAGAGATGCGATAGTTGTGGATAGAGCGCTATAGCTGTGCAATTGCCTGCGAAAGGACATCAAAGCCGAAACGTAATTGCTCGCTCGTGATGACGAGCGGCGGTGACAGCGCCACGACATTTGAGTGCGGACCGCTCGTGAGGACGAGCAGGCCGAGCCGCATGGCCGCGATCATCGTCGAAGCGGCGCTCGCTGCATCGGGAGCTCCCGCTGCGTCGACGAACTCGAGTCCCCACATGAGCCCGCGCCCGCGCACGTCGCCGACCTTACCCCGGCTATCATGCTGCAGCCTCAAGAGCGACTGGCTCATTGTGCTGTCGAGTTGTGCTGCGCGCTCGACCAGTCCGTGTTTGCGAATCTGATCGATGGATGCAAGCGCCGCTGCACAACCTGTGGGATGCCCGAGGAACGTGCTCGTATGAATCGCTTCGCCGGTCGACTGCGGCCAGCGATCCATGACCGACGCTTTGCCGATGCAAGCAGCAATGGGGAAGCCGGAGGAGAGACCTTTTCCCACGCAGATGATGTCCGGCACGACACCTGCATGCTCGCAGGCGAACCAGCGGCCGGTGCGCCCGAATCCCGCGAATATCTCATCAAAGATAAGCAGGATGCTCCTCTCATCACATAACTTGCGGAGCTCTTGCAGCCAGCGGTCTGGCGCCGGGACCTCCCCGCCGCGGCCTTGCATGGGCTCAACGATGACGGCGCCGATATCCGATCCCGCGTTGCTGTCCAGAATCTCCCTGACCGCGTCTAGGCAGGCCACCTGGCAGGAAGGATAGGTCAGATCGAGCGGGCAGCGATAGCAATACGGGTAGGGCGCGCGCCGCGAAAAGGTGCCGAGCTGGCGGCGGAACGGCGCGCTGAAGATCTCGCGATCAGTCACGACAAGGGCGCCGTAGCCTAATCCGTGATACGCACCGGTGAAGCAAATGACGCCGGGCTTTCCCGTGGCGATGGCAGCGGTTTTGAGCGCTGCCTCGATGGCTTCGGAACCCGTGGAGGCGAAGATGACCCGCTTTGGTCCCTCGCCCGGGGTGAGCTCGCAAAGCGCGCGCGCCAGCGCAACTTTGTTCTCCGTCGGGTAGACGTCGCCCATTCCGTGCAGCAGAAGGTGGGCTTGCTCTCCAACCGCATCGGCGACGGCAGGGTTGCTATGACCGACTGCTGCGACTCCGAAGAAACCGGTGAGGTCAACGTACACGTTGCCGTCGACGTCAACGACGTTAGCACCGGCGGCGCGTGACAAGAAGATTGGGAAGTCTTGGCTGACATAGGTGATGTTGCGGCTTTCATAGGCATGCAGCTTTTCGGTCAGCTGCTTGCTCTTAGGGCCGGGCGGCACAACGTTGATCTGGCCGAGCCGAGCGCCCAGGCTGTGGGAACTCACCCTATACCTGCGTGTGCGAAGTCGGCGATCCGAGGTCTGTAGCCAAAGGGAGGGCGCTGCATCTCACCCAGCGGGCAGACGCGGAGGGCTCCGGCTTCAGTGAACGTCTCATGCAGCAGCGCAGAAACAGAACCCGCGATTCCGACCGTGTCGAGCTGCAGGCCCAGCATCCGGGCGGCAGCCGCGGCTTGTGCGGCATCAGCACACGGTTTGACGACCACGATCCGGCCGAACCCTGGACAAACCGGCAGTGAAAACGGTTCAGCACCCACGACGTATTGGGCGACTGGGCCCTCATCCGGGCCGACGAACACGGTGCCAAGTGCGTGCGTTGCGGGAGGCAGCGCGCGAACGTACAGCCTGCGAATGAACTCTGCAACGGCAGCGCTTTCCGCTGCGCCTGCCTTGGCGCGCGGCAGGATGTGGCCGATGCTGCCAAGCGCAGTGCTCAGCGCGTGGGCAAACAGTATTGTGCGCGGCTCGTCGCCCTCCACGTAGATCGTCTGTGGCGAAAGGCAGCCGCGCTGATCGAACAGCGCGACATCGCGGGCGGCAGCGTCGGCCGCGGCGGCGAGGTCACTGCCTGCCGGTACAAAACCGAGGCTGTAGGCGCTGCCGTATCCTTTCACCTGCTTCGTTGCGGGTGCGCGGTGCTTGACGTCGTCAATCGTTTGGTCGTCCCCGAAAACGACAATCCGCTGCGCCAACGGGAAGACCTTGGCCTCGAAATCGGCATCGCCGCCGCTCCATCGCATCGCGCTGATGGTCCCCACGACCGGCGGCCCAAGCTCATCGAACTGCTCGGCGACGATCTCGGCGAGATGCAGCTCGCGGCTTGAGGATTTGAGCATGACGTTCGCACCCGCGGTGGCGGCGCAGTATGCCGTGGCGATGGTCGGTCCGAGGATGTTGCCCGGCAGGATCGCCAGCACGGTGAGGTCCGAGGCGGGCGCCGTCCATGCCGCCAGCGCTCGGTCAGCGTCCGCGAGCACGGATTGAAGCGCTACTTCGACGACCTCGGGCGGCCACTCGCCATCGCGCAGCGCTTCGCGCGCCCGGCGGCGAACGCTCGAATCGGCATCGCGCCACTGCGCGGCGCCGCGCAGCAACGCAGCCTGGCGAGCGGTCAACGTCATCGCTTCAGGCATGCGAGCGGAGCATCGTATCGACCGTGATGCTGCAACCCTTCGGTGCGGCCGCATCAAAACGGCCGACATAGTGGAAGCCGTTTTCCCAGCCCACCGCCAAGTCGGCGGTGAGGACCGCTGCCACCGATCCGCGGTTGGTCAAGTCAAAGCACTGCAGAAGCCCTGTCGCCCCTGCTGGAAGTTCTTGCGCCGTGACCGGATCGACGACCAGTGTCCGCGCCCAGTGCGGACCCATCTTGAGCTCTGGGCGCGATGGTCGTCCGGCTACAACGTCGCCCAGCGTCGCATCGTACCACTGACTTCCCAGCTCGCACATGCCGTATTCGGAAATGCAAAACTCAAGCGGGACTCCGAAGGTATAAGAGAGCCCGTCGTAAAGCTCGTCGCGGCGAACGGATCGTGACTTCCCCTTGAAGCCACCAGTCTCGAGAATCCGGCTTCCCGTCGCGAGCGAGAAGCGCAATTCTTTGCGGCGGCAATGGTCGAGGAAATGTACAAAGGCGAAGGCGGTGCCAAAGACAAGCACAGGCTCGCGGCTCTCGCGCAGCGCAGCGGTCATCGCTTGCGCGTCCAGGGCGCCATTCCTGATAAAAAAACCGCCGCCGCTCCCATACGTCGTGTACAGTCTGCTGAGCATGTATGCCAGTGACGATCGTGGCGCTTCTTCGAAGGCGGGTGAGAGCAGCAACATACGGATCTTCCTGCAATCAGGGAGCACCCAGCGGCGGAAATGAGTCAGCAGCGATGCGTCGTACAAGGTCGCATTCTCAAGCTCGTGCACAGACGGTTTCAAGCCGCCTCGGCTCGTGCCGCTCGAAACGAAGCTGAACGCTGTTCGATCGGCGGGAAAGCATGCCAGACGCGCGTCGCCAAACGATGCTGCCGTTACCGCTGGTACCTCCTGCCATCTGTCGACGTTCTTCGGCGAGCGGCCGCGCTGGTCGCAGAGCGCTTGGTAGGGCGCGTTATTGTCATATTGATAAGCAAAGAGCTCGAGGGCGAGCGATCTGAACTCGGCGTCGTTCGGATTGACCTGGTTGATGAACGCTGCGATTCTGCCGTCGAGATCGGCCGCTGTCTGGTCGGCGATGCGCGTTCCCTGCGGTGCATGTTTGTTCAAAGCTCATGTGCGTTTTGACGGCGCAGTACCGGCGGACCTTCGTGCCCAGCGGGAGGGCAGCTTCGCCTACCGCACAAACTCAGAGCTTGCCTTGATCTTTGAACATTTCCCGGTAGGACCGTTGCAGTGTAACTGCGTTGTCATCGGCGACGAGCAGACAAAACAGGCCATTGTCGTCGACCCGGGTGACGATGTGCAGCGCATCTTCGACATACTCAAACGGCACAGCCTCACAGTGAGTGCAATCATCGCAACACACGCGCACATCGATCACGTTGGCGCGCTGGCCGCGTTGAAACAGCTCACCGGTGCGCCTGCCATGATCCACGAAGGCGACGCTGCGCTCTACGAGCAACTGGCGCAACAGGCACAATGGTTGGGCGTGCCGGCACCGAGCACGACGTCCATCGACCGCTTTCTCAAGGAGAACGAACATCTCCAATGCGGCGCCCGGACGCTCGAGGTGCTGCACACGCCCGGGCACTCGCCTGGCAGCCTGAGCTTCGTGCTCGATGAGCCCTCACCGGTCGTGTTGTCTGGTGACACGCTTTTTGCGGGCAGCATCGGCCGCACCGACCTATGGGGAGGTTCGTTCCCGCAGATCATCGAGTCCATCCGCTGCAAGCTGTTGACGTTTCCGAATGACGTCGTTGTCGTTCCAGGTCACGGTCCGCGGACGACCATCGGTGCGGAGCGTGCCACCAATCCGTTTCTGGTCGAGCACGCATGAGCGAGAAGGCCGAACCGACGCCGCAGCGCAATCCATACCAGCTCGAACGCGACCAAGAGCTTGAGACGTATGCGCAAGCCGTCATTGATGAGGCGATGGGCAAAACAGCAACCTCGCCGCGACAATTCGCGTACTACTCCGCACAAGCGGCCAAGCTCATTGCTCAATACGTGCTGGAGCGCTTCACGAGAAAGAAAGTTGTCTGAAGAAATAGGCGCTGTGTTGCCGCCACCGCTGCGCTTCGAACTGGGGGCGCATCCGGTCGGCGAAGCCGCCAAAGCGGTGCTGCTCATCACGGTTGACCCACCCGGAGCACCGCGCGTCGCTATGTTGGCCGCGGCAGAGCTCACCGTGCGAGGCGCATCGCACATCGAGCTGCGCTTGCACAAAAGCTCCAGCGCATGCGCCAATGTCAAGCGTTCCGGTCAGGCGGCGCTCTGGTGCGTGCTCGACGCTGCGGCCTATTGCATTCGTGGCACGGTCGCGCGATCGGCAACCAAGAATCCCGATCCAGCGTTCGAGCACTTCGACCTGACCGTCACCTCGGTTCTTCGAGATTTTCATCCCGGCGCGCCAATGATTTCCGGGCCCACCTACAAGCGACTCGCATGACGTCAGGTTTGGAGTTCGTGCCAACGTCGCACGTACTCCTCAAACGCCAGGCAATAGGTAGCGTGGCTCCACGTCAACGGCGAAACCGAAAGCGGCGCGCCGGTCAACGGGTGCGTCTGTTCGGCAAGCACGCCGCTGGGCAGCGCGTGGTCGCATACCCATTGCAACAGCGACTTTGCGGCGCCCAGCTCCATCATCGACTGAGCGCTTGCGATCCCGTGTTGTGCGAGCCATAGGGTGCAGAGAAACCACGGGTTACCTGGCACGGTCGGTGGCACGTCTTGCCAGCGCTGGTAATAGTCCTGCTCGTAGCGAGCGCAGCCGCCGACGTCGGTTTTGATCCATAAGCGCTCCCGAATAGCTGCGACGGTCGATTCAATGCGCGGGTCACGCGGCGAGAGCATCCCAAAGTACCACAACCCGAACAGCGCGCTGTCGACGGTTTCGTCGCGCGTGACTTTGCCGTCAGGCGTAACGTTGACCATGCGAACAAAACGGTTGAGGTCGGGCGCCCATAGATACTTGCCGGCCGCCTGATGGATCTCCTCAGCCACGGCGTTGTACATTGCGCTGCGACGCGACTCGCCAAACAATGCGGTAAAGTTTGCGGCGGCGCGTAGCCCGCCCCAGACCGCGCCGACGGTAAAAGCGTGGATGCCGTGACGCTCCTCCCATAAGTCGTACGAGACGAGCGGCAACTTCGTTGCGGGATCGCGATAGCGGCACATGAAATCTGCTGCGACGGTGATGATGCGGCGATAGAGCGGCTGGATGAACTCCACGTCACGGTATTTCTTATAGTGTTCCCACAGCGCGTAGAGCACAAGTGCTGTCTCGTCTTCTTGAATCGGAAGCTGTTCGCGGCCTGACTTGTCCATCCACGGATGCCACGATGAGCCCAGCGAGCCATCCGGATTGTACTTGTGCAGCAAGTAACCGCCGGCAGTCATGGCGTCGGCGCAGAAATTGAAGAACTTTGCGGCGGTGGCATGATGGCCAGCCTTGATCAAAGCAGTCGCGATAAGCGCGCCATCGCGCGGCCACATGTACGAATAGGTGTCGCGAGCGAACCGTAAGATGTCAGTGTCGTTGGCGGCGATGATGGCCCCATGATTGTCGATCTGGGTGCGGATGATCAGCAGGCTGCGCTTGTACTGCGCCAGCAGGCGGTCGTCGAGATCGGCCGCATCGATCGGCTCTTTGTTGATCCACAGACGCCAGTAGTCTAAGGTGCGCGAGATGAAGGGCGCCGGGCCACGCTCGCGCACGAGATCGTCGAGTGCGTGAACGTCGCCGTAACTCTCGGCGATCGCCAGCCAGTGGTGAAACGTGACTTGGTCACCTGCCGGCACGCCGGGCGCGTGTAGCGCGATCGTGCCGTCGACCGAGCCTTGCGCGATCGCATTGCGGCTCAGCACACCATCTTCCGCATCGCGCCACGTGCCTTCAAGTTCATTGACCTCTTTGAGACCGGTCGCCCAGGATGATATTCCGACGTGATGTCCCGTCTCGTCACCAACCTGGCCGTTCATAAGGAAGTATCGCTTCCGCTTGTAGGCCACCAAGGCGCCGAGATGGGGGTGATAAGCGAACGTGTCCCCGACCTCGTTGCCTTCGATATGCAGATCGTAGTGGTAGAACATGCGGATCTCGCGGGCTTGGGCGGCTAGATTGGTGACAACGAAACGCCGGAACAGGATCGAGCGGTCAAAATCGACCGCGTCGTTGCAGACCAGACGCACTTGCAAGCCGTCGTGCTCGAGCAGGACCCGGGTGACGATTGAGTCTGGTTGATACTCGATCGTTCGGCGCCATGCGTCGTCTGCAAACCACGCGAACGCGCCGTCGATCCAGATGCCCGTTCGGTTGATATCGCCCGGGCTATGATTTTCTGAGCCGACGTACGGAAAATAGATATCCTTCAGCTGGTAGATGCCGTCGAAGGTGATGAGCATCGAGCCATTGCCGACCGGGATGTCGCGGGGCATGGCGCCTCTTTACGGGGGGAGCGGAGCCAGACCTTTGGTTAGGCGGCCGTCTTGGGCCGCGTTGCGCCGGCCAGCGCGGCAACCGCGTCGGACGTACGGCTGAAGATTTTGCATCGGCGGTCGCGGGCACACAGCTCTAACACGCGCTGCAGGCGCGGCGAGTCAGTCACGAGCCCGACGGCGCCGCCCAGATCGCGAATCGTACGCAGTGCGCTGACGAGCATGCCGAGTCCCGGCGAGTCCATCGACTTTACCTTGGAAAGGTCGAGCACGTAGTTCCAATTGCCGCGCTGCGCACACACCATCAGCTTTGAGCGCAGTGCCTCCATGCCGTCGGCGTTGAGTTCTGCGCCAGCTGCGACAACGTCGACACCGCCAGCATCGGTCTGCGCGTCGGATGCGGCGGAGCGAATGCCATAAAGAGCGCTGAAAAACTTATCCCGCGGTTGCATTATCGTTCACCAATACGTAAGACCCCGGCCGCAACCGTTCGTGACGGCAAAGCACAACCGGGGCTTGTCACTGTGACCCAGGCACCCCGTCCCATATGAACGCGCGTCGCAGGCCGTCCGTGCGCGGTTTCAGGCACGGCTACGGCTGCCGATAATATATGAGAGACCAATTCGAGGAGCTATAGAATCCCCAGCATGGACGAGCCAAAGCCTGTGGAGGCGGGTTCAGACCCGTCGCCCGAGTACGTGCGCGCGATAGACTCAGTGGCCGCTATTTTCGCTCGCTGCAGCGGAGAGAAGGCGCTGGCCGAGCTTCATGATGTCTTTTTTAGCCGAGGCATCCGCCGCTTCACCATCGCCACGATCGACCGCGACATTGCCAGTCCAGTCCGTTATCATTACCACGCCGATCGCGGCCAGCAAACTGCTGAAGCGCTGGACGCGCAAACGCTCGCGTTCGCGCTCGCGTCCGAGCAGTTGTGCGAGCTGCCGACCGTCGCCGGCGTTCGTCACATCGATCCAGCATCGCGCGCGGCGCGCGGACGTCTTGCGTACGCCATGGTTTGCCCGATTCGCGTGGCCGGCGCGATCATCGGCTTCAGCGTGCTACAATCCGACAGCGCCTTCGCGCCGGGCGACAGTTCGCTCTTGGAAAACGCCTCTGTGCTGGTTGGCCAGGACCTCGAGATCGTTCGCGAAGCAGCGCTCGGCGCGCACGGCGCAAAGGCGCTCAACCTGTTGCTCGAAACAGCGCGTGCGCTTTCAAGCGGACTCGACTTAGATGACTTATTCGAGAAATTTCACACCCTGGTCGGCCGCGTCATGGACTCGTCGCTTTTCGTGGCTGCGCTGTTAACGCCAGACGGCGAACAACTCGAAATCGAGTACAGCGCTGAATTCGGCAGACGCTCGGTGGAGCGCGTGCGCCTCCCGCTGACGACGGTTTCCGGGGACGTGCTACGTTCCGGTAATCCGGTCATCATTCGACGGCCGGAAGACTGGAACACCGTCCGCTCGGTTACCCTGGGGGAGGCGCAAGATCCGGCCTCGGCTTTGATCGTGCCCATGAAGCTCGGCGATCGCGTGCTGGGCGTCCTTTCGGTCCAGAGTCCACGGGCAAACTCGTACTCCGAATCGGATTGCGACCTTCTGACCGCTATATCCGAACAAGCGGCGGTGGCGGTCGAAAATCTCAAAAACTTGCGCGCCAGCACGCAGCGGGCGGCTGATCTCAACCTACTCGTCGAAGTCGCTAGCGCCGTTTCGTCGGAACTTGATTTGCACCGCGTGTTCGCCAAAATCCACGAACAGGTCAAACGCGTCATTGACGCGCCGCTGTTCTTCGTGGCGTTGCGATCTGGTGAGAGCGATGCCGTGACGCTTGAATATCTGGTGGAAGGCGAGCGCGTCTTCCCGCCTGCCGAACACAGCCTCAAGGGTACGATCGTCGGCCGCGTCATCGAGGGCGGTAAGCCGGTGCTCGTTCGCAACACCGAAGAACGCGACCGGCTGACGAGCAAAAAGATTGGCGAGGGTCCGACCACGGTGCAGTCGATCGTGGCCGTGCCAATGAACGTCGGTGGCCGCACGATCGGGGCTATCTCAACCCAATCGTATGAACCAAACTCGTACGATGAGCGGCATCTCAAACTCTTGTCTGCCATCGCCGAACAATCTGCCGTAGCAGTGCAGAACGCCAAGCTCTACGAGCGCGCAAAGGAACTTGCGGAAAATGACGCGCTGACCGGCTTGCCGCACCAGCGGTCGCTGCAAGAGCGCCTGGCCTACGAGCTAAAGCGATCGCGGCGTTCGAGCTCGCGCCTGGCGCTGCTCATGATGGACATCGATAAATTCAAGGCCTTCAACGACACCTACGGCCACCCGGTGGGCGATCAGGTTCTCAGGGAGGTCGCCGCCGTGCTGCGCCGCGTAGCGCGGGAAACGGACGTCATCGGCCGCTACGGTGGCGATGAGTTCTGCGCGATCCTACCGGATACCGATCGCGATCAGGCGTGGAGGTTTGCCGAACGCTTGACGGCCGAGGTTAGCAAAGAGCCTTTCCGCATCGACGAACGTCAATCAATTCCAATCCGCCTTTCTATCGGCGTCGCCGTCTATCCGGACGAGTGCGAAGGGCGCGACGATCTGATCGGCGTTGCAGATGCTTCGCTGTATGCGGCCAAACGCGGCGAAGTGCAGAAGGCGATCAAATCCGACGACATTATCGCGAAACTCGAGGGAGATCTCAAGCCGTTTGGCGCGTTCATCGCGGCCTTGGCAAACGCGGGCGCAACCAAACGTGAACAGCTCATTAAGGTCAACGGCTTGGCCGTTCAATATGGTAGGATCACCGAGCTCGACGCCCAGCAGCGGCACGTCCTGCTCTGCGCCGCGGCGCTGTTGGATATCGGCGAACTCGCCATCCCGGGTCTTATCTTGAGCAAGCCCGGCAAGCTCGAAAAAGAAGACTACGAAATCATCAAGCGGCATTCCGAATTTGGCTACGAGATGCTCAAGGGGCTCAAGGACTGCGAGGCGATCGCCATCGTCGTGCGCCATCATCAAGAACGCTACGATGGATCGGGCTATCCGCAGGGGCTCAAAGGCGCGGATATCCCCGGCCTGGCACGGATCCTGGGAGTGCTGGAAGCCTACGCAGCCATGACCAGCGACCGGCCCTACCGCCGCGCACTCACGCACGGGGAAGCGGTCAAAGAATTGCAGGCTGGTGCGGGCACCCAGTTCGATCCTCAAGTCGTCGATACGTTCCTGCGCATCGAGCCAGCATAACAAA
>JALYZV010000043.1 GCA_030948685.1 Vulcanimicrobiota bacterium | reverse complement strand
GCCATCATTGCACACCTCAACGCTGCCGCACAACGACACGTTGCGGTGAACGTCCATGTTGAAGGCAACCCTGCGCGCTTTGGCCGCAAGCCAGACACAGGAGAGCGAACGCACGCCGCAACCGGCTCGTCCGCGGTCGAATCATTGCGCGACAAGTTTGTCGACGGCGTGCAGCTCGTAATCGAAAATGATCCGAACGTTCTTCTGCACGGGAAGGCAGTTGTGGTTGACGCCCACGCGGCGTTCATCGCGACTGCAAATCCCACAGAGTGCGGCTTCGAAAGTGCAGGGCAGGTGCTCGTTGTGGACGAGCGACCGCGCGATGTGGCTGCGGTGGCATCGTCAATCGCCGGCGGGCCGGCCTTGTCAGGCGACTATGTCGTCGCCGGGCCGTCCCCCGCGCTGCGATCGCGCATGGATGACCTCATGCATGCGACGGCCGACCTGCACATCGCCACGGAAGACCTCTCCGACCGCGAGGTGGTCAATGCGCTGGTTGTGCGCAATGCGCAAGGACATCACGATCACGTGTTGATCGAGGCGGATTGCCGCGTGAGCCGAAGCCAGTATCAAGCGCTTTCACAACTGCGCAGCGCAAACGTCGACGTGCGAACCTTGCCGGCAGGCTACATGCACGAAAAATACGTCGATGCGGGCGACCAAATTTATGTTGGGTCCGCCAACCTGACGCGCAACGGGTTGGATGAAGCTCGCGAGATCGGGCTAGTGGCGCCAACCTCCGCGTTCGGATCCGGCGCTGATGTGTTGCGGGCTGGCTTCGATGATATGTGGTCGCGCGCCGTTTTGGCCTAATTTATCGGCGCGTCTGCCTTGTCAGCCGGGGAAACAGACGCAGCGCGTTTTCGGTTGTCGCTTGCGCAATCGCCTCAGGGGTCGCCTCGCGCAGCGTTGCAACGGCGGCGCAGGTCAGCTGCATATAGGCCGGCTCGTTGCGTTGGCCGCGATAGGGTACAGGCGTCATGTACGGGCAATCAGTTTCAAGCACCAGTCGCTCGAGCGGAAGACGCCGAACGGCATCGTGTAAGTCGTTTGCTTTCTTGAACGTGACCGCGCCGCCGATGCCCAGATACACGTCGTGCTCGTCGATAAGCTGGCGGCCGACGTCGTACGATGCCGTGAAGCAATGGACGACCGCCGGCGTGCCTTTCTTGCGATGCCTGCCCAACAGCTCCATCACGTCATCGTAGGCCTCTCGGCAGTGGACGATGGCGGGAAGATCGCGTTCTCCTGCCCACTCCAGCTGCCGTGCAAAAATGTCACGCTGGCGGTCGCGCGGCGAGAAATCGTAGTGATAATCGAGGCCCATTTCCCCAGCCGCGACGACGCGCGGATCGTCAAGCAGCAACGGCAGCCAGTCCAAATCCAATGCGTCTTTGGCGAGATGGGGATGCACCCCGACGGCGGGCGCCACGTTGCCAAAGCGCGTTGCGACGTCGAGCGTTGCCCGGCTGCTCGCTTCGTCCTGCCCTGCCGACACGATGGCCACAACCCCCGCCTCATGCGCCCGTGCGACGGTCTGATCAAGGTCAGACGCATACTCGGGGCCGTCGAGATGCGCATGCGTGTCGACCAGCGTCGCTGTCACGCCGGAGTGGCTTCAGTCTCGACCCGCGGAAAAAGCGCCGGCGGCACACTCGTCTGCGTTCCACCCTTGAGCTGTCCCCAACGCAACGTCTTCTCCCACATCTCACCCGGCGTACCTGTTTGCCCCAAAGCATCCCATACCGCTTCGCCGGTAGCCGGCATGAACGGATAGATCATGGCAGCAATCCAACGCACGCCCTCGCACAGATTGTAGAGGGTCTCATTCAGCAGCTGGTCGTCGCCGGTCTTGGCCAGCACCCAGGGTTTGCTCTGTTCGACATACAGATTGAGTGAGGTAACTCGATCCCAGATCGCCATGAGCGCGCTGCGGAAGTCGACTTGGTCGAGCGCCTCACGCACCGCTGCTGCCGTGTTTTCAAACTCGACGTTCAGCTCGTCTCCCGACGTCGGGGCTGGAACTTTCCCCTGCCGGTAGCGCGCGAGCATCGACAAAACGCGTTGCACCAAGTTGCCCAGGTCGTTGGCAAGCTCGGCGTTATAGCGGCGCAAGAGCGCTTCCTCGCTAAAGCTAAAATCGGCCCCATAGGGCGCCTGCGCAAACAACACGTAGCGAACACCGTCGACGGAAAATCGCTCGATGAGCTCGCTCGGCCGGATAACGTTGCCGACGCTCTTGCTCATCTTCTGGCCTTCCATCGTGATCCAACCGTTTGCGAACACGAGCTTTGGCAGCGGCAGGTCCAGCGCGATGAGGATCGCCGGCCAGATGACCGTATGGAAGCGCAGAATCTCTTTGCCGACGAGATGCACGTCAGCGGGCCAGAGGCGCTCGAAACGCTGCATGTCATGCGGATAGCCGGCAGCGGTAATGTAATTGCAGATTGCGTCAAACCAAACGTAGATGGTCTTCGACTCACCCGGAATCGGGATGCCCCAGCTTACCGACGCACGCGAAACGCATAGATCTTCGAGACCGCCGCGCAACAGCGACGCCATCTCATTCCAGGCGCTCTCGGGTCTGACCCAATCCGGGAACGTGTTAAAATGGTCGACCAGAATGTCGCGATATCTCGAGAGCTTAAAGAACCAGGCATCTTCGGAGACCCACTCGACCTCGCGACCGCACTCGGGGTTCGGACAGCGCCCGTTGACGAGCTTGCTCTCCGGCCAGAACGACTCGTCGTTGCGGCAGTACCAACCTTCGTACTTGCCCGCCACGATGTCGCCCTGGTCGCGTAGCTTGAGGAAGATTTGCTGGACGGCGGCTTCGTGATCTGGATCGGTCGTGCGAATAAACTGGTCGTAGGAGATGTTGAGCTCTTGCCACGCGCTCTTCCAGCGGCCCACGATCTCATCGACAAACTGCTTCGGGGCTTTGCCCGCGGCGGCCGCGGCATCAGCGACCTTCGGCCCGTGTTCATCGGTACCGGTCAGAAAGTGGGCTTGCCCGTTGCCCGTCACGCGATGATAGCGCGCGAGAATATCGGCCGCAATCGTGGTGTAGGCGTGACCGATGTGGGGCGTGCTGTTCGTGTAGTACAGCGGTGTGCTGATGTAAAAAGTATCTTTGCCCATGTAGCCGTGATTTTTCAGCCGTCGCTGAAAGAAGCCTGCTGCGCGCGCGTTTCAGCGACGCCGAACTTTGAGCGCGATTCGGTAGAGCTCGTTCCTCGACAGCCCGGTTGCTAAGCGCACGGCTTCGCTCGCGTCTTTGGCGCTCACGCCACGTTTGCGCAGGAATGCGATCGCTGCTTCGGCTTGCGCGCC
>JALYZV010000031.1 GCA_030948685.1 Vulcanimicrobiota bacterium | reverse complement strand
ACGCTCGGCGGCGATCCCAAGCGCATTAATCCGCTGCAGGACGTCGAGCTGGTCATCGACCACTCGGTGCAAGTCGACGCCTGGGGTAATGCCGACGCGTTCCGCATCAACGCCGACTTGGAATTCGAGCGCAATCGCGAGCGCTACGAACTGCTCAAATGGGCCCAGCAATCGGTCCATCGCTTTGTCGTTCTGCCACCCGACACGGGCATCGTTCACCAAGTCAACCTCGAGTATCTGGCGCGCGTCGTGTTCGAGGAAAAACGCAATGGCGAAACACTTGCCTATCCCGACTCTCTGGTCGGCACCGATTCCCACACCACGATGGTGAACGGCCTGGGCGTACTTGGTTGGGGCGTCGGCGGCATTGAAGCCGAGGCTGCCATGCTCGGCCAACCGCAGACGATGCTCGTGCCCGAAGTGATCGGCTTTCGGCTCTCTGGGAGATTGCCGGAAGGCACGACTGCCACCGACCTCGTCTTAACGGTCACCGAGATGCTGCGCAAGCGCGGCGTCGTCAATAAGTTCGTCGAGTTCTTCGGCACGGGACTGAGCAGCTTGAGCGTCGCCGACCGCGCCACGATCGGCAACATGTCGCCGGAATACGGATCGACCGTCGCGATCTTCCCGATCGACGAGTTGACGCTTACCTATCTCAAGCTCACCGGCCGTTCCGACGCACATATCGCGCTGGTGCGCGGATACGCGCAAGCGCAAGGTCTTTTTCGCACCGACAGCTCGGCGGATCCGCTCTTTACCGATATCTTGGAACTGGACTTGGCGACGGTGGAACCGTCACTTGCCGGCCCGAAGCGCCCGCAGGATCGTGTGCCGCTGCGGCTGGCAAAGAAGTCGTTCGAGTCCGCCTTGCATGCATTTGCGCAAGCTCGTGGACCGGTCAAGGCTCCGGCCGGCGCCATCGAGCGAATGGTCGACGAAGGTGGTCCCGTCTCGACCGTGCCGAGCCGTCGCAAAGCAAAATACATCGGCGCCAACGGCGCGCACATCGAGCTTCACGACGGCGCCGTCGTCATCGCTGCAATTACCAGCTGCACCAATACCTCGAACCCGAGCGTCATGGTCGGCGCCGGCTTGCTGGCAAAGAAGGCTGTCGAGCGTGGCTTGCGCGCCAAGCCATGGGTGAAGACGAGTCTTGCGCCCGGATCGAAAGTCGTGACAGACTATCTGCGCAAGGCTGACCTGACCCGCTATCTCGAAAAGCTCGGCTTCTTTACGGTCGGCTACGGCTGCACGACGTGCATCGGCAACAGCGGCCCGCTTGACGAAGCGATTGCGCAAGCGATCACCGAGCACGATCTCGTCGCCTGCGCCGTTCTCTCCGGCAATCGGAATTTTGAGGGCCGCATTCATCCGCTGGTGCGAGCCAATTACCTCGCGTCACCGCCGCTTGTCGTCGCGTACGCGCTGGCCGGGACGATGGACTTCGATCCACAAAGCGAGCCGCTGGGTGACGACGAATCGGGAAAGTCCATCTTCCTGAAAGATCTCTGGCCGACGTCTGCGGAGATCGGCGAAACGATCGCGGGATGCGTTGCTGAATCGATGTTCCGCCGAACGTACGCCGATGCATTCGGCGGCGACCAACGTTGGAAGGCACTGAAAGTTCCCGCCCAAGAGCGCTTTGCGTGGGAGCAAGAGTCAACCTACGTCAAGCATCCGCCGTTCTTCGACGGAATGACCGCTAAGCCGTCGCCGCGTCGCGACATCAGCGCTGCGCGCGTGCTCGCGTTACTTGGCGATTCCGTGACGACGGACCACATCTCGCCGGCGGGCAACATTGCCAAGACAAGCCCGGCTGGAATATATCTGATCGAGCACGGCGTTGCCCCGGCGGACTTTAACTCCTACGGTGCGCGCCGCGGGAATCATGAGGTCATGATGCGCGGCACGTTTGCCAACGTTCGCCTGCGCAACAAGCTCGCGCCGGGCACGGAGGGCGGCATCACGCGGCACATGCCGGACGGAGAACAGATGACGATCTTCGCCGCATCAGCACGCTATCGTGCCCAAGGTGTGCCGCTCATTGTCATTGCCGGCAAGGAATACGGATCCGGCTCGTCTCGCGACTGGGCAGCAAAAGGCCCGCGCTTGTTGGGAGTGCAGGCGGTCATCGCCGAGAGCTTCGAGCGCATTCACCGCAGCAATCTCCTCGGCATGGGAGTGCTGCCATTGCAGTTCGAGGCCGGCACCAGCGCTGAGTCGCTGCGTTTGACGGGCGAAGAGACCTACGAGATCAAGGGCATCGGCGCCGGCGTAAAGCCCGGCATGAAGCTTGAGGTGAGCGCGACTGCGGCAGATGGCACGAGGAAGGCATTCACGACGCTGGTGCGGATCGACACACCCGACGAAGCCGAATACTATCGCCACGACGGAATCTTGCCCTACGTCTTGCGCCAATTGATGTAGGCGTCAGAATCCCCGAGCGCGCGTCCAGCGTCATCGCTGGCACAAGCTCGCCGGGCGCGAGTCGCATTCTTGCGCTTTCATCTGCCGTTTGCAGGCCGTCCCGCAGAGCGTACAGAAAAGCTCGGCCCTGAATCGGGCGCTTGCGCCCGGACAACCAATGCTGAATTACACCATACGCCGTCTCTTGCAGGCGATACCGCTGCTGATTTTTATCAGCATCATCTTGTTTACGATTTTGCATTTCATGCCGGGTGGACCGCTCGCCCCCTACATGCAGAACCCGCATATCACCGAGGCCGACATCAAGCGGCTGCAGCACAATTTTGGGCTTGACCGGCCGGTCTACATACAATATCTATCGTGGCTTGGCAAGTACGTTACGGGCGACTGGGGCTGGTCGACGATGAACTCCACGCCTGCGCGCGAAGCGATCCTCGAACGCCTGCCGGCGACCCTCGAGCTGATGGGAATCACCTACGCGGTTTCGATTACCGTCGGTCTTATTTTCGGCATTGTGGCAGCGGTCAAGCCGTATTCGCTGGTTGACTATTTCGTTACCACCTTCGCGTTCTTCGGTTTCTCGATGCCCATATTTTGGTTCGCGCTGATGCTGCAGATGCTGTTTGCTGTCAAGGGCATCCACTTGCAAGCATTCGGGTATGCCTTTGACTACAACACCCCCTCGGCTGGAATGACTTCCACCGAAGGCGGCGGTTTCTCCGATCGCGCTCAACATCTCATTTTGCCCGTCATGGCCCTGACGCTGCAATTTCTGGCGAACTGGTCGCGCTTCACGCGCGCTTCCATGCAAGAGGTGCTGCACGCCGAGTACATGCGCACCGCCGCAGCCAAGGGACTGCCGTTTATGCGGATTCTCCTCAAGCACGGCCTCAAAAACGCGCTCATGCCAGTCGTGACGATTACGGCTTTATCCCTGCCCGGTATCTTCAGCGGTGCGATCATCACCGAGACCATTTTCGCCTGGCCCGGCATGGGGCGGCTGTTTTTCACCGCGCTGCAGCAGCAAGATTTTTCGCTGCTCATGGCCTACCTCGTGCTGAGTGCCTGGCTGGTTGTGGTCTTCAATCTTCTCGCCGATCTCGCGTATGGCTGGCTCGATCCACGGGTGAAATACGACTAGCATGCAATCGTACGTGACGCAAGCGCTTCCGCAAACGTCGGCCGGCCCGCATTATGACGAAGATGCGTTTGTTCAGGAGCGCCATCAGACGTGGCGCAAGTTTCGGCGCCATCGACTGGCGTTAACCGGCGCCTTTGTTCTGATCGTGATGGTGCTGGCCGCGATTTTCGCGCCCTGGCTGTCACATTTTGATCCCAATGCGATCGACCCGCACTGGCAAGGCAACCCGCTTGCGCCAGGTCAGTTCGGGCACTGGCTCGGTACCGACGAAATCGGTCGCGATCTCTACACGCGCATCCTGTTTGGCGCTCGTATCTCCTTAACGCTGGCAATCACCGCGGTGGTTATCGAAGTGCTGCTCGGCACGCTTGTCGGAGCGGTTGCCGGATACTATGGCGGCCGCATCGACGGCCTGCTCATGCGCCTCACCGACACGTTCCTCTCCATCCCGCTCTTGCCGCTGCTGCTCGTGCTGACCGGAATCGTGGCAGCGACGTCGAGCAAAGCCTCGTTGAACTTCGGATCGATCGTGCTGATCATTGGGCTACTGTCGTGGATGAACGTCGCTCGGCTGGTGCGCGGCTCATTCTTGAGTTTGCGCGAAAAGGAGTTCGCCGAAGCGGCGCGCGCCATCGGCGCGAGCGACCGGGAAATTGTCGTCAAGCACCTCTTGCCCAACGCGGTCGCGCCGATCGTCGTTCAAGCTACGCTCGACGTCGGCAACGTCATTTTGCTCGAGTCTGCGCTCTCCTATCTCGGGTTTGGCATCCAGCCGCCAACGGCATCGTGGGGCAGCATGCTTTCGAACGCGCAGGAAAATATCAGCATTGCGCCGTGGGCCGCGATCTATCCCGGACTTGCGATTTTGATCACGGTGCTGGCCGTTAATTACATGGGTGACGGCCTGCGCGATGCAATCGACCCCAACGTGCAGTAGCAGCGGACGCATTGACCGGGTGAGGCTCTTTATCGTATAACAGGTGTTGGTGCTCGCCCAGGTGGCGGAATTGGTAGACGCGCTAGTTTGAGGGGCTAGTCGGGTAAAACCGGTGCAGGTTCGAGTCCTGTCCTGGGCACCATGTGAGGAGTGGGCATGGAATTTGCCATCGGTATCGATCTCGGCGGTTCGCATACTGCCGCAGGCGCAGTCACGCCTGATGGCAAGATCATTCACCTCGCCGAGCGCGATCTCGTCTCGCTCGAGCCGGCTGCAGTCGTGGACGAGATCGATCGCGTTGTCCAGCAAGTGCTGGTGGCCGTCGATGAAAAAGACTGCGTTGGCATCGGCATCGGAGCGCCGGGCAACATCGACGAGAAAACCGGCACCGTCAATTTTTCTCCGAACTTCCACTGGGCTGATGTGCCCCTCAAGGCGATGCTTGAAAAGCGCGTCAAGCACCCGCTGCACATCCTCAACGATGCGCGCTGCGCAACGCTGGGCGAGTACCTGTATGGTTCGGGAAAAGGCGTCGCCGAATTTGCGCTGATCACGATTGGCACCGGCATTGGTGGCGGCTTCGTCTCGGGCAACCGGCTCATCCTAGGAAACGCGATGGGAGCAGGCGAGGTCGGCCATCACGTCATCCGTCCTGACACGGGGTTCACCTGCACTTGCGGCAAGCGCGGGTGTTTTGAGGCGCAGGCGTCCGGCACGGCGCTGCTGCGGCACGCCTTGGCACTGGCCGCGTCTTTTCCGCGCAGCACGCTGCTCACGCGCCGGCCCCAGGAGAAGTGGGGCACCAAAATGATCCGCAAAGCCGTCGCCAAAGGCGACGAACATGCACTCGCGACCTGGCGCGCGTGGCTGAGCGACCTTTCAATCGGCGTTTCCAACATCATCTCGTTCACCAATCCTGCGGTGATCGCGCTTGGGGGCGGCGTTGGCCAGACCGATCCAAAGATGCTCGCCGAACCGCTGACCCAACTCGTGGATGCGCAAACGACGATGGTCCCCAAAGGCACGACGCGCATCGTGACGGCCACGCTCGGAAACGACGCCGGCCTGATCGGGGCGGCGGCGCTGGCACGACTTGGCGGCCCACGTCAGTTGGTCAAGCCGCTCAACGGCGTCGCGCCGTCAACAGCAGCAAAATCCAAAACCTGACAGTTCAGCATTAGGAGGTATCATGAGGCATTTGCTTCTCCTCGTCGCTACGATTACGGCGGTCAGCCTTGCAGCGTGCAGCAAGAACACCGTTCCGGCGGGTTCGCAACCAACGTCAGCGGCGACCGCGCTGCCGCAGAACACGACCGGTTTCCCTCTGTACGAGGGCGCCACCATCGTTGCCGCAAAGGAGTTTTCGCAGACCATCAGCGCGGGTCAAGGCGCGACCGGTGTCATGTCCTCCGGCGCGGGCAAGTACAGCGGCAATGAAATCATCGCCGGTTCGAGCGCTTCGCTGTCGGAGCTCGAGAACTGGCTGCGCGCGCAAGAAAAGCAGCCGCCCAGCGGCTACGTCACCGTCGCCCTTCCATCGAATATGGAAACCATCCACTCCGCCGCTGTGAAAAACGGCGTTGATTTCGCCATCTTTCGGGATGTCAAGAACAGCAAGCGGGGCTTGGTCGTTGTGGCGATGGATTTGCAAACAGCGCACCGGAAACTCGGCCCTGCACTCGTGCTCGTGGCAAGATACCAGGCACTGCCGGCAGCCATGCGCCAGACGATCGACACGCAATTGAAACAGCGCTATGGGTACACGGCCAGCGAGTTTGTAGAGCCAGGCAGTCCGCTTGGAACGGCGGTTGGCGCGATGAACGAGTTTCAAAACAAAAACGAACGCGCGATCGTCATCCTCGACGCTACAAAACAAACATGATCGGTTCCGGTCGGGCCTGTCGGCCGGCTAGCTTGTATGGGCTCGCCATAAGCCTAGGGCTGACACTGGGCGCGGTCGTGGCGAGTGCAAGTACATTTTCTCAGCTGCACTGGCGCTCCATTGGGCCCGCCGTACCGGGCGGACGCATTGCAGCCGTCGCAGGCAGCGATAAGGATCCATTTTTGTATTACGTCGGCGGCGCTGGCGGCGTTTTCAAATCGACAAACGGCGGCGCATCCTGGGATGCTGTCTTCGCAGACAAACCGGTCGCCTCGATCGGCGCGATCGCTGTATCAGCGTCGAATTCCAATGATGTCTGGGTTGGCACCGGTGAAGGCAATCCGCGCGCGGACATCTCGTACGGCCGGGGCGTCTGGAGAAGCCAGAACGGCGCCAAGACGTGGAAACATCTCGGTCTGGACGGCACGTCTGCGGTAACCAAGATACTGCTCGATCCCGGTCATCCCGAAACGGCGCTGGTGGCGGCCTTGGGCGATCCCTTTGCCGACAATCCGCAGCGTGGGGTTTACCGCACGACCGACGGCGGCAAGACCTGGACGAAGACGCTGTATGTCGGCCCATCCACCGGCGCCTCTGATTTGGCTTGGGATCCTGCCCATCCGAGCGTCATCTTCGCAGGCATGTGGCAATTCCGGCGCATGCCCTGGACGATCATCAGCGGCGGCCCGCAAAGCGCGCTCTATCGCTCGCGCGACGGCGGGGTGCATTGGGAGAAGCTGCTCGGTCACGGGTTGCCGACTGGCCTGATGGGCCGAATCGGCGTCGCGGTCGCACCGAATCACCCCAAACGTGTCTATGCCATCATTCAATCGAAGCAAGGCTACGTTTGGCGATCAGATGACGGCGGCAGCACCTGGCGCCGCACGCGCGCAGGCTCGGTCGTGGTGGAGCGGCCGTTTTACTTTTCACATCTGTTTGTCGATCCCGTCAATCCTGACCATGTGTATGCAGCCGCGGTTGATCTCTCCCAAAGCCGCGATGGAGGCCAAACCTTCAAGCCGCTCGATAACGAACAAAACGTCGACTACCATAGCATGTGGTTCTCCAAAGACGGCACACGCATCATGGCTGGGCACGATGCCGGCTGGGTGCTGTCGGTCGATCGCGGCAAAACCTGGGATTGGCGGCTGAACATGGCGGTCAGCCAGACCTATCACATCGGTTACGATCTGCAAAATCCATACCGCATCTGCGGCGGCTTCCAGGATGCCGAAAGCTTCTGTGGCCCGTCCAACAGCCTCAATCCGGTGGGGATTCTCAACCGTGACTGGATCTCGCTCAATGCATCTGACGGAACCTGGGTATGGCCCGATCCGCTTGACCCTCGGATCATCTGGAGCGACACGTACTGGGGCGATTTGGGTTTGGTTGACTTCGTCACGATGGAGGAGGCAGACGTCTCGCCGTTCCAGCACGACTACAGCGTTCTCGGGACCGCCAGCTCGCGCTACCGCTTCGGGTGGGAAGCGCCGATCGCGTTCTCTCCCCAAGATGGACACGTCATGTACTTTGGCGGCAACGTGCTGTGGTCGACGAGCGACCGAGGTCAACACTGGAAAGTCATCAGCCCGGATCTGACCCTCAACGACAAGGCGCATCAGCAAGTTTCCGGCGGACCCATCACGATCGAAGGTGCGGGCGCAGAGTTTTATGACCTGATTTTCGATATTGGTCCATCGCCGCTACAAGCCGGCCTGATCTGGGTGGGCACGGATGACGGGCTGATCCAACTGACGCGCGATGGCGGCGCGACCTGGAACAATGTTTCCGTGAAGGGAATTTCGCCGTATGGGCGGGTGAGCACGATCGAGCCCTCGCGTGCTTCCGCAGCGACCGCCTACGCCGTGATCGACCGGCATCTGCTCGGCGATCGCACGCCCTACATCTTCAGAACCGATGATGACGGGGCAACCTGGCGGCGCATCACTAAGGGCTTGCCCCAAGCAGACTACGCGCACGTCGTTCGGGAAGATCCCAAGAATCCACAATTGCTGTATGCCGGTCTCGAACAAGGGGTGTGGATTTCGTTCAACGGTGGCGCCGAGTGGCAGAGCTTGCAGACCGATCTGCCGACGTCGTCGGTGCGCGACATGCGCGTCCACCCGCTCGCCAACGATCTCATCGTGGGCACGCATGGCAACTCGTTGTTCATTCTGGACGATTTGACGCCGTTGCAAGAGTACGAAAAAAGCAAGACAGCAAGTGTTTATCTTTATCCGCCGCGTACGGCCTACGAGTTTGCATTATGGGTACCCGAACAGCCAGGTTCCGGCACCCAGCCCCAGCTGAGCGCATTTGCAGGCGAGAACCCAAAATATGGAGCGATCATCTCCTATTACTTACAGTCGAAGAGCAAAACGCCGCCGAGTCTTGAGATCGTCGACGCAGCCGGTCGCGTCGTCCGTCATCTTGGCGACTCCGATGGAGTGAGTCATGCGTCAGGCATCAACCGCGCAGCCTGGAATCTGACTGAGGACCCGCCCGTTGCGTGGAAAGGCGCGCCGAAATGGAACAGAGGACCGGAAGATGGCGCCGATGCGATTCCCGGACGTTACACCGCGCGGTTCAAAGCCGGCCGCACGATGCTTACCCAAGACTTCGACATGATGCCGGATCCGCGCGCGCCGTGGACACACGATCAGTACGTCGAGCGGCACACTTTTTTGAGCGGTCTGTTCCAAGAATTGTCCGATGTCGACGTCGCTCTCAACGAGCTCGATTCATTGCGCAAGCAGCTGAAGCTGCGCCGCGCACAGGTCGAGGGGATCGTGACCCGACACCCGGCCGTTGATCTGCCGGCGCAGCTCGATGCCGCCCAAAGGCAGGCCGACCGCATCCTTGCACTGCTGACGTCGAATCCGCAGGCCGGACAGGATGGCGACTTCTTGCCGGATCAGCTGCGCGAACGCATTGAGTACGTCATCAGCAGCGTGACGTACCCGCTGGGCATGGGCACGGGCAGCTATGGGGCATCATATCTCGGCCCGCCGCAAGCGGCGCACTACGCAGAAGCAGCCGAGGTTCGCCGTCTGTACGATGCGCGGATGTCTACGTTTGAAATATTCGTCAAGAACGATATCGCAGCGCTGAACGCCGCACTGCAAAAAGCCGGCTATCAGCCCATCACCTAGTGAAGCAACAGGCCTTTGAAGCAACGGACCCTTGAAGCGACGGACCTTTGAAGCACCGGCCCTTTGAAGCAACGGACCTTCAGGTCCGTTAACCAGAAAAGAAAAGAAGCGCGAGTAAACTCGCGCCCCAAGCTTGTGGTATGCGTTCAGCTACGCGGCGGTCTTGTAAACGACGTGATAGCCGTGACGGACGGCGACGAGATAGCAGCCCGAGCAAATCCGGAAACGTGGCTCGTGCTGGGTTCCCAAGCTGACGTAGAGTTTCGATTTACCCGCATCTTCGCGGCAAAACGCGCAATGTTCGGTCATATGCGTTCCTTCTCGGCGATGAGTATTGGTATGACCGAACCGCTGCGCAGGCGTGACGCGATGCGCATCTGTTGCGATGCCGGTCACACGACTAGACCCAGGCGGCAATGCGCTCCGCAATGGCGCGCGCGTTTGCTTCATGCTCGGGCTTCATCATGACGCTGCGCAGCACCGTGCAGTGCGGCTCGTCCCAACGCAGTTGCGGCAGCGCTAGCCTGCCAAGGCACTCGGGTAGGCGCCACTTCGCAAGAAAGAGCGGGTGTTTGGGATCCCTCATGCACTGCTCGAAAATGGTATCACTGCGGGCGGAGACATCGCTGACAACGGCAACCTCATCCGGTGCAAGCGGGGCTACGGTAAATATGTCCAGTTCAGGCTTGATGACCGGCACGAGCGTTCCGCTGAAACGGGCGATGTCATAGGCGGCAAGCGCGGCACGGCGCGAAGCGAGCAGGGAGAGACCAAGACCTCGCTCGGTTAATGGGAAGCACTGCAGCGTGGCCCATAGCGCTGCCGCAGCGGCTCCCGGTCGCGAGCACTCCAGGCTGATTTCACCCAAATGCAACTGCTTGGACGTGAAGTACGTATACGGCGAGTCGTGTCTGTAATACGCGCCGACGCTCGGATCGGCGAACAGCACCGCGCCGCAGCCGTACGGTTGAAGACCGTGTTTGTGCGGGTCGACCACGATCGAGTGCGCCCGGTTGATGGACAACCAGGTACCTGGGTCGAGCTGGGCGTCTGGGTTTCGCGCAATGGTCGCGAAAAAACCGCCATAGGCTGCGTCCACGTGCACGCGCCAGCCGCGCTCACTCGCCAAAGCCACCACCGCATCGATCGGGTCCACCGCTCCTGCGGCAGTTGTACCAGCCGTGACCACGACCGTGCCGACCGCATCTGATGCGTGCAGCGATTCAAGCGCCGACAGGTCCATTTGCCCGCAAGCGTCAGCCGGCAACACGATAACATTTAACCCCAACAGCTCGCACATGCGCGCGTGCGTATAGTGAGCTTCACTCGAGATGACGATGGCCTTGCCGGGGTGCACGTGCCGGGCCACCCAGAGCGCTTCCAGATTCGCGACGGTTCCAGACGTGGTCAGGTGCCCGAGGTAAGGAGCTGGCAAGCCGAACATTGCAGCAAGCTGGTCAACGCACTCGCGCTCCATTTGCGCCGTGGCCGGGCCGCCGTCGAGCGCGTGGTTATTCGGGTTGATGCGGGCGGCGACGGCGTAGGCTGCCAGCGCCACAGCATGCGGCGGGCGAAGCATCTGACCGGCGTAGTCGGGATGGAAGAAGGGATAATTGTCGGCCAGGCGCTCGACAAGGTGGTCGATGGCCTTGGCGGCGTTCTCCCACACATCAAGGCTGGGGTGCTGTTCGAACGGCCGAAAGCTCGACTCCCAGCGAGCGATTCCATCAAGACCGCGCGCAAGCAGTTCTCGGAAGCGGCCTTCGGTCACGAGCGCCGCGAGCCGCTAGTCGCCGATGGGAGCGAAGAGCTCGTCAAGGTCCTCGCGCGTCAGCGACTTGGCAAACGCGGCATCGGTGGCAACCACGGAGTCCGCCAGCGCCTGCTTGCGGGTTTGCAGCGCCTGGATTTTTTCTTCGACGGAGCCAAGTGTCACCAAGCGATAGGCGGTGACCGGCTTCGTTTGGCCAATGCGGTGCGTGCGGTCGATCGCTTGGCGTTCGATGGCGGGATTCCACCACGGATCGTAGAGCACGACGTAGTCGGCTTCCGTTACCGTCAAGCCGACACCGCCTGCCTTGAGGCTCATCAAAAACACCGGCGGTCCGTCCTCACGCCGGAAGTCATCCAACACCTTGCTGCGGTTCTTTGTGGCGCCGTCGAGATACGAATACGAGCGCTTGCGCGCGTCGAGCGTCTCGCGCATAATGCCGAGCATCTCGGTGAACGAAGAGAAAACGAGCACGCGGTGACCGGATTCAATGATGGATTCCAGCAGCTCCATAAATGCCAGGAACTTGCCGGATGCTTCCTCGTCCTCACGCCAATGCTCGCCGATCAATCCCGGATGGCAGCAGATCTGGCGCAGCTTGGTGAGTGCCGCCAAAATGGAGAGCTGCGCCCGTTGGATACCGCGCTCGTCTACCTCACGCAAAATATCGCGGCGTGCGCGCAGCACGGTCTCGCGATATGCTTTCTTCTGCGACGTTGTCATCTCGCACTCGATGGTCTGCTCGGTGCGCGAAGGCAGGTCCGCGGCGACTTGCGTCTTGAGGCGGCGGATCATGAATGGCTGAACGCGGCGCGCTAAGCGTTGCTGTTTTTCTACATCGCCATCGCGCATGATAGGCGTTTCGAAATTGGTGCGGAAGTGGCTTTCCTTGCCGAGCAAGCCGGGCATAACGAAGTCCACAATCGACCACAAGTCGAGGACGGAGTTTTCGATCGGCGTGCCGGTGAGCGCCAAGCGCTGCTCGGCGTTGATGCCTTTGATGACCTGGGAGATCTTGGCCTGCGGGTTCTTGATTTGTTGCGCCTCATCCAGCACGATCGCTCGGAAGGCGAGCTTGTCGAGACTTTCCGCGTCACGCCGAGCGAGCGCATACGAGGTGACCAGCAGATCGTACTTGGCCGCATCATTGTAGACCGCTTCGCGCCCCGCGCCGGCGGTCAAAAGAGTGACTTTGAGTTCCGGCGTGAAGCGCGCCGCCTCGCTAACCCAGGTGTGCGTTACGGACGTGGGGCAAACGATGAGGCTTGGTGCGCTGCCGCGACGGCGGCGTTCGCGTTCGAGGTAGGAGAGAACCTGAAGCGTTTTGCCCAAGCCCATGTCGTCTGCCAAGATGCCGCCGAATGCGTAGCGGCCGAGGTACGCAAGAAAGTCGAGGCCACGACGCTGATACGGTCGCAAAATTTTTATGAGATGCTCCGGCGGGTCGACCTCCTCAATGCCGGAGAAACCACGAACCGCTTCGCGTAAGTCGCGCAGCGCTTGCGGTATCTCCTGATCGCCGCATGCCTTGGCGAGATCATCGTAGACGGAGAGCATCTGCGCAGCGGTCAGCCGAGCGCGGCCGCCCTGTTCAAGCGAGTTGCCGAAACCGCCAGTTGCCTCGCGCAGCAACGCAAAGGAAGAGAGGTCGATGAAGCGGCCGTCGGCCAATCGGTAGAAACGGCCCGAGCTCTGCCAGAGCGCCTTGACGTCGTCGGGTGAGAGCGGCTGGCCATCCAGCATGAGCTCAACCGAGATTTCGAGCCAGTCGATGGGACCGGAGGCGGTTGCTGAGATCTTGCCCTTGGCTTTCGCTCTGTTTTTCTCGTCGGCGGCACTGTCGACGGAGAGCGAAACATGGATCGCCTTCGGGCCTTCCACCAGCGATTTCATGGTCTCGTCAAGATCCAGGTGAAATTCATTTTTCCATGCCGGCAACACTTCGGTGCCAAAGGCATAGCCCAGATCCGTCCCTTCGAGGCGCCAGGCCGTCTCATCGTAGTGTGCTAACGAATCGTCGGGGTGCTCGAGCCGGAACGTCTCGAAAATCTCTTTCCAGGTGCGGAATCCATGCATTTCGAGTTTGGCTCGCACGCCCTGCGCGACCGTCGTATCGCACAGCGCGTAGCGGGGAATGCTTCCCTTCTTGCCGTCATCGATGCGCCGCAGGGGGCTAAACTCTCCCGTGGTGATCGGCCAATTCGCGCCGCTCTTCGGATCTTCAACTGCTGCATCTGCTGTGATCCCATCGCCCTGCCAGCGTAGCCGCAGCAGCGTTTGCTTCTCCATCTCCTCGGGCAGCAACAGCAGCGAGGCAGCGGTCTCGCGGTCGAGCAGCCCATGGGCGCGCTCGAGCAGCTTGGGCACCTCGGGCGCAGACAGATGCACGGATGACGTCGACTTGAAGCGCTCGACGATGCGCAAGCCAAAGGAACCGTCGTGAAGATAAAACGTTTGTCCGTCAAACAGCCAGGCGGGCATGCCGTCGATGATGCGCACCGCCGCGCACTCGATGGTGGACCCGTCAGGGCGCACAAACTGCCCGGATAATTTCAGGTCGGCCTCAGCATCTCGCTCGCCGGACAGGCGCAGGTGCAGCGGCGTAAGCACGATCTTCACGTGCGGCATCGTCTCGGGGTGAGAACCGAGATGGTCGTCGTAGCGCACGCGCGGATGTGAGATGAGACGCAGTAAGAGCTGCGCAAAGTTATTACTCAGCCGCTGCGTGTGTTCGCTCGAGGGCCGTGCCAGCGCGTAGTCGGCGGGCATGCCGAACATCGAACCCAGCGAGGAGTCGGACAGCAACGCGCTGTCGTAGCGGTCCCACTCTTCGCCGGTGAGGTTGGCCTGCCGGGTCGTGCGATAGAGTTGCTGCAGATCGGCATGCGTGCGACTGACCCCGTGCAGCTTCGGAGCATCGAGACACAGCCTAGCGTGAAAAACGCCAAGCCTCTCGTCGAACCCAGCCACAACCCACAATCGCCGGCGCGGCACGAGCGTCTCATGATGCGGCGAAAGAATATCGAGCAGATCGCTCAGCTCCGCATTGGCACGGCCATTTGGACTTGCCAGCGCCGTGGACGAGCCGTTATGCGAGCCGTTGGGGGGAGCGAGCGTCGCGCTGGGGGCGCCATTGGGCTGTAGGATGACAGGCTCCGGCTCAAGCGGCGCTTCGGCGGCTTGCGTTGCCAGTTCGGAGAGCATGGAGAGAGCTGCCACCGCGTGCTTGCAATCGTAACCGTAGCGGCAGGTGCAATTGCAGCGCATTCCCAGCGGCGGACGGGAGGTGTCGCGCGTCAAGGTTGTGGTGTGGGTTTCTGTGTCGGCTACGGTCGCAACGATGTCAGTGCGACGCAAATTCAGGGAGCGGACCTTACCGCGTTGGAAGGCCGCGACGCCTTGTGCGATGATGGGCTTTGGAAATGTTCCCTCGATGGCTGGTTGTGAAGGAATCGAAGTTTGCCAGAGCCCGAGAGGTGGGCCGCCGCGCTCAGGGCCGACGCCCTCTTCAAAACGTAAAGTGATAGGTTGGTTCACTTTCGATTGTGCGCGAACAGCCATACTTTTCAAAGTTCGCCGTGCCTTTGTCGGCTCCCGCCTCAAAACGAGGTGGGATGGGTTTTTCTGTCGCGGGACCTTTGGCCCCGTTAAAGACACGCGCATGATTCGCTCCATGAAAGTCGAAGCGGTCACAACAAACCGCTGATACCGTTCCTTTTGGTCCAGCGACCAGTGCATGCGTTCGACGGCAGTGTAATGAGCGTTCGATTTTCACAGTTTCTCGCCGCGGTCGTGCTCGCGCTCGTCGCTCTAGCACTGTTCCGCACAGCGAGCGCATACCAAGACACCGCGATCGCGGCAGACGTTCGCGAACGCGGCACCGCAATCGTGGAACGTGAAACACGGCGGCTGGGCGATCGCATCGCAACAATCGAAAGTCTTGCCGAGCAGGTTGCGGATCAAGGGCGCTTCTCGCCACAGGCGTTCGCGCAAGCCGCGCGCGCCGAGATGGGCAAAGACCCGGCGCTCAAGGCGGTTGACTTTTTCAACGCCGACGACGTTCACATCGCGCACGTGGCAAGCTCGAGCCCCGCCAACTCGGATGTTCCAAAGTACAGTATCCGCAGCATGTCGCCTGACGACCTTCGAGCTGTCCAGATCGCGCTGTTCGACGCATCGCTAAGCCGCGCAACGTCGGTATCGGCCGTTCCACCAAAAGCGACGGCCGCCGCGGGTTCGGAAGACTCGCGCGGACACTTTTATCTCGTGACCAAAGTGTACTCGCGCAATCGTGAACTGGGCAGCGTCGTCCAGAATCTCGACGCGCGTCAACTCGTGCTCGCCGATATTGCGAGCAAAGCACCGGCGTCCTTTGCGCTTGACGACGGCCGGGGCCGCCCGCTGCACACAGTGTCGCCGGCGCAAAATGACGTGGACACCTGGACGTTCCCCATAGCCTTTGCCGACCGGGTGCTGCAGCTGACGCTCGCCGCGCCACCACATCTCGAAACAAATCGCTGGTGGTTTGTGCTCGGTTGGTTTGCGCTCGTGCTTGCCATCGTGCTCCCCATGGAGGTGGTCAGCACCATCAACCGCCGGGTGCAAAGCCTCAATGAAGAACTCGAAACGCGCGTGGCAGCACGCACGAAGCAGCTCGAGGCAAGCCTCGAGGAGTCTCGGCGGCTGGCGGTCGTGGTCGAGTCCGTGCACGAAGGCGTCATGGCAATCGATGCAAGCGGTTTCGTACGCTATGTGAATGCCGCCCTTTGCAGAGAGCTGCAATGCTTGCCGCACGCGCTCGTCAACCAGCCAATCGCCGAGCTGAGCGTTCTCGGCATTTCCGAGCAGCAGCTTGCTGACATCCGCGCAGGCGTCAGCGAAACGGGATTCATCTACCGCGAGATGGAGCGCACTCGCTCGGACGGGTCGCGCTACGTCGCCGGCGTCACCTTCACCCGGCATGCGCTCGAGGGTTCGGACACGATCATTGCCGTCTCGCGCGACGTCACCGAGCGTCGCAGGCTCGTCGACCAGCTGCTCGAAGCCAAAAGCCGCCTGGAGGGCGATACCCGCACGCGGGCAGACTTTATTGCGACCGCCAGTCATGAGCTGCGCACGCCCGTCACGACGCTGCGGACGCTCGCGGCGCTGCTGACGGAGAAGCTCGGGCCGCGCGAGCTGCTGCCGTCGGAAGACAACCGGTTGCTTGAAATTCTCGATCACGAGACCAAACGGCTCGCACGCCTGGTGGACGATCTCTTGAAAATCGCCAAGATCGACGCCCCCGAGGTCGTGCTAGTCGATCATCTCGTCGACTTGCGCGCCATCGTCAAGGCGGAGATCGAAGAGTTCCAGCGCTTTGGCGACGCCGGCCCGACGGTCGAACTGCATCTCAGCGACTCGCCCGTCATGGTGCGGGGGGATGAAGAAGCATTGCGCAGCGTGATTCACAACCTCGTCGGCAACGCGCGCAAGTTTACCGCGCCCACCGGTCATGTTGACGTCTCGATAGAGCAGGACGCAGACCACGCCCGGCTCATCGTGAGCGACACGGGCGTCGGCATTGCGAAGGCAGACCTGCCGCATATCTTCGAGCGCTTCTATCGTGCTCCGCTGACCGCGTCGCGAGCATCTGGTGCCGGTCTTGGGCTCGCCATCGTCGCCCGATTTGTCGAGCTGATGCACGGCTCGGTCTCAGTCGCGAGCCAGCTCGGCCGCGGAACGACGATCAGCATCGAATATCCGCTGGCAGCCAAGACCGATAGCATCGCCGGTACGCAGGCGCTCGGGCAGCGCTGATGGCATCCGTGTTGCTGGTCGACGACGAACCCTCGTTGCGCACGGTGCTCTGTGAGTATCTGAAATTTGCCGGGCACATGGTGGTGGAGTGTCGTGACGGTGATGAGGCGTTCGAACGGCTGCGCACGGACCCATTCGACATTGTCGTCTCCGACGTGCTCATGCCGGGCATGGATGGTCTGGCATTGTGCGGCGCCATGCGAGCCAGTCCGAGCCTGGCCGGCATCCCGGTGCTGTTTGTCACGGCGCGCAATGTCGACGTCGAAATGCAGACCGAGATGGACCGTATTGGCGACGGCAGCATCTTCAAGCCGTTTGAGCCCGACACGCTGCTCAAAGCGATCGATGCCGCCATTCACAAACGAGCAACGATGTAATCACCCAGCCAGGCGCGCACAGAAGGGTACGTTTTCATGCAAAAACTCTCGCTCCCCGGCATGGCCATGTGGTCAATCTGGCAACCCGACCGTAGCATGTATTTCAATTCGTTTTTTCTCGAGCGACAGGATGGGAATATCGTCGTCGATCCGTTATCGACCACGGACGACGACATCGCGTATCTCAAGCAGCATGGCGGCGTCGCCTGGATCGTGATCACGAACCGCGATCACGAGCGACGAGCTCGCGATCTTGTCGAGGTCACCGGCGCGAAGATCGCCTGCGGTGAGAAGGAGGCGGCGCTGCTGAGCGGTCCCGTCGAACGGACGCTCAAAGGCGATGAGCCGCTGGCTGCGGGGATTAAGGTGGTCGCACTCGACGGCGGCAAGACGCCGGGTGAAATCGCGCTTTACCTCCAGGGCCGCAAAGCGGCAATCGTGGGAGATGCGCTGTGGGGAGATCCAGCCGGCGCAGTGCGCCTGCCGCCGGACGAAAAGCTCATCGATCCCGGCAAAGCGGCGTTGTCGCTGCGTCAGATTTGGGCACTGCGCTTGGAGGTGCTGCTGGTTGGAGACGGTGCCTGCATCTTCGGCAACGCGGATGCCATCATCGGCGATTGTCTGCAAGCACGCAGTGACGTCTACGTCTACGTGAACCGCATCAACCTCGACGAACTCTACGTTACAGAACGATTCTCAGAAGGCAACGGTCGCTACGAAGGAATCTACCAGGAGATCGGGCTGCTCATCGGGGCGCGCAAGCTCGGCTATCAGATCACGACCTTGCCGCCGGGAAAACGCTTGTGCCCGTTCCATGCTGAAGACATGGAAGAGGAGATGTTCATCGTGTGGGAAGGCGAGGCGGTGATCCGCACCCTGCGCGGGGAGTACGTTTGCCGCCAAGGCGACGTCATTGCGTTTCCGATCGGTGACATCGGCACCCATGAAGTCATCAACAAAAGCGACAAACCCTGCCGAGTCTTCATGCTCGGGATGGAAGATCCAAAGTCGGTCGCGTACTATCCCGATTCGAAAAAAGTGCTCGTCGGCTCGCGCAATCGGCTGATCCTGCGCACCGAGCCCGCACTCGACTACTACGACGGCGAAACCTAAAACAACGGACCTTCGAAACAAACGGACCTTCGAAACAAACGGACCATTGAAGCAACGGACCTTTAGGTCCGTTACTCTTTATGGCTCATCGCATAGCGCCACAGAATTGCATGCAGCGTCGCCGGATCTGCCGCGTCGGCCTCGTCCAAGTTGAGGGCTTGTGAGGCTTTGGCGTCAGGATTCGGCGCGTTGACCTCGTTGAGATCGACGAGCGGCCGCAGCGCGGCCCAGGGCTTCTTGTTGGGCGCGTCCGCCAGCAACCGGAACATGGTCGTCGCGCCCGCATCGTACTGGCTCATCGGGGGCAAGCCCAGGATTTCCTCGATCGTACGAATGACGCTCGACGTCGTGTAGTGCGTGTGATCGACGACGCCGCGCTTGACGCGTGCGCCGATGACCAGCGCCACGGCGCGGTGGTCGCTTGCGTGGTCAGGACCGTCCTGCGCGTCGTCTTCCACGCAAAAGATGATGGTGTTGGACCAATACGGACTGTGGCTGACCGCCTCGACGAGCCGTCCCAGCGCGTAATCGTTGTCGGCCACCATCGCATAAGGAGTTTTCGCGCCAGGTCTGGTCCCGACAGTGTGATCGTTCGGCAATAAGACGATCTCGAGCTGCGGTAAGTCACGGCGCGCAACGTATCCTTGAAACTCGCGCAGCCATTCCGAAATACGCGCTTGGTCGCTGTAGCCCAGATCAAAGCCGGCGTAGCGCGGGTCGATGATACCGGTCAGCTCGGGTACCGTCGGCGCATAACGTCCGGCTTTATTTTTCACGACGAACTCACCGTAATCGCGCACGCTTACGTTATATTTGCGCGCGTTGTCCCACAGGTAACCACCCGGAGGGGACGCGGGACCGCTCTGTTGGTAGTCGTACACTTGATGACCATTGACGGTGCGGCGCAGGCCGTACGTCGCGGGCCACAGCTTGTCGACGTAATCACTGGAATACGCCGCTGTGCTCCAGTTGTGTCCGTCGGCGCTCACAAAAGCATCGGTGTCGAAGTTGTCGAGTAAAACGAAATCAGCCACCAGCTTATGGATATTGGGTGTGAAGCGCCGTCCGAAGATCGCGAGGTGAGCGTCGCCGTTACCACGGGGATCATCGCCGAGCACCTCATCATACGGCCGGTTTTCCTTGATGATATAGATGATGTGATCGCCGGCCGAAGCCATGCGCGCGGCGATGTTTTTGGGTGAGTAGGCGGCATTCCATCGCACGGTGCTCAAGCCCGCCGCGAGCTGCGCGCGATCCGGCAGATCGAGCATCTCGATATCACCGGCGGTGTTGGCGACGTAGTACCGGTAGTCGTCGGGCTTCGATGACTTCACCGCGTCGCTGTGGATAAAGGACGGGTTGGCATGGCCGGAGATCCCCTTGCCATCCAACACAAAGAGTTTCTTGCCATCGCGGCTGGCGACGACGTCGGTGGGATACCAGCCGGTGGGTACCGCGCCGAAGACGGCAGGCGGCGAGCCGCCGAGATCGACGGCGACGATCGCGTTCTCGCCTGCATCGGCTACGAACAGGATCTCGCCGTCTGCCGACAGTGCCAGTCCGTTCGGAATTGCGCCCGGCAGCGAATGTGGAAAAATAGCGACATCGATAGTCGTTCGCACCGTGCCGGATTTTGTGTCGATGACCGTAACGCTGTCGTCATTCGCACAGGCCACATACAGGGCACTGCCGTCCGGGGAAAGGAGCAGCGCGTTCGGGTGGCTGCCGACCGCAATCGTGCTCCGCTGCGCGCCGGTGTTTGCATCAAGCAACGAGACGGACGCGGATGCCCAATTGCTCACATACACCGTGCCTTCGTCCTTCGATAGCACGATCGCGTAGGGCCACGCTCCGACGGTCGACGTCCAAAGAGTGACGCCGCTTTGGTCGCGTGCGCTGACCGAATCATGGAGACCGTCTGCGACGTACACTCTCGCTGTCGTTGCAGCCAGACCGGTGATCCCGAAGTCGTTGGACTGGGTTCCAAACGGACCGCCATCGCTGAGCGATCCGGCGGCTGCGATCGAAAAGCTCTCGACACCGTAGCCTGTCGACGCGTAGAGCTTGCGGCCTGCAAACGCAAGGCCGTAAAACGCCGATTTCAGCGGCAGACTCGAGACGATCGCGTCGGACTGTTCGTCGATCAGCGAAATCGACAGCTGTCCGTAGCCGCCGTTGCTGACCGCCAACCACCTGCCGCTCGGATCCTCAACCACGTGCAACGGCAGCGTGCCCAGCGGCGTTGTGGTGCCGGTTGGCGTCACCTGCCAACCGTTTGGAAGCCGGATATTTGTCGCGGCGCGCGGACTTGGCCCACCCGTCAGCAGCATCGCCGTCATGCAAAGAAACAGCGCAAAAAAGCTGCGCAGCGGTGAGACAATCACGACACGTAGTTAGTGCGCGTCCTGGTCCGTGCCTTCTCCAATGGGATGGGTCGCCGGTCCGGCGCAGAAGAGCAAATCCAGCATGGCACACCGCGTCGTCATCCTGGGTGGCGGTTTTGGCGGATTGAGCGCGGCACAACGGCTTGGTTCAACCAGCGTTGACGTCAGCTTGATCGACCGGCGCAATTTCCACCTCTTCCAGCCGCTGATGTATCAGGTTGCGACGGGATCGTTGTCGCCGGGTGAGATTGCAGCCCCACTCCGCTCGGTGCTCAACCGTCACCGCAACATCCGTGTCTTGTTAGGCGAAGCGAGTGAGCTCAAACCGCAGGAACAGGTTGTCATTCTCAAAGACGGCGCTAGGATCGAATACGATTCGCTGGTTGTTGCGACCGGCGCGGACACATCGTACTTTGGTCACGAAGCGTGGCGCCGCTGGGCGCCCAGTCCAAAAAGCCTGGAAGAAGCGACCACGATCCGCCACAAGGTTTTCTACGCCTTTGAGGCGGCTGAGCGAAGCAAACATGCAGACGCGATCCGAACCTGGCTGACCTTTGTCATTGTCGGCGCCGGAGCGACCGGTCTCGAGCTTGCCGGCGCGCTGGCTGAAATCGCACGCCAGACGCTGCGTCACGATTTTCGATCCATCCGTCCGCAAGAAGCACGAATCATCCTTATGGATGTGGCGACTCGAGTATTGCCCGGCTACCCTGAGGATCTTTCCGCACATGCAGCGCGGCTGATCGGCAGGCTTGGGGTAGAGATCATGACCCAGGCTGCGGTGCGCGACATCGACGCGACGTCTGTTACCTACGAACGCAACGGTGCAACGCAGCGGATCGCAACAAAAACGGTGCTTTGGGCCGGCGGCATCACGGCGAGCGCTTTCGGTCGCAACGTCGCGACCACAACGCGCGCAGAGACGGACAAAGCGGGGCGCATCAAAGCGAACGCCGATCTCACGATTGCTGGCTTCCCCAACATCTACGTGCTGGGCGACCTCGCGCTGACGTTCAGGCCCGACGGCAGACCGCTACCGGGCGTCGCGCAAGTTGCCATCCAACAGGGCGCCTATGCGGCCAAAGCGATTCGAGCGCGCAGTGCAGGCGCGACAGAGGTTCCCGCTTTCCGTTACTTCGATAAGGGCGATATGGCGGTGATCGGTCGCGCAGCGGCCGTCGCCAACATTTTTGGCATTCACGTCTGGGGCTTGCCTGCCTGGCTTATTTGGCTTTTCATCCATTTGATGTATCTGGTTGAGTTCCAGAGTCGGATTCTCGTGTTCATTCAGTGGGGATTCTTGTATCTGACCGATAGCCGGGGGGCTCGTCTGATCACAGGCCCAGGCTCACCAGACCTGCCCGACTGCACTTCCGAAGCAACGGACCTTTGAACCAGCGGACCTCTGAAGCAGCGCACCTTTGAAGTAGCGGACCTTTGAAGCAACGGACCTTCAGGTCCGTTTATTCGCAACGCCGCAAAACTGCCGCCAGTCGCCGCTTGTGATGCGCGGCGCAGCTGACGTGTCCTTGTTGTAGAGATAAACCCACGCGCGAACGAGCGATCCATCCTTGCCGTGGACGTCTCGAACCGTGCGAACGTAGAGGCTGTCCTCAGCATTCGCCGGATCAAAATCCTCGAGATCATCGAGCGCTTCAAGACTGACCGCACTATCCTCGAGCCGGTAAAGCTCTCCCGCGACCTGCCCGTCGCCATCGATCAGTGCCGGATAGCGGTCGACTGCAAGCAGCGTGCCCTGCGTCCAGCCTTCGCCGACGAAGGTCGCGCCTGCTAGATACTGATGAAGATCGCAGCCGCGCATCAAGCTGCCGTAGACAAAAATGAACGTCGTTCCTGCTGTCCGATCGTCCGCCAAGGAAGGTGCTTCGGTCACGCGCAAGCATTCGCGCCTAACAGACGCATTCCACCCGCAGGCATTTGATGATCATCCGGGCCACACGCCTCACCAAGACATTTCGCACTCGGCGACGCAAGGACGGCGTCATCGGCACGCTCACCTCGCTGTTCTCGCGCGAGTACGACGAAAAGCTAGCGGTGCGCGACGTCTCGTTCGAGCTTGCTGCGGGAGAGCTGGTCGGCTATATCGGTCCCAACGGCGCGGGTAAATCGACCACCATTAAGATGCTGACCGGCATCCTCGTGCCGACGAGCGGCGATTGCGTCGTGAACGGGATCGTGCCTTGGCTCGACCGCGTCGCAAATGGTCGCCAGATTGGTGTGGTCTTTGGGCAGCGCACACAACTGTATTGGGACCTGCCGCTCAAAGAGTCGTACGAGCTGTTGCGTGCGATCTACGGAATACCGGATGACGTGTACAAGCGCAATCTGCGTGAGTTCAGCGATATTTTGGGTTTGGACGAGTTCATCCGCACGCCAGTTCGGCAACTGAGTCTCGGCCAACGCATGCGCGGCGACTTTGCCGCGGCAATGCTGCACGAGCCCAAGGTGGTCTTCTTAGACGAGCCGACGATCGGCTTGGACGTCGTCGCCAAAGAGGCCATCCGCGGCTTCATTGCGCGCAGCAACCGCGAGCGCGGCACGACCTTCATCCTCACCACGCATGACCTCAACGACGTCGAAAAATTGTGCGAGCGAATCATTCTTATCGACCATGGCCAGAAGCTTTACGACGGGAGCATCGAGGCGATCAAGCGGCGTTACGGACGTAACCGCAAGCTCATCGCAGAAATCGAAGATTATTGCCAGGAGTGCGACATCGACATTCCGGGCGTGCGCCTCGTTTCTGTGGAAGGCAGTCGCATCACCCTAGAATTTGATCGCGAGCGCGTGCGCGCCGACGAGCTGATCGTCGCGCTGGCCGCGCGCTACGAGCTCAAAGACGTCACCGTCTCGGAACCCGAGCTGGAGACCATCATCCGCGAGATCTACGTGAAAGGCTTGGGGGTCGAGCCGCTGGCTGCGGAGGCGCTATCGTGACGCGTAGCTCCGCACGGGCCGCAATCGCGCTGGCCGGACTGACGCTTGCCGTTTTCTTGTCCGGTGCAGCAACGCCCGTCCCTTCAGGAACAACTCCGCCCAGGGCCGCCGAGGATATCTACCAAGTCACCGCGCCGACGCCGGCATCGGAAGTAGAACGCGAGCTGCCAGACCTGAACAAAGGCGTGTGGGTGCGCGGACCAAATCTGCCGTCGCCGCGCCAAGATGTCGCGGCCGCCGTCTTGGCCGGACGCATTTACCTGATCGGCGGGTTCGGGCCGCACAATCAGCAGATGGACTCGACGCTAGTCTGGGAACCGCAGGTCGTTCCTGGTGCGCCGCGCGGTGAGGCCGAGCGCGCCGGTGCGCGGCTTGGTGTCTGGACGTATGCCGCGCGCATCCCGGAGCCGGTCGATCACGCGGCTGCGGCAGTCGCCGGCAGCTACATCTACGTCGCGGGAGGCCGGATCGAGAACTTGGTGACCAATAAATTCTGGCGCTACGACGCAGGCAGCGACAGCTGGATACAGCTGCCGTCAATGCCGATTCCTCGCTTTAGCCCCACCATGCAGGCCGTCGGCGACAAGCTCTATCTCATCGGCGGCGCGGTCTCACACGGCAGAGATGCGACGAGCATGATGGTGTACGATATTCCAACCGCTCAGTGGAGCGTGCGCTCGTACGCCACGTCGTACGAGCGAATGGCGCCAGAGTCAGCGCTGATCGATGGCAGAATTGCGCTGCTTGGCGGCCGCGACGATCAGGAGCGCAACTTGCCGTTTTGCGATCTCTACGATCCCTTCCGCGACCGCTGGTACACGTGCACCGGCATGCACCAACCGCGTGCGGATTTCGGCTTGAGCGTTGTCAATGGCCGCCTCATCGCAGTCGGCGGCGAAGATCTGCGCCTCTTTGCGTCCACCCAGACGATGGAGATTTCCGAGCCGGCCGGCAGAGGCTGGCTCAGCGGTCCGTGGATGCCAAGTCCGCGGCACGGCATGGCGCAAGTGACGCTTGGCAATGTGGTTTGGGTCCTGGGCGGGGCGTCGAGCGCCGGCACGGCGCCCAGCGCGCAGGTCTTGCGCTACGTCAGCCCGCTCGTCAAAATCAGGTTCAAGAAGGACCACGCCTAGCGTGGCAACCCGCGCCTACGTCGAGTTTGCCAAGCGTGCATTCTCGCGCGAGGGAACCTACCGGGCCCAGGTCTTCACGCATATTGGATCGGTGTTGTTGCGCGTCTTTTTGCTCTCGACGCTGTGGACCGCGCTTTACCGCAACAACGGCGCGCAAGCCGGCATCTCTCTTTCGGCGATGATCACCTATGCGACGTTGGCATTGCTACTTGACTTGATCTATGGCGTCAACGGCGCCTACATCGTCCGAGAAAAGATCCGTGAAGGGTCCATCGCTATCGACCTCATGCGTCCCATCTCCGTGCCGCTGTATGTTCTGGCGGATACGATCGGCCAGACATCCTTCGCCGCGCTGCAAATCATCCCGGCCCTTTTGCTGTCGCTGCTGCTGGTGCATTTGGATGCGCCCGTATCGGCGGCCGCTGGCGTGGCATTTGTTGTCAGCGTCGTGCTGGGTTTCATCGTCAATTTCTTCCTCGACCTCATGATGTCGACCATCACCTTCTGGACAATGGAAATTTTCGGCGTTCAGCTGATGGTGCAGTTTATCTCATCACTGTTGTCTGGCTCGCTCGTGCCATTGTATTTTTTCCCGCCGGGCATCGTGCAACAGCTCGCGTTTGCCTCGCCCTTTGCCGCCATATATAACGCGCCGCTGTCGATCTATATTGGCAAGGCAACGGGTGCGGGAATCGTTGCGATGCTCGCCTTTCAAGTTATGTGGGCGGTGATTTTCGGCGTCTTTGCGTTTGCGCTCTGGCGTGTCGGCGAACGCCGGGTGGTGATCCAAGGTGGCTAGCCGCTATCTCGCGACCTACCGCCAGTTCTGGCGGCTCAACACGCTCACGCTGCTCGAATATAAAGCGAACTTTTTCATCTGGCTCGCCTTTACGATCGTCTACCATGGGATCGCGGTCGGCACCATCTGGATCATGATGTCTCGCTTTCCGTTCATGAATGGTTGGCGCTGGCAAGAAGTGTTCTTCCTGTACGCGCTGTATATGGT
>JALYZV010000119.1 GCA_030948685.1 Vulcanimicrobiota bacterium | reverse complement strand
ACATTCGTGAGCGGACTCCAGTCGAAGTAGCTATATTGAATCTTGCCGTCCTTGCCGATCACAAACGTCACGCGCTTGGCAAACCCCTGAAGGTCTGCACCATAGGCCTTGGTGACCTTTTGATCCGCGTCGCTCACGAACTGCTGCGGCGCTTGCATGTCCGCCTGAAACTTCGTTAACGTCTTGACGTCGTCGGGCGAAATGCCGACCACCACGGCGCCCAGTTTTTGAAAGTCCGCCAACCTGGCGGCGTACGCTTTCGCCTCGGCGGTTCAGCCGGCGCTAAATGCCTTCGGGAAAAAATACAGCACGACCGCGTGTTTGGAAAGCGCGTCTTTGAGGTTGAATTCAACGGTCTTGCCGTCGAGCACCGATTGCGCTTTGAAGTTCGGAGCGGCGTCTCCCGGATGGAGATCCACGGCCGGCGCAGCGCCAAAGAGCGAAAACGCAGCCGCGATGGCGGCGCTGAGCAACTGAGTCGGATTGAGTCTCATGTAGGGCTGCTTCGACTCGGTGAGTCAAAATCCGCCCCACCTGAACGTTAGTGGATGATGGGACCCGACTGGACGACCTCAAATGCGCTGGCGGGGACGCTTTTCAGCTGATTCAGGTCGGTGTCGTCCCAGCTTGTGTTTGTTTCACCGGTGATGAACCAGTCCGAGCCGTTATCGGCCACGATCAAACCATATTTCTTGAGCGCGACGAGCACCACATGCGATTCGCCGATGAAGTGCGAAATGTCGTAGCTTGCCTTGAGTCTGACACGCAGTCCCATCGGGGGATCGTTGGGATCATTGGTCGTGCTGGCCCAATGCGTGGCAGGGTGGATGAAGCCTTGCTGCGTTTTGTGGACGGTGAAGCGCAGCGCGTGGTTGATCGTACCCTGCTGGACCTCGTACAAGCGAACGAGACCCGGGAAAATCGGAAGCCCCGCGGCATCTGCCGATGTCCAGTGATCCGGACGTAGCGCATTTGAGTTGAAATGGAAGATCGCCCCAGAGCCAGCGTTCCATCCCGGGCCGACGTAGTACGATGAGAACGTCTCATACAGGACGCAGTTGTCTTTGTCGATGACGAGCACGTGCCGGTCGCCTGTGGAAGATGGGCCCCCTTCGATCGGCGCGTTCGACGGAAACGGGTACGGGCCAGGATCGCTTTCGCTCGCGTACGTGAAGTGCATGGGCACTCGCGCTTGCGTCACTGGAACGGTGATGTACGGAATGCCGTAGGTGGGGTTGGATCCGAAATCCGGATGCAGATGTTTGGTGGCCGCATTCATGTGTGCAAGATAGTTCGCCGAATTGGGATTGACGGGGTAGCCAGAGATGTCAGTGTTCCAAGGATTATTTGCGGGAAAGACCTGGCAGCCGGCGATCATCGGCAGGGCAGGTGCGGTTCCCGACGGGACTGGCGTAGGAGAAGGAAGCGGCGAGGGCTTGATGCTCGGCGACGGTGCCGGGCTTTGCGACGGCGGGATCACTTGTGAATTGCCCGCCAGATTCGGGCCCGGTGCAAGGGCCGACCCGCCACTCGCGCACGCGACTGCGCAAAGCAAGCTAATGGCCACGATCCACGTCGCAAGCGACTTCATATATATGGTGGGTCGGATGTTCGAGCGCGGCGTCCTTCAGAAGCGTCGAAAATTTGACGCACGACACACGCGTGACGGCTATGGGAACCGCCTACAGATGGGCGGTGACGCGCTCCGGAGTCTGGGCGGCTTCCTCTTCTTCCTCTTCGTCGTCTTCTAAGGCCAGTAGCTCGAGCCGGCGTTTTTCACGACGTTCGTGCATCCGTTGCAGCCACCCAACCATCCCGACGTAGATGACTGGTATAAGGAAGAGCGTCAGCAACAGAGAGCTCATCAAACCGCCGATGATGACCGTGCCGATAGACTTGCGGAATTCGGCTCCCTCGGTGAAACCCATCGCTAGCGGCAGCATGCCGAAAATCATGGAAGCGGTCGTCATGACGATGGGGCGAAACCGGATGGCCGCGGACTCATGCATGGCGCTCGCTATATCCAACCCACGCGTGCGCAGCGTATTGGCATAGTCGACGAGCAGAATGCCGTTCTTCGCGACAAGCCCGGTCAGCATGACGATGCCCAGCATCGAGAATATGTTGAGCGTTTGACCTTGCAGGTAGCGCACGTCCGGGAACGCCAGGTGCAGCAAGTTGGCCACGGTGAGCAGGAACGACACGCCGATGAACGCGAGCGGCACGCTGAACATGATGATGAACGGTGACAAATAGTTGCGATACAAGACGACGAGCAGCATGTAGATCAGCACAAAGGAGGTGAGTAATGCAACGCCGATCTTGGACATCGTTTCACTCAACAGCTGGCTGTCGCTGCCCTCGGCCTCTTTCAAGTTGACGCCAGCCGGCAAGAACGTGGGGTCCTTGAGGGCTGCGTCAATCTTGTCCTTGACGCGGCTGATCGCCACTCCATTCTTGGTGAATGCGCTGACGGTGACGATGCGCTGGCGATCCTGGCGCGATAGCTGCGTCGGTTCGTGCATCCAGGTAAATTGAGCGACCGAACTGAGCGGCACAAGGCCGCCATTGTCTGCCCGCACCTGGACTGCGCGCAACTGCGCTTCATCGTTGCGTATTTCCGGCGGCAGCTGGACGACTGCGTTGATCAAGCCCTCGGGCATGCGCACCTTGGTCGCGATGGCTCCCCCGATCGCCGCCCGGGCCGTGGTGGCAGCCGCTTCGGGAGATACGCCGAGCAGAGCAGCGCGTTGTCGGTCGATCCCGATTTCGAGCCTCGGCCCTGCGATCTGCGTGCTGGTTTGCACGTTGTCGGCATCCGGAAGCGTTTCAATGAAGGCTTTGAGCTTCTGCGCGGCCGCTTCAGTGGTCTCACTCGATGCACCGCTCAGGGTGTACTGAATTGGAGCCTGGCCGCCTGTGTCGCCGTGTGCAGCATCGATGCGAGCGCCCGGCACAAGGTAGCCCAACTGCGACACCGCGGTGATCACCTTATCCTCGTTGTGCCGCTTCTTTGCATCAAGCGTCACGTAAATCGAAGCCACGTGCCCGCCACGAATGCCACCCTTGTGGCCCGCTGTGCCGTTGACGTTCACCACGCCATCCATTTTTTTGATGGCATTTTCCAGCCGCTGCACCGCGGCAGCGGTGACGGCGATCGGTGTGCCGGTTTGATAGGTCAGGTTGACGATCGCGAATCCATAATCGGTTTGCGGTTGGAACTCAAATGGCACGATCTTCATCGCGATTGGGAAGAACGAGAAAATCACAAGACCGAGGCAGCCGAGGATGACGAGCAATGGGCGCTTCATCGCCCACGGAAGCGCGACGTCGTGGTAGGACTTGCGCACGCGCTCAAACCAGTCCGAGAACGCATTGAGCAGACCCTGCAGCCCACCCGCATGGGTCGCGTGCAATGCGCGCGGCTTTCTGATGAGCGCCCAGTGCGCGGCGAGCAGCGGCGTCAGCGTGAAGGAAACGAGCAGTGAAAAGAGCGTTGCCACCACGATGACGAGCGCGAACTCGCGTAAGAACTGACCGACGATGCCCGACATAAACGCGATTGGCGCAAAGACCACAACGTCAACCAGCGTAATGGCAATTGCTGCGTTACCAATTTCCGTGCGGCCGTCTATTGCCGCTTCATCGGCGCTCTTTCCCATCAAGCGATGGCGAGTTATGTTTTCGAGCACGACAATAGAGTCGTCGACCAGAATACCCACGGTCAGCGAGAGTCCCATGAGCGACAGCACATCGATCGTCATGTTCATTACCCACATGACGAAGAACGTGGCGAAAATCGACGTGGGAATGGCGATCATGACGACGAGAGCACTGCGCCACACATGCAGGAAGAACAACAGCACGAGCGCCGTCAGCAAAACGCCTTCGAGCAGGTTCTGTTCCACGCCATTGATGGAGTCGTGCATGAAATCGGAGTCGGCGACCAACTCGGAGAAGTGAATCTTCGGATATTTCTGACCCAGCTTCTTGAGCTCTGCGCGCACCGCTGCGGTGGTGTTCTTGGTGTCGGCGTTCGCGTCACGGACGACCTCCATCACAATGCCCGGGCCACCGTTCAGGCTCGCGATTCGCCGCTGATCCTCAAAGCCGTCGACCACCTTTGAGACATCGCCAACCTTGGTTTGGCCGGACGGCGTGCCTGGGATCGTGAGCGGGAGCGCGGCAATTTGGTCCGCGCTGCGAATGTCAGCACGCACGCCGACCGTCGACTCCTGGGTCGGCTGATTCATAAGGCCGCCCGGCAAACTGATATTGCCCTGGCCGACCGCGCTGCTTACGTCATTGAGAGTGGCACCAATGGCGTTGAGCCTGGCGGTGTCCGGTCGGATCGTGATCTGGCGAGTATAGAGGCCGCCCGCGTCCGCTGCGCTCACGCCTTTGACGTTTCTGAGATCGGGGATGAGCTCGTTGCTGACGAACGTCGACAGCTCGCTCGGGGTGAGCGAGGGTGCCGAAATTGCCTCGATAATGATGGGATCGCCGCTCGTATTGGCCTTTGAAACCTCTGGCGGATCCAAGTCTGAGGGCAGATATGGACGCGCCTGGTTGACGGCTTGCTGTACGTCGGTAGCCGCAAAGTTGACGTCTGTTCCGACGTTCAGCGTGACGGTAATATCGACAAAGCCTTCTTGGATGCCGGTATCGATGTGCTGCACATGTTGGAGGTTTTGGAGTTGGTCCTCAATGGGTTTGGCGACCAGCCGCTCCATTTCTTCAGGGCTTGCACCCGGATAGAAAGCGTCGACGCTCACGAATGGCAGCGTGATGTTGGGGTTGATGTTTTGGCCCATGGCTCGATAGCCGATCAGCCCAAACAGGGTCACCGCCAAGAAGAATAGCGTGACAACCGTAGGATTCTTAATGGCGAAGCGTGTCAGCCACATATATACCGGATTATAACAAGCGAAGGGTAAATTTGTTACGCCAGCAGGCCTTTGAGCCGCGTGGCGTAGGATACTTCTAGAGAACTTCGTCGCGCGACCGCTCGAATCTTGTCCTTTTGGGAGCAAACCGTGGCCCTTGCTGATTCCCACCGGCCACTGGGGGCCGGACTGTACGGTGCTGGCGCCTTCGGCACTTTTATCGTGAAAACGCTTGCCGACAGCGAGTCGGTGCGTATGGTCGCCGTTGCCAGCCGTACACCCGCGCGCGCAGCCGAACTCGCACGCGAGCACGGCGTGGAGCGCACGCATGAGTCTTATGAAGCCTTGCTCGCCGACCAGGCAGTCGATCTGGTCATCGTCGCCACTCCTCCCGCGCAGCACGCGCCGCAGACGCTCGCAGCGCTAGCAGCCGGCAAACACGTCTTCGTTGAAAAACCGCTCGCCACAAGCTTGAGCGCTGCCGAGCAGGTCATCGCCGCCGCCGCTACCGCAAATCGCATCGTGGCGGTTGACTATCCCATGCTGTACAACCCACTCGTGGAGGGGGTCACGCTCTTCAACTCGTCACGCCTGGTGGGTCCTCTCTTGCGTATTGCCGTTGAGAATATTGCCAGCTGCCAGGGGCTCGACGACAGTCACTGGTTCTGGAACAAAGAAATCTCAGGTGGCATTTTTGTCGAGCATGGAGTGCATTTCTTTGATTGGTGCGGCAGACTCGCCGGTGACCCGCAGAAAGTCGTGGCGCTCACCGCTTCGCACGGCGCGCGTGAGGATCGCGTGTTCGCTCTCGTCAACCATGCAGATGCGATGGCTTCATACTATCATGGCTTTGTAGCGCGGCCTGAGACCGAGCGTACGCGAGCAGTTCTTTCCTTTGAAGGCGCGGACGTCGTGCTGGACGGTTGGATACCGACCCGGCTGCACATGGAAGGACCGTCAGCAGCGGTTGCAACGACCACTATCCGCCGAATGCTTCGTCGCTCGGTCAATAGCGTTCCAGACGCTAGGGTCGGATTTTTCTTCGATGCCGGCCGCAAGAGCGAGCTGTATGCGGAAGGCGTGCGCGCGGCGGTTGACGATATGGTTCGCTCTATCCGCGAGCCGCGCCACGTTGCCCGCAACGACGCGCGACAAGCGCTAGCGAGTCTGCGCGTCGCAGTAGCAGCGCGAGAAGCTGCACGAAGCGGCGCGGCAGTCGAGGTCGCTACGACGAAAAGCGCAGCGCTGCTTTAACTTCCTGCGGCGAGGGCTTGCTCAGCAGCAGGTTGGGAATGTCGTCAAGCCCGACAACCTGCGATACGATTCCGTCGACCTTGACGATCCGGCTGGCAAGCATCGCCACCGCCTTCTCCATCGTAAATGGGTTGATGTTGGAGGCGACCAGGCGGAGCTCTTTGCGGTAAAGTTCATAGGGCTCGACGACAACCTTGGCGCCCATAGGCGCAACGCCGAAAAGCAAGACGTCGGCGCCGCGACGCGCGAGACGAATTGCTGTCTGAACGGCATCGGGGTTGCCGCTGCACTCGATGACGAGGTCATATTCTTCGGTGTGACTGTCGTGCTCGATCATCTCGGGCGTGTACACTTCGTCGGCTCCCAGCTTTTCGGCCAGATCGCGCCGCACGGCGGAAGGCTCGGAAATAATAACGGACGCAGCGCCAAACTCACGGACCGCTTGTTGCGTCAAAAGGCCGATGCTGCCGGCGCCCAGCACTGCCACAGTGCCTCCCGGCTGCATCTTGATGCGCTCGAGGCCATGAATGACGCAGGAGAGCGGTTCGGCGAAGGCTGCATCATCGAGCGAGAGGCTGTCCGGTATGCGATACAGTTGCGCTTCGGGCGCGAGGACGTGCGGCGCCATGCCGCCGGCCCGCGTCACGCCAATGGCGCTTAAGTGCTCGCACAGATGCACGTCGCCGCGCCGGCATGGGGTGCATTCGTGATCGGCGATATTGGGATCGATGGCAACGCGATCGCCGACTTTGACCCGATCCACCCCCTCCGCGACGGCTGAAACCGTTCCGGCAATCTCGTGCCCCAGCACGTTCGGGTATGTCGCTGGGTAGGTGCCGTCGGCGATGTGGCGGTCGGTCCCACAAATGCCGCAGGCAGCGACGGCGACGACCGCATCGCCCGGCCCAACCGTGGGGTCATCCCATTCCGCTACCGAGATCGTCTTCGGCTTGTGCGCGACGACCGCTCTCATGTTGGCTCCTTGGCTCGTGTGGCGGCCGGACTTTAGTTCGTGCTGACGCCCTCCCTCTTGAATGCCCCGCCGCACAAGGCCCAACGCCGCTCAAATCGCGAAGGGCGGCTTCGTGGAACGACTGCGAATCCGTGATGGCTATTTTCGTGACAAATCCGGCGCGCCCGTCTACCTTGTGGGCGCCAATTTTTGGCCAAAGCGCACCGGACCGTGGATGTACCGGGACCTATGGGATGCAAAGGCCGTTGGAACGGATCTGGCTGAGCTTGCAACGCTCGGCGCAAACGCCGTGCGTCTCTTCTGCTTCACGCCCGACTTCATGCCCACTCCCGATGTCGTCAGCGCGCAGTCCCTCGAACGTTTAGCCCATACCGTTGACCTTGCCGCCAAAGCGGGGATGTGGTCCATTCCAACGTTCCTCGTAGGACACATGTCAGGAGAGAACTGGGATTCCGACTGGAGCCGCGGACGAAACTGGTACAGCGATCCTGTCTTACTCGACGCCAGCGAGCTCCTCATTAGAACGGTCGCTTCGCATTTTGCGGGCGACGCACGAATTGCAGCCTGGCTCCTCACCAATGAATGGCCTCTTTTTGCCGGTCGGACGACAAGCGAGATCGGAATCGGCTGGGCGAAGCGGCTCTGTACAACGCTTCGGGCCGCCGATCCGGATTGCAACGTCTCCCTTGGCGATGGCAGTTGGGACGTGGTCAATGGACAGCACAGCGGCTTGCCAGCGCGCGCGCTCCGCGACGTGATCGACTTTTATGGGCCACACTTCTATCCGAAGGAGACGGACGCACTGCGGCACTCGGCATTCGCAAGCTTTGCGATGCGGATGCTGCAACCGTTTGAGCGCCCTGTGCTGCTCGAAGAGTTCGGCTGCTCGTCCGATCAAGCCGACGACGCGTCTGCTGCCGCATACTACCGGACGGTGCTGTGGTCGGCATTTGGCGCCGGCAACTGTGGTGCGCTGTTTTGGAATTCGCATGACTTCACGGTGACCGACCGGCCGCCGTACTCGCATCATCCGTACGAGCTGCATTTCGGTGTGATTCGAAATGACGGCTCTCGCAAGCCTCAAGCGAACGAGGTAGCGCGCTTTGCGTCGTTTGTTGCCAAGCACAAGGGCGGGGACTGGGAGCCGGAACCCGCGACCGTCACTATTGGCCGTACGTCTTACTATCTTTCGGAGTTTCCGTTTGACTGGGGTTGGACCAAGCCCGAGCTACGCGATCTCTATCTGCAAAGTTTTACAACCTGCCTGAGGGCAGGCCTCAACGCGGGTTTTGCAGACCTCGACCTCAACCTGGCGGCGGCCACAAAGCTTTTGATTGTGCCGTGTCTTCAGCAGGTCACGACCCAGGATGCTCGATGCCTCGAACGATTCGTCCGCGACGGCGGCACCCTCTATGTATCCTATGGGGGCGAGCCGTGGTTTCCGGATTTGGGAGCCTTTGTCGGTGCGCGGCCAGTGATTCGCTATGGGCTCGTCGACCCGCATCCATCCAATTTCGTTCAATTCACGCTTGCGCGCAATTTCGGCCACCTCGATCATGGCGCCGAATTGCGCTTTGCCGTGCGCGGTGACCTGCGACGGCGTGCACCGCTCGAGTGCCGCCCGATCGACGCGGTGGTGGTTGCAACTGATCAGTATGGAAAACCCGCTCTGCTTGAGCGCCGGATCGGCAGCGGCTCGGTCATCTTTATGACCTATCCACTCGAGTACTACGCGCTCGGCGGCCTTGATGCAAACGCGACGGATGAGACGTGGAAGCTCTATCGGGCGGTGGCCCAAAAAGCACACGCCCTGCCGAACGTGCGCGCAAGCGAATCGCTCGTGCAGTGCTTTTGCTGGCGATCGACAACTGCATCTGGGCAGCGCCGAATATTGCTGATCAACCATGCCAGCGATGTTTTGGAGGCAGATTTGCTCGACTTAACAGGCGAGCTCACGGACGTGGAATCGGGAGAGTCAGTCGCGGCGCGGAAAATAAGGCTTGATGCGAAGGGTGTGCGCGTCTTCGACGTCTCGAAAAGCTGAAGGCAAATCTATTTGAGTTTGAACTCTTCGACGCCAGCGACTTCTTGCAAAAAAAGAATCTCACCCACCCCGGGAGGAGCCGTCTTGAGCTTGTCTGCGTCGGCGCGAAGCAGTTCCCAACATTGCCCTGTAAGGTCACGCTGCAAGGTACCAATCGATTTGCGGCCATCCTTAAAGAGCACGCGAACGCGTTTGCCCTCAAAGATGTCAAGATCTCTGTCGTGAATCACTGGTAGAGTATTACTCCTATGCGGCGGTACGCCACAAGATTGAGGAGGTCCCCCATCAGGATGCCGTTGTCGAACGCCAGCAAGGGCTTTTGAATATCGGCTGGGACGTCGAAGACGGCCTGAAACGACGCGCTCTGCCCAGCTGAAATCGTATATTGCGGTTTCAGTGCCGCATCCAGGGCTGCCTGTCCATCCGCCGACTTATCATAGCGTTCGCCCTGTGCATCGACGATGTGGGGGATGCGCTCATCCCACTTGAAGTCTTCCCGCTTGGCGTCGTTGTCGACATGAATCGTCACGATGTAGAAAATGCCGTTTGCCTTGGCGATAGCGCTTCTGTTTGCGATTTGCGGCGTTCGTCCGACCGCAGTCACTATGTAAGTGAAGTCGTCTTGGCGGATCGGCGTACCCAGCGAGATGAAGTGTCGCGGGGTTGAAAATGTGTAGATCCCAGCGACAGCGAGCGCGATAACAAAAAGGCCAACCACGACCGCGACGCCCGTAACTCGCAATCCCTTGCCCACAAGTAACTTCATACCGCAAAGCGCCTGTTTTGTCAACAAAAGAGGCGAGCCAACCGGCCCGCCTCTTTGCTTGCGGAGCTGCGGCTTACTTGGCGGCCGAAATTGTGTCGATGCGAATGCCCGTGATCCCGTGACCTTTGAATTCCTCACCCGTCACGGTCACTTTGTCTTCCAGGTATGGTAGTAGCTTCTGATTTGGCTTGTCGCTGGGTCCTGAACCAAAAACGGTCACGATGTTGCCATCGGCCGTTTCAATGCCGAAGGCACCGCCATTAAGCGCGCACGCCTTGGCGCACGCTTTGTGGCTGGCACCATGGAAACCCGATCCGATATAACACGAAAGATCGACGAGGTTGCCGGTCAGCGTGACTTTCTTACCGCCCGTCATCATATGGTTGGCGGCGTGCATGGTATTCATCTCATCGGCGAATGCCGCGCTGCTAAGCGCGACTAGCACGAGAGCCGCGACGAGCGTACTGAGTAATTTTTTCATTATTCCTCCAATAAAGTATTGCAACAAACCGATTGGATGTCATCGGCCGATCCTGGATACGCGCTGAGTGGCATCGTGGATCAGGTGGAAATGACCTTTTGTCGGTACGTCGCACGCACCGCCGCGCACGCAGTGTTTTCATCAGGTCTTCCAGAACAGCAAGCGCAACAAAACCGATTCCTTGGGAGACCGCTTTCGTGGCCGTCCACCGATCGTTATGGCTCGAAGAGTGCTTGCCTGGGCAAACCGATGCGCCAGCATTGCATGGCCGCACTCGAGCCGACGTCGCCATCATCGGTGGCGGCTATGTAGGACTCTGGACAGCGCTGCGAATCAAGGAACTCGAACCCGCTTGCGATGTTGTCATTCTTGAACGCGATATCTGCGGCGGGGGAGCATCCGGCAGAAACGGCGGCTTCATCTTGTCGTGGTGGCCGAAGTATCCATCGATGGCAAAGGCTTTCGGCGAGGACGAAGCACTGCGTCTCACCAAGGCATCGCAATCTGCAATCGGCGAGATAGGCGCGTTCTGCACGGACAACCGAATCGATGCTGATTTCATTCAACATGGTTGGCTATGGACTGCCACAAGCAACGTGCAAATGGGCGCGTGGGAAGCCGTGGTAAGCGCGAGCGAACGGCTTGGGCTCGATGCATTCGAGCGTCTCGCTCCGATCGAGGTTGCGCGTCGTAGCGGCTCACCCGCGCATCGAGCCGGCGTGCTGGAACATGATGCCGCAACGGTGCAGCCCGCGGCGCTTGTGCGCGGCATGCGCGACGTCGCGCTGCGCAGGAGTGTTCGGATCTACGAGACGACGCCGGTGCGGCACTTCACACGCGAGCGGCCGGTGCTCGTAACCACGACGGATGGCGAGCTGACGGCCGATCGCGTCGTCATTGCCATGAATGCCTGGTCAGTCGGCTTGCCGGAGCTGAGTCGCTCGATCGCTGTCATTTCAAGTGACATCATCGCGACTGCACCGATCCCGGACCGACTTGCACAGATCGGCTGGACCGGCGGCGAGTCTATCACCGATTCCCAGATGATGGTTTGCTACTACCGCACAACCCGTGACGGGCGCATTGCTTTTGGCAAGGGCGGCTGGGGTATCGTGTATGGCGATCGTATTGGGCCAAGCTTGGATCGCGATGTTGAACGCGCCCGGCTTGTCGAGCGCGATTTTCGCAGCTACTATCCGATGTTGGCTGACGTTTCAATCACGCATGACTGGTGCGGACCGATCGATCGCGCCATGGATGGCCTTCCACTCATCGGCGCGCTTGGTGGTCGGGAACACATCCACTATGGAATCGGCTGGAGTGGCAATGGGGTCGGTCCGAGCTATGTGGGAGGACGCATTTTGGCCAGCCTGGCGCTCGGACGTTCGGATGAATGGTCGCAGAGCCCGTTGGTCGATCGCAAGCAACGGCTCTTCCCGCCGGAGCCAATCAGATTTGTTGGTGGTCAGCTCGTACGCAATGCGGTCATCAGCAAAGAACGCGCAGAGAACGCCGATCGTCGTCCACCATGGCTGTCGGTGCAGCTTGCCAAGCTCGCCCCTGCAGGTCTGGAAGATAAGGAATAGCACTACAGGGCGACTTTGAGTTGATCAGCCGAAATGTTTGCGCCGCAGATCACGGCGACCACGTTTTTGCCACGCAGCCGATCCTTGGCCCGCAGCATCCCCGCCACGGCGACCGCCGCAGCGCCCTCGCACAACATGTGATGCGCTTCAATGAAGAGTCGGAGCGCCGCAGCGATTTCGTCTTCCGACACCTCAACGAACTCGTCGACGAGCTCACGGCACAGGTCAAAGGTGATGGCCCCGGGTTCGACGCCGCCTGCCGTGCCGTCTGAGAGGGTCGGCAAGTGTTCGGTTTCAATGATACGCCCCGCCCGCACCGACGCAGCCATCGCCATCGAATTTCGGGCCGACACGCCAATCGCGACTCGCCCCAATCGAATGGCCTTCAGATAGCCCGCAGTTCCGCAGATCAATCCACCTCCGCCGACCGAAGCCACTATAACGTCGACTGAAGCCACTTGGCGCGCGATCTCGGCACCGATCGTGCCCTGCCCTGCGATGACCAGTGGATCGTTGTAGGGCGAGATGTAGGTCATGCCATGCTCGTTTGCGTAGGCGCGCGCGTGAACTTCAGTGACACCGCCTTCGACGCCAAAAATGCGAACGTTCCCGCCCAATCGGCGAATGTTCTCAAGCTTCAGCGGCGCGACGTTCTCCGGCACGAAGATGATGCCATCGATGCCCAGTTTCTTCGCTGCGTATGCGACCGCGGCGCCATGATTTCCGGAGGATGCCGTGATAAAGCCGCGCGCTCGTTCCCCCTCGGCCAGCGCAAGTAATCGATTGAATGCACCGCGCGCCTTGAAGGAGCCAGTGACCTGAAGATTCTCAAGCTTGAGGGAGACGGTCGCGCCAGTGAGCTCGCTCAGAACGGGCGAGAACTCAACTGGCGTTTCATGCACGTGCGTGCGTATACGCTTCTCAGCCGCGCCAACCAAGGTTTTAATGTCAATCGTACTGGCTCTTGTCGATCGCAACACTTCCATCCCAATTTATCTGAGTCCATCCTGAAAACATTTTTATCTGAGGTTCAGGGCATCGTTATGTTCTTCGGCCTATACTGGCAGTGACGCGCTACGATGGTGCGTCGGGAGGGCTCAAATATGTTGATACTGCATACGAGAGGGGCATCTCTGCTATTCGGCATTGTGCTAATCGCCTCAACCGTGGCCGCGTGCGGCGGCGGAACCGGAATCCAATCCAGGCAACTACACCATCAGGTCATGATTCGGTGCCCGTCGAGCAGCAAGACTGCAGCCGGGACCGTCGTCACGACTCAATGCCGAGGCGCTCTTGTTCAAGGGCATGCCTCGAGCGAGCTGCTGACTGCGGCGAAGCCTGCGTACTCCGGATCGTTTATCGCCAGCACAGGCAAGGCGGGTATCGTCGCCCTATCGCAGGCCGCGTCGAACCAATTCCTCGTAACACCGCTCGCCGTTGGGTCCACGACGTTGGAGATCGCCGATGCACAGGGCGAGAAGACCACAGTGACGCTCGAGAACGACGACGTTCAATGCGAACAAGACGGTCAGTTCACGGGAAATAATGCCGGTTGCACGGTAGTGTCGCCGTCTCCGTCGCCGCCTGCTCCTAGTCCCAGTCCCTCGCGCTAACCTACTGACCTGATCGTCGCACGTCGCACGAAAGAGAACCCTACGCCTAGCGTGGGGTTCTCTGCTCTGCTTGTTCCATTGGCTTCATCAGCTACAGATTATCTAACCCGTCCTGAAAGATGCCTCCTATAAGCTTGACGGCCTCATCCTCTGAAGCTCCGGATGGTTCAAACGTTGCCTCCCACTCGACCCGGCAAGCATTCTGGCCGGCGTCGAGAACCCGCAGCGTTGCCACGTAGTTCTTTACCGGTAGTGGACTCTTGTCAATGTGGTACGTGTACGTTAGCGCGCCGTCGTTCAGCAATGTTTCAAATATGCGGCCGCCATCGGCGAGCGTGAGCTCCCGGACCTTTCCGTCCTGACTCGTGCAGTTCTTGATCGCGGGATGCCAGGCGTG
>JALYZV010000106.1 GCA_030948685.1 Vulcanimicrobiota bacterium | reverse complement strand
AAGGTGTACATTGCCGCGAGCTACATCATGGCGTCCAATCGCTACGGCAACCCCTCGCTTACGGGTATTGGCGGCGGGCTTGAGAAGCTGCCCGACTTCACTGGCGGGCTCGGCTGGTACGGTTCTGCCTTCTACTATCCGAGCGTCAGGGGACAGTACACGGTGCCGACGGGCCCGGCCGCGGGCACAAACTTCACCGTCGCATATCAAATCTACAAGTACGATCTGGGCCTCGACTACGAATTCGGCGATTCGCCCTTCTACATCTACGGTGGATTCAGCGGCGACAGATACACGCACAGGCAATCTGCGCCCGCCGACCAGACGCACGCAGGACCATACGTCGGTCTCGGCGTGAAATTCTAGCGATCTCACGAGAACGATTGAGGTTGGGTGCCTCTCGGGGCATCCAACCTTTTTCTATTTCGAGCGATGATGCCTGATGCCGACAGCTCCGAACGGGTGCTCCGCCACGCTGGCCAGCGCTCCCACTGCTGGTGCCGCCAGATCGATATCGGCGAGCAACTCGAAGTCCGCCAATTGCGCGCGCGCGTATCTGCCATACCACGTCTGCGGGTAAACCCATTGCAGATAGGACAGCAACGCCATGGCGACACGCTCGTATTGCGGCTGCTGTTTTGAGATCAGAAACGTTGAGAACTTGACCATTGCGCTCGGCAGCCATGGATCGCGCGGATACTTGTCTGCCCATTCCGCCAGCGCCGACTGAACCGCCGCGATACGTTCGACCTGCAACGGCAGGGCCAGTGGCGAGTCGCCTTCGATCGTCATATCGTGGATGGCATTGCGCACGCTGAGGTTGCTCAGCTGATAGCGCCCAAAGTACTCGTCGGCCGGAGCCTGAATGCGCGGTAAGGGTCGTGCGATCACCTGAAAGGTGACAGTGCCAGCCGCCGTGGACTCACCTGCGGACGCAGGATCGCGCGTGGCGCTGCCGGCAAGCGTCAAAATCACAAAAAAAAGAGACCGCAGCATGCGGCCTCTTCTTCCTTCAGCCCAGCGACGCGGCCTGGTGTCACCCCCGCGCTGCTGCTACGTCCAAATCCTAATGCGGCGCTTTGGAGTCCACCGAGGTTGTCTTTTCGGCTCCGCCCGCGCTCTGCGGTTGGACGGCAGTCTCCGCGGGAGCGAGCGGCGCTATCTTGTCTTTGGTTTCAAGCTTCGCAAGCGCTGACCAACGTGACTTTGAGAACTGCGTGAAAAGCATCTGACGGCAACGATCGGCTGCGGCATCGGCGTCGGCCGTGTGCATCTGCCAGAAGACGTGCGACATGAAGTAGGCACGTCCTGGAAGCCACGTGTCTTGCGGATACTTACTCGCCCAATCGTGGAGCGCGTTCTCGGCCCACTCGAGCGCTTGATAGTAGCGCGCGGCATTTGCCGTGTCGAACTTGACTCGCAGATTGGTGTCATGGATCGTGTTATTGATGCCCAGGGGACTGAGCTTCATCTTTCCGAAGTACTCGTCCAGCGGCGCGACTTTGGAAACTGGCGCAACCGCCTGCACTTTCGCGACTTGCTTGTGAGCAGGCTGAGTTGAAGCAAGGCTCGCACTCGACAACGAGATGCCCAATGCGGCAACTAGGAAGAGCAGCGCTACATTTTTCATAGACACTAGTATATGAGCACGCGACCAGCGAGACGAGTGCGGGCGGTCACGGTTGTCGTCGCCTGCGCACAGCTGGCTGCTCGGCCTGTCGCTCAGGCTCGTGCCGCGCTGGCTGATATCGAAAATGCAATCCGCACCGCAAAGCGACGGGGAGCACATCTCATCGTGTTGCCCGAGTGTAGCTATCCGGGATACGTGCTGCTCGACCGGGATCCGTACGCGAGATCGATCCCGTCGGACGCCCAGGCTTTGCGCGCCATCGCGCGGCAAGCGGCGCGCAGCTCTATCGACGTCTGCGTGGGAATCGCGCGACGGGATCGCGACGGCAGCCTGCGCAACGAGGCGGTCTACATCGACGCTCAGGGCATCGAATTGTGCTCGTACGCAAAGTGTCGCTTGTGGAATTTCGACCACCACTGGTTCGCAGCGGGGCGCGAGCTGCCGGTCTTTGAGACCAGGTTCGGAACTATCGGCATGATGATCTGTGCCGATGGACGCAACCCCGAGATCGCAAGGACGCTCGTCGCCAGAGGAGCCTGGATGATTTTGGACCCAACCGCCTGGGTGGGTTCTGGCCCGACCTATGAGGCCGTGCGGAACCCCCAAGCCGACTATGCGCTGCGCGCGCGGGCAGTCGAAAACGGCGTGTGGATCGCGGCGGCTGACAAGTGTGGTTCGGAGCTTGGGGCGGTGCATTACGTCGGCCGCAGCCAAGTGATCTCACCGGCCGGTGAAATTATCGCCACTGCCGATTCGACCAGCCCGCAAATGATCGTCGCTTCCGTGCGCAAGACCGCGCCGAAACCCTTCATAGCCGCATTATCGGCCGCCGACCGCCGCAGCCTGCGTGCCCGGCCCCATCGCGCGGCTGCAATTGCGCGTGTCCCACCCCGGCTGTGGATCGGCCTGTACCAAAGTTTGCCAGGCCGGCGAGACGCCGACGTCGCCCTGCGGGCGCTCGCCGCGCAAACCATCCACGCGCTGATCCGGACGGGCCAGTCGCGCGCAGCCGTCAAGCGATCGTTGCGGTCGGCGCGCGGACTCCGTTTTGCCGTTCTGGCCGGCCTTGCCATGCTTGCGCCGGAGCCGGCACGAGCCGCAGCGCTGCGCGGTGCAGATCTCTTGGTCTGGATGCGCCCCCCCAAACGACTTCCCATCCTGGACGTCGCGCGCACCCGGGCGATGGAGAACCGCGTTTACGTGGCCCTCTGCACGCGCTCGGACGACGAGGTCGGCGCATGTCTGATCGGTCCCGACGGCTCGATCGTCGGCAGTGCGCTGACCGGCCGTCCAAGCGGCTTTGTCGCTGTGCTCGACACCATCGCAACGCGGCGAAAGGAAGTCGTGCCCGGCACCCAAACATTTGCCGACCGTATGCCAAGCAGCTATCGTTGGTTGGACCGCAGCGCGAGCGCCGGCAAGGTGCGCGCCTCATGAGTGCCGATCTGCCGCCGCGCGAAGCGCTCGAGCACGAGGAGCGCGCTCACGAACTTTTGGAGCTCGGCGGGCACCGCACCTTACGGTTCGTGCCGCTGCTCGCCGCCATACTGGCCGTGTTGGCCGGCCTCTTTAGCCTGTACGGGGGTCGCTTGAGCGAACACATGCTGACCCTCAAGAACGAAGCCGTGCTCAACGAGGTCAGCGCATCTGATCTGTGGTCGGAATATCAGGCAGAAAGTCTGAAAGCCCACCTGTACGAAATCGAATCACAAACGCAGCATGGTGCTTTGGGCACCTCGATGCGCGTGATAGCAGCGCACTATCGGGCAGCGCAGGTCCCGCTCAAGAACGAAGCGCGCAAGCATGAGGCGGCGCGCGACCAGGCTCTGCTCGAGTCGAACGATGTCGAGCGGCGCAAGCTGCATTTCGACGGGGCGGTTGCCTTGCTGGAGGTTGCAATCGTGCTGACGTCGGTCGCAGCATTGACACGACGGTCCTGGCTGCTGACACTTGCCGCACTCGGCGGGATGGCGGCGCTGGTCATCGGCGCGCTGGGACTCATCGGCGCAGCATGAAACGCCTCGGCGCGCCCATTCTTATCGCCGCGGCGATCGCGGTGGTGGCCTTGGTCGAGAGTTCCAGCCGCGGCGCCCTACCGCGATCATTCACTCCTCGTTTCCAGGTGCTGCCTCGGTCAGCAAAGGTATTCATCGGAAACGGTCTTCAGTTTCACAGCACGCTGGTCGGCGCTACGCAGCAGCCTCGGGTCCGATGGTCGGTGGTCGGTCCTGGCTCTATCGACGGCAACGGTTTGTATCGGTCGCCGGATGTTCCCGCAACTGCGGACGTCGTCGGAAGCGCCGGCGGCGGCATCACCGATTCCGTCTCCGTCTCGTCAGTCAAGGCCCCTTCGCTTGGCCAGCCGATGCTGTTGGCGACCTGCTACGAGGATGGCACGCTCAATGTCTATGATGCCGGCAGTCGCGCGCTCATGGGTGCGCTGAGCGTCGGCGGGCGGACAGCGGGCATCCGAGTCGATAACAAGGCGCATCGAGCGATTCTCGCGGTCGACACGCAACTGATCGCCGTCGACCTAGCGACCATGCGCTGGCGAGCGTCGGTACCGCTGGCTGGTGCCCGCTTTTCGGAAGTTGCGTTGCTGTGGGGCGGCTATGTTGCTGTAACCGATAACCTCGCAGAGCCCGGCCATCCAGGCGTGCGCATCTTCCGCATCAACGGCTCCGGCGTTCCCGTCCTCGTGTCGTCGGTGGCTGCGGGCGAAACGCCTGAGGGCATCACGCCGGCAGACGGCGGCCGCACATTCTATGTCACGGCTATCAATAGCAATAGGGTGATGCGGTTCGCGCTCGACAGCCACGGCGTGGCGCGCCAGACGGGCAGCGTTCGGACGGCTGCGCGTCCGTTTGGCGTGGGCGTTGACCCCGTTCATCACCTGCTGTTCGTCGCCGACAACGACACTGCCACAGTGAACGGCGAGCGCGCCAACCCCGGCCTCGAGCGCTTCAGTTTGCCCAGCATGCGACGCATCGGTGCGATCGTCAGTACCGGTTCAAAGGCGTCGCTGCCATTGGGGGTCGCGGTCGATTCGTTGCAGAGCCGGCTGTTTGTGACCAACGAGGGCCTTGCCAACGTTGCGGTCTTTGCGATTCCATCGTTGCGGCGCATCGCAAACTTACCGGCGGCCCTGACGCCTTGGCTTCCGTTCCTCGACCAAAACCGACACCGCCTCTACGTCCCCAACGCGCGCGCGAATTCGATCAGCATCTTCGATACAGTATCGTTGCGGGCGGTCGCATCAGCGGTTCCGACATGCAGCTATCCAACGTCGCTGGCAATGTACGACGGCTCAGGCTTGCGAGGACGTTGATGCGCGCCTTGTATGCGACGAAGCTGGGCGGCGATGACCCGCTTGCCAACCTAACGTTCGGCGATCGCCCGACTCCCGCTCCTGCGGCCGGCGAAGTTCGGGTGCGCATGGTCGCCGCCACGCTGAACCGTCACGATCTGTTTACCCTGAGTGGCGTTGTCGGCCACCCTGTCGCGAGCTTGCCGCGTATCTTGGGTTGTGACGGCGCGGGTGTCGTCGACGAGTACGGACCAGATCGTCCGGCTGGTACGCCTGAGCCGGGCGCTGAGGTCGTGTTCTATCCGCTGATATTCTGCGGCGCCTGCGCGGGTTGCCTGAGCGGCGATCCGATGCTGTGCCGCAGCTGGACGTTGCTCAGCGACGGACCGCTCGAGGGAACGTTCGCTGAGTACGTCGTGCTGCCGGCGCGCCACATCATCCCAAAGCCGGCATCGTTGTCGCAGGTGGAAGCCGCTGCGCTCGGCGTGAGCACGCTGACCGCCTACAGAATGT
>JALYZV010000120.1 GCA_030948685.1 Vulcanimicrobiota bacterium | reverse complement strand
CCACCACCCAGACTTGCGATGAAAGCCGGCAGCAGCGGAATGATGAGTTCGTAGCAGGCGTCGGACAGCAGGCTGGCAACGCCGATGGCAACCACGGTCGTGGTCAACCACGTCGCGCCCCTCACGCGATCGGGCAAATCAGCCTTGCCACATCTCGCCTGCGCCGGAGCGGCGGCGCCGTTCATCTTCAATGAAGGTGGCGATCTCTCCGACGCCCTCGCGACCGGCGTCCAAGAAGCTCAATCCGCCGGTGTAGTGCAAACTCTGTGCGTCGCGCTTGCAGTAAATGACCTCGGCCTGAAGGTCCTTGCGCGACCCTGTACCCAGCGGCACGGTCAGGGTGACGCGTTCGTGCGCATCCATGGTGAAGGACGACACGATGCGAGCACCACCGGCTGAAAGATTCGTCAGCTTCACCGGCTGGCGCTGACCGCCCGGCAGCGAGACCACCGTCGCATCGGTCATGACGATGCGCGGCCAGCGCCGAGGCATGCGGATCTCCGGCTGTCGTTGGAAAAGCCTGCGAAACGAGTCAAGAATCGACATGTGAGAAGTAATCCAAAGCAAAGGCTTCTAATGGAAGTCGATGCGCGGGCCATTCTTTCTCTACCCCGGATAGCTCGACCTATGACATTGCAATGAAAAGAGAGGCGACCCATGAGCTTGGAAGTGCTCAATACCATCGGGCAATACTTCGCCGATGCGCTCATCCTGGCAACGGCGGTCGCCGCAGCCATCCAGCTCAAGCACCTGCGCAATGCGAACGACCTGCAGGGGCTGCTCAAAGTGCTCGAGATGGCCTACGAACCGGCAATCCAAGAAGCCTTTGACTTCTTGACGCATTCCTTTCCGGAAAAGATCAAAGATCGGCAATTCCGGCGCGAGCTGCTGGAACACCCGATCGACAGCCATATTCACAAGGAGTTGATCGCGATGGAGTACTACGAACGGCTGGGGTCCTACGTCAAGAACCACCTCATCCCCGCCGACCTCTACCTGGATTGCAGCTCTCCGGAGCACTACTGGGACCTACTTGCCCCGGTGGTCGCTACCTTGCGGCAAAAGTACGGCCGCGCTTCGTACGAGAACTTCGAGTACTTGGTGGCTCGTGCGCAGGACTGGGATACCGCTCATCCCGATGGCAACTATCCAAAAGATGTCAGGCGCCTGGTGCTCCCGCCGCCCATCACCGCTGATTGACCGACGTGAAGACATGAAAGCATTGGCGCGCCTACTTGGCGACGCGGAACATGCGCGTAAAACGAATCAGCCACACGACGGCGTACGCCACGAACAAGCCGAGGACCCACCAAATGACTGGACTCATGACGCCCGTCGAGCCTGGGAGATTGGCGTTGATTGCAATCTGGCAGACGAAAATAACGAAGCCGAGCTGGACGACGCCGAACCACGCCAGCTGATCCGCCACCAGGTGCGCTGTCATTTCTCTGCGCTCCGGCGCCAACCAGTACTCTTTGTTGGGCAGATTGATGAGCGCCGGCGGCATCGACAGAAGCAGATGGGGCATCACCCAGTAGATCGCGCCGAAGAACAGATACACGGAGCCCATGATGGTGAAGAACGCGCTCTTGGGCTGCCACGAGTTTGGGGTTCCGGCAGCGTCGAAGTGCCCGGCCATAACGATGGGCAGCTGTGGATAGAAGTACGCAATCTGGACAGCGGCGAGAGCCAGCATCGCGACGATTGCGATCTGCGGCGGTCTCATGAGGCGTAGGTTCGTGACACGGATGGTCCTACTCTTCTGCCTCGCCTTGTCGCTGACCATGGTGAGCTGCACCGGCCGAGTCGGTCCGCAGGCCCGCAGCAGCCGCGAGATCGCGTTCAACATCTCCGAAGAACCGCATAGCCTCAACCCCATCCTGGCGCAAAGTGACGACGAACGTCAGATCGCGCACCTCATGTTTGACCTTTTGCTCGACGTGAACGAGCATGGCCAACTCGTGCCGGCGCTGGCGCTGCAGGTGCCAACGCGAGCGAACGGCGGCGTGAGCGCAGATGGGCGCACGATCGTTTATCATCTTCGTCGCGGCGTGTATTGGCAGGACGGGCAACCCTTAACCGCCAGCGACGTCGTCTTCACCTGGCAGGCGATCACCGATCGGGAGAACGACGTGCAAAGCACGCGTGCTTACGACTTGATCGACCTGATCTTTGCGCCCGACGCGCACACCGTCGTCGTGCGCCTCAAACATCCGTGGCCGCCGGCCGTCGCGACCTTCTTCACCTATGGAACCAACCCAATGCCTATCCTGCCGGCGCACCTCTTTGCAGAGCAGACGAACCTGCGCCGATCGCCCTTCAACACACAACCGGTCGGCTCGGGGCCATATCGCTTGGTGCGCTGGGAACGCGGAGACCGTCTCGTCTTCTCCGCAAACCACGCGTATTTCCGCGGACGACCCAAGACGCCGACGCTCGTCGTCGCGGAGGTTCCCGATGGGAATTCCGCGCTGACCATGCTGCGGGCGGGCCAGCTCGACTGGTCGCTGCAATCGCCTGCGCAACGCTTGGCGATCGGTCGCGCGCCGGACGTGCATTTCGTCTACGCGCCATTTTCCGGCTTCGGCGCCATTGCGTTTAACTGCCGCGCTGCACCGTTTGACGATGTGCGCATGCGTCGCGCAGTCGCGTTGGCCATCGACCGCGAGCGCCTAAGCCGCGCGATCACGGCCGGTCAGTATCCGGTGGCGAACAGCGATCTGCCGCCATTTTCCTGGGCGTTTGACCCATCGGTGCGCTTGCCGGGTTTCAATGCTGCCAAAGCCGATCGCGCACTGGACGAGCTTGGCTGGCGGCGCGGACGCGATGGCTTGCGCCGTCGCGACGGGCGGGTGCTGGCAATGACGTTCACGACCTTTCCCGAAGGCGACACCGCGGTGCGCACGTCGGAATACGTGCAGCAGATGCTGCACGATCGCGGCATCGACGTGGCGGTCAAAAAAGTATCGCTGGCACAGTTTTATCTGCCCGCATCTGCCGGCGGACTCTTGCTGTCAGGCCGTTTCGATTTGGCATACATGACCTGGCGGACTGGCGTCGATCCTGACGACTCCGATCTCGTCAGCTGCCGCGGCATCGCCAACTACGCAGGCTACTGCAATCCTGCGGTCGATCGGCTCGAGACGCGCGCGCTTGAGGCGGGGGATACTGCAGCACGGCGGGCAGCGTACGTTGCCATCCAGCGCAGGCTCGCTACCGATATTCCGTACGACTTTCTGTACGCGCCACAATATGGGTTCGCCGTGCACGACCGGGTGCATGGCTTTCGGCCGACGCCGTTTTCTCCCACCTGGAATGCGTACGAGTGGAGCGTGCGTTAAGGGCGCTGCCCCCCCGTCTGGCCGCGCTAGCGTTGACGCAGCAGCCAGGTCTCGTCGTCGCCCTGTGGTTCGAGCAGACCAACCTCGCTGAGCACATCAAGCAGCTGGTGGGTGCGCTTGCGGTCATGCTTGTTAGGCATCCCTTGCCAGAGCATTGCGACACGTGACACGGTCACCGTTTTCTCGGCAGAAAGCACGTTCTTCGCGATGAACTCAGGCGTGAAGCCGAGTTTGCTCAAGAGCGCGTTCACCTCGTCCGCGCGTCCGCTTGCCTGAAGATATTCGGAAAATTCTTGCCCCGTCATATGGGCTAATTGTAATCTAGAATCTGTGCTACCTCTGCACATGTGCGTTTGAACGTGTGCGTTGGTCGCTTGGGCCCCCTAACTGCCGGAGAGAATTCGTGAAATGGCGGTGAAACAATAGGCAAACACTCAGGTAGCAACAGATGCAAGGCACACTGCGAGCGGCACATGAGAAGGAGCCCAACAATCATGATCATCGGAATTTCTGGACTCATCATCGGCGACCGGCCGACGATCGTCCTCCCCCCGACCTCAGGCGGACCCATCCAGGGCTGGGGCACAAAAATCGGCTAACGGGCCTTGGGCAAGAGTAACTGATTGAAGCGCGTGCGGCGGTAGTCGAAGATGCGCCGCATGTCCTCTCGCACCATCGGCAGCGCCAGGTTGCTGAGTGGAGCGAGGGGTAGCGCATAATCAATCGTATCGCGCACGACGACGCCATCGGCGCTGGGTTCGAAATCGTGCTGGTGTCTCCACAGTAGGTACGGCCCAGCGATCTGATAATCCACAAACCGCACGCCGGGCTCCCATTTCGCAATCAGTGTCTTCCATCGCACGGGCAGGCGACGCACGTTGAGGCGGTACTCAATGGTTGCCCCGCGCCGCATGTCAATGGGCGGCGGCGTCAGGATGCGAACATTGAGGGCCGGCGGCGAGAGCGCTTCCACGTTTGTGGCGCTGGAGAAGAAATTGAAAACCTCAAGCGGGTCGGCGGCAATCTTTTCCGAGGTCTCGAACCGCTGGGTTCCCGGCTCGCGCTGCGAGTCGGCATCGAGCAGGTCCAGCAGGGTCCGATCGAGCGACTCGTGTCTCCATGAAAAGCCGAGGTCCTCTGCCTTGGCCGGCAGCATGAGCTGGCTCGAGAGCAAGGAGTCGGCGAACTCCCCCAAGACGATCTTGAGCACGGGACCCGGCGCTGCCGCCAGCGCCGGTCGGCGCAGCGCATGACCGAGCGCCTGCGCAAAGCGAGCGTTGCTGGCAAGGTCCGGTGAGACGGCGTTGATCGGTCCGACGAGGTCGTCGCGATCGAGGGCGAAGAGATAGAGCGCAATATCGTCGTCGAGGTGGATCCATGGCCAAAACTGAGCGCCTGATCCAAGCGGACCGCCCGCACCAACGTGAAACGGCGGCAGCATCGCCTTGAGCGCGCCGCCGTCTCGGCCCAGCACGAGTCCCTGGCGCAGGCAGACGACCCGCGTCCCAAACTCGGCCGCTCGCTGCGCCTCGTACTCCCAGTCGACGCACACCCGGGCCAGAAAGTCTTCGCCCGGCGGCGAGCTTTCAGTCAGGGGCTGGTCGCCCCGCGATCCGTAATAGCCTTGCGCCGACGCGGAGACGAGCACTCGTGGCCGCGGCTCGCACGCGCGCAAGCCCGCAACGAGGTTGCGAGTTGTGATCTGACGCGAGTCATGGATCTGCCGCTTCTTGGCGGGCGTCCAGCGGCCGGAAACCGTTTCGCCCGCGAGGTTGACAACGGCGTCGAGCCCATCGAGTGCCTCGGCTGTTGCAGCTTGGTCCGCCGCGGCGCCCAGGTCAAGCCGGCGAACGTCAACGCCGCTCGGGAACTGGGTGTCCTGCGGATGGCGAGCGAACGCCACGACGCTGTCACCGCGCTTTAGGAGCGCTGCGATGAGCGCCCTGCCGATAAACCCGCTCGCTCCGGTGACGCCGATTCTTTTCACGGTAAGGCCGAATTGAGTCTTGCGCTACAAAGGTCCGCTGCGAGGTCCGACAAAAGATGTACCCATGACGTTCCTTGCCCATGTTGCAGCGCTTGTCACGGTTGCGGTTTTTGCTGCACACACCGCGGCTCCGGCGTTCACACTGACCAGTCCAGCCTTTCAATCGAACCATGTGATTCCACACCAGTACTCATACTCGGGGTATGGCTGCAACGGTCGCAATGCCTCACCCGAACTCGACTGGCGCGCGGGTCCGTCCGGCATCAAGACGTTTGCGCTTACCGTGTTCGACTCCGATGCGATGGCCGGCAGAGGATGGTGGCATTGGGTCGTCTTCAATATCCCAGCCGGAGTCCATCGCCTGCAGGCGGGCGCCGGCACCGGCAGCGGCGAGCTCATGCCGCGCGGGGCTGTGCAGGGGCGGAATGATTTTCAAACGGTCGGCTACGGCGGACCGTGCCCGCCCTCCGGCACCCATCACTATCATTTCACGCTCTACGCACTCGACGAGCAAGTCGACGGCCTCAGCCCACTCGCGTCGGGACCGACGCTGCTGGCTGCGATCCGCGGGCACGTGCTTGCCAAAACCGAGCTAGTGGGCCTGTTCAGTAAATAGTCGTCAGGCCGTGACCAGGCCGAGTTTTGAGAATTCGCCGAGCATAGCGGCAACATCGCGGGCAACGGCTTCTTTGTCCGCACTCGTTTCGCTGCAGATGGACGCAACGATGTCTTCCGGCGTGCGTTCGCCATTACACATCTCCAAGATCTGCCCCGCGGTGCGGTTGAGAATGTGCACTTTCTGCGCGGCGGGGTGATGGACGAGCACTTCGTCTCCAACGGTGCGAATGTCGAGATCGTGTGCCTTCTGAGGTTTGTTCATCGAGCGTCTTCTCCGTTTACAAACGGACCTGAAGGTCCGTTGCTTCAAGGGTCCGTTGCTTCAAAGATCCGTTGCTTCGCCTGCGCAAGCTTCATTTAGTAGTGCCCGAGCGTGCCGTCGATCTTTGCGCGGCGAACCGCTGCCCCAAAGGCCCAAAGCGACAGCGGCAGCAACACCACGGCGCAGCCCGCCATCCAGATCGCATCCGGAGCCAGTTGTGCGAGGGTCGCGCCGTTGACCGCCCCACGAATGCCGTTGAGTGCGTGCGTGATCGGCAATAGCCACGAGACGTGTTGCAGGGCGGCCGGCAGTTTGCTCACCGGGAAGAGAACGCCCCCGAGCAACATTGCCAGGCCGTTGGCAATCCAGTTGGTCGGCCCAAGCTGCTTGAAGGTCATGATGCTCGCCGCACTGAGGACGCCGACCGGCGACATGCAGGCAACCGTGAGCAATAGGAAGGCGCCGGCAGTCACAAGGTTCGTGTGCGCAAGATTGAGCCCGAGCAACGAGGCTATGCCAAGATACACAGCCACCTCAACAATGGTGAGGGCGAAGGCCCAAAGTCCCGACGACAGCACGATGAGCGGCAAACTGGTGGGCGTCGCCAGCACGGCTTCGAGCGTGCCCAGCATTTGATCGCTGCGGATCGCCCGCTGGAAACTCTGGATGGCGACGGTCTGAAACTCGACGAATGCCAGATTGACGATGACGTAGCTGAAATAGCTGCTGGCATGACCGCCGAAGCCGAAGCTCTTTGAGGGCCCGATCAGCTTCGACATGAAATAGAACGCGAGTACTTGGCCGGCGATGCTGAGCCAATTCAGCCAAAACGACATCGGGTACGAAAGCGCAAGGCGGGCGTCGCGGACGAAGATGGCTAACGCCTTGCGCGCATTGGAGGGGCGGGGCCGGGCCAGCTCGAGGGTCGGAGCTGCCGCGCTCATGGCGGATTCCCCGTCGTCGTCGTGCGGAATAATTCGAGCAGACCATCGTCGAGCGGCCGGACGCCGAGCACGGTCGTGCCGTTGGCGCTCGCGGTATGCAGCAGCTGGGTCAGCGTCCGGCCACCGGCGATCAGCTCGACGGTGAGCGTCTCACCTCGCCTGCCGCCCGTGTCGGCTTGCAGCACGCCCTCGATCGCGCGGACGCGCTCGACCAGGTCCGCAGCGATGCGGTCGAACGTAATTGCATATCGTACGCGGCCGCCGATCTGCGCGTTGAGCTCTGCGGGTGCACCTTGCGCCACGAGCTTGCCTTCATTCAGAATGGCAACCGTATCGCAGACCGACCATGCCTCTTCCAGAATGTTGGTGGTGAGAACGACGGTCTTGCCTTGCCGGCCGACGAGTTCTTCGCGCAACAGCCGGCGCATCGAATCGGCGTGGACGGGGTCGACGCCGCGCGTCGGCTCGTCGAGCAGCAGGATCTGGGGATCGGCCAGCAACGCGCGGGCGAGCGCCAGGCGCACTCGCATACCGGATGAGAACGTATCGAAGCGGCGATCGAGCGACGCGCTCAGATCCACGATCGCAACGACCTCAGCGATCCGCGTCCGCAGCGCAGCGCCGCCCAACCCAGCCAATGCCCCAAAGAAATCAAGATTTTCGCGCGCCGTCAACCGGAAATAAAAGCTGCGTTCTTCGCTCGTGCACAGACCGATCTGGCGCTTCACGGCGTCGGGATCAGCCGCCAGATCGATGCCGTTGACGACGATCGTACCGCGGTCGGGCAGCCAGAGCGTGGCGAGCAGCTTGAGCAGCGTGGTCTTCCCCGCGCCATTGGGCCCGAGCAGCCCAAAGAGCTGGCGCGGCAGCACGCGCAGGGAGATGTCATTCAACGCCGTGCGGCGGGGTGTTCGTCCGTGATGTTTGATCCACGCAAACAGACCATAGGCGCTCGGAAACGACTTGCTGACGAGCGTGCACTCGATCATCGGCGCAACGGCGTTCATGCGACCGGCCTCATGGCAAGCGTATAAAGGTAAGCCCCCAGACCTGTGACGATGCGGCCGGCAGTGGTGAGTGGCGCCGGGCGAGCTTCGGCCTGGTCACTCAATCCGGATCGAGGGTCGAGCAGGCGCCACAAAAGTGGCGTGACGCGGCGATCACCTGCGTACCAGCCCTCCGCTAGCTGACTGCGCTGCGAAAAATACAGCGGCACGTCTTCGCGGCGCATGCACCAGCGCAAATATTCCTCGACCGGACCTGTCACCGGCCAGCGAACGCCGGCCATGCGAGCGGCAAGCGCAACCGATGCATCGAGGCGAATCGGATCGATGCGTTCGCTCATCACGATGCGGCGCAGCTCGTCCATGCTTGCCGCGTCGAGGCGGCGCAGCAGCAGCGCCAGCAGCACGCAGTCGCGCAGCCGCGTCATGCCGATCGAATGCACGGCGTAATGCAGTGCTGTGCCGACGTCGTCCAAGCAATAGAGGGCGCTTTCGCCCTCGACGCGCATCAGGTGCGGTTCGAGTGCGGCCCAGTCCAACGGGATCGAGAGATAGCCGGGCGGTGCGAGCGAGACGTGCAGCTCGATCGCGCAGCCGTTGCCGGGCGGGAAGAGCGGCGCTGCATGATGGTGTCGGCGATGGTAATGTTCTTGCGCCTGCGCGTCGGCACGTTCACTGTACCCTTGACTTCGCAATGCTTGTGTCGCGGTATCCAGATCCGCCGCGCGAACCAAAATATCGAGATCCGTGCTGGCATGAAGCACCGCATGAGGCTCATCGCGATATAGCCGCGCTGCGCCCTTGAGCAGCGCGAAAGAAATGCCGGAACGGCCGAGGATGCCGACAATTGTGGCAATTTGCGAGCGCAGCGCCATGCCGCGTAAGACAACGCTGCGGCTTACCTCCTGCAGGGAGCTCCGCAGATACGATATCTCCTTGGCGCTGCTCTTCATCTGCGCGGCGGTCTCCACGAGCGTTGCCGAACACGCGTGCCTGCGCGCAACAGCTGCAATTGCCATCGGGTCGGCAGCACGCAGTGCGCGCTCGAATCCCACCTTATCGTCGCGCACAGCCGCAGACATGAGCTGTACGAGCCTGACGTATGCGCGCACGCGGCGCCAGGGAAGTGCACGGACGAAACGCCCGAAGAAGGCGGCGACATAGAACGGCACGGCACGCGCTCTTCGAAATCGAGCTTTCAAACTTCCGCGCAGCTGGTACAAGGGGGTATCGACGCGCGCCGCATCCGGGCCGTCGCTTTCCATGACCGCAACGACTCTGCCGACAATCGCGCTTTCTGGCGGGTACTCGGGCGACCACGGGTGAGCATCGCCGCACGTTTGGATGACGCCCTCGCGCACACTCGTGATGCGATGCGCGACGAATTGCCCGTCGCGTTCAAAAACAACAATTTCGCCGAGGCGATGGCGAGGGCCGCACGGCCCGAGCGTGAGCACCATCGGTTCGCGCAACAGCGGCAGCATGCTCGTGCCGCGCATGGCAAGGCGCGGGGAGCTGCCCGAGTCGGCCAGCAGCTTGACCACTTCCAGCGCTCGTGCGCTGCCATCCACGGCGACGTTCGGCAGTGCCATCAGACGGCGAGCGCCTCGAGCGGGCGGGCGCGTTTGGTCGTCGTCGCTTCAATGAGCAGCGCGGTGTCGTCGGGCGTGCCTGTCGTCAGCGCGTACATGCGCGCCTGCCGGCAGAGCGCCGTTGCAGCAGCCACCCGATCGAGGCCCGGTTTCGGCCCGCAAAGAGCCGCGGTCAGCAGGCGCACGATCGCCGCCTCCAAGGACAGCGGCACAACGCGCGCGACGCTGTCGTGACCGTCGATAAAAAACACCACCTCGAGTTTCGCCGGCTTCGGCAGCGGCATATCACCCAGCACGTCTGCGAACGATGCAGCCTCCCAATCGCCGTCGCCGCGAGCGCGCAGCCTGTTTCCGATACCGCTATCATCCGGGAGGTCATGCGCGCAGAGCAGCTCCAGACCGCCCTGACGAATATTGAGCGCTCGCGGAAACGGATGCACGCGGCCCCCGATGAGCACGCATCGCTCGTCTGTATAGAGAGCCATGCCGCGCCGCACACAGGCGATGGCAGTCGTCGACTTCCCGCCCGTCGATACGGCAGAGATAGCAACGGCGGCGTCGCCCACACGGACTGCCGCCGCGTGAAAGGACAGCATGGCCGGGTTCACGTCGAAAAACGCGCGATGGGTCACGGCATCAGCCAAAAACGCGATCACCCCGCCCTGCAGGCCTGCAGGGTACCGGTATGCAGCGCCGGGTTCGGTCCAAAAGATGGGCTCGCCGGCCTCGTTACCGTCTTGCACGGCGCAGCTCCACATGTCCGGCGTGCCGTCGCTCACAAAACTCTGATAGCGCTTGCGAAACGATTCGGCTTGCGCGGCGTGACGAAAGCACGCTGCGATGCGCCGCCCAAACCACTCGATCACAACGACTTCGCGTGCGAGCCCGAACAGCTCGCGGCGTTGCGTCGGGCTCAGCTCGATCTCGACGAGCTGCGGCGCGGTTACCATGATCATCGCAACAGCGCCTCGATGGCATCTGCCGCGCTCTGCGGTGACGCCGCGGCGACCCGATAGCACGAAGTGCCGGCAAGCATCGCCGCGGTGTTCGCGAACCGGTCGAAGGCGGCGATGTCCGTATTCACGCGCTTGGTAAAATCTGCGGCCGCCACTCCGGCTGGGATTTGCGCAACGTCTGCCCGGGCCCCGACCCCTCGCTCGAGCACGATCGCGGCTGCAAGCGGCGCAGATTGCGCAAAAATATGCTCGCCGAAGATGTCGCCCGGATCGATCGTATCCCAGACCGGATCGCCGTGCGGCATGCGCGGCGCAGATGCCCTGCACACCGCCCGCAAACGCGCATCCCGAAAAAGCGACAGGGTCCGCTCGCGGATCACGAGTCCCCGCGGCAAACCTGAAACCATGCTGTCCGACTTTCGAACGAAGACGAATTCATCGCTAAAGAAGCCGGCGCCGCGCGACATCAGCTCGAGTGCCAGCGTCGTCTTCCCGATTCCCGATGGCGCCGAAATGACAATTGCCTTGTCGCCCAGTCGCAAGGCCGCGGCATAGAGCGAATGCCATTCGCTATTTTGCCGGAAGCTCAAACGGATGAGTTTGCTTGAGCCATAAAAGGCGAGGCGGAAGAGTGTTTTTGGTTTTTCATCGGGATACTCGACCGGTTGGCCGTTAAACACAAGCCATTCTGCACCATTGTTTGCAAGGATGCAGCCGGTGTCGCCCAGCTCGTCGGAAGCTTTCGGCAGCGGCATGCACACGCGGCGATACGCGGAACGTACGTAACGCACGACCTCAGGCGAATCGCTATGCACCACCAGCCGGCGACCGAGCGTGCGCAACGCTACGGCAGTTTGGGTTTCTTGTTGGACTGGCTTGGTTTCGGCGAGCAAAAGTTTTTCCTACAGACACAAACAGAGCAGCTGTATGACGGCAGCTACTCACTCCCAGTGTGTCGTGCAACGATGTAGCGTGGGATATGAGAGCGCCTCATCGCGCCCGGACAGACGGCTCGAGCCGGTGTCCACGTTCAATGTTCCTGGGGCGGCTGCGTTCTCCTGACGGTATTTCGGTGAGGGGATTGGTTCAAAAGACCCTTAGCTCGCGCTCCCAAGCGCATGCTCTGGGATAAGAGAAGAGGAGGCTCGCCGCAGCGACGCCTCCCTTCGACTTACGCTCTCAGATTCGGACTAGCAGCCCGGATTTGAACTCGGGCACCCGAGTGCTTCTGACAGCACAACCGTCGCATCGAGCGTGGCGACGATCTTTGGCGAACTGTACATGAGGTCTCTCCTCGATCATCCGTGAAAGAAGAGCGCCTCATCGCGCTCAATCGCAGGTTTGTCGTCCAGCGATTATCAACCACTTGCCGCCCTTGCAGCTTGCTTCCTCGTCGGGCGCCTAGTAAGAAGGTCCTGAAACTGGCTTCGCGGCCTCCAGCGGCCGATATGTTATATAACACATGACGGGAAGCGGGTTGGCGGTCGAGCATCTTACTCGACGCTTTGGAAGACTGACCGCGGTCGACGACCTCACCTTTCGCGCCGACCGCGGCGCTATTTTGGGTTTGCTCGGGCCAAACGGCGCCGGCAAGACCACGACCCTGCTTTGCCTGGCCGGGCTCTTGCGCCCCGACGCCGGCACGATCGTCTTGGACGGAAACCATCTTGGATCAGATCGCGGCCGCGTCGTTGCACTGATCCCTGAGACACCCGAAGTGTACGCCATGCTCACGGTGTGGGAGCACCTCGCGTTCGTCGCCAAGAGCTGCCGGCTCGCAGCCGGCTGGCAACAACGAGCGCAGGAATTGCTGCTGCGTCTCGATCTCTTCGAGAAACGCGACACGCTCGGCGAGGCGCTCTCCAAAGGAATGCGCCAGAAGACGCTCATCGCGTCGACCGTGCTTGCCGGCGCCCCCGTGCTCTTGCTCGACGAGCCGATGATCGGCCTCGATC
>JALYZV010000076.1 GCA_030948685.1 Vulcanimicrobiota bacterium | reverse complement strand
CTTGCTGGGGTCGTTGCGCCCGTCGTGCTTGTTTCCGGTGGCGCATTGGACGCACTTGGAGATGAAGAGTTGAAGGCAGCTTTGCTTCACGAACGGGCACATGCGGTGCGCGGAGATCAGATACTCGCCCTCTGCCTGTCATTTTTTGCGGACTTGCTGCCGCTACCCGCAGGCGACCTTGTCGAGACCTATAAGCTCGCGCGAGAGCTGGCGGCTGATCGCACTGCTGCGCGGACCGTGGGCAACGACGCTTTGGCGCGCGCCCTGGTCGGTTTTGCGAAGAGCAGCAGCACGCTGGTGGGTGCCGCGCCGTTCTCCGGGTCTCCGCGCTCAAGCATTGTTTCGCGGATTGCGGCGTTGTTGGAGGAACCGCAACCAAGAGGATTAGGACAGGCGGCTCCTGCGATCCGTCGACTCGCGCTGGGATTGGCTCTTGCGGTGATTGTCGCCGGCGGCATCGTCGCGCCAGTTTTGGCGTCGCAAAAGCCGGCAGCGTGCTCAATACATGTGAGCGAGATCCATGAAAGCAAATAGTCTCTTTTTTTGCGCGCTACTGCTAAGCGCCTTAGCACTCACGCCTGCTCCTTGCTTGGCGTCTCCAATGATTGCCAACATCGGGAACGCGCGCGTGACTTTGTCGCTCTCGCCAGATCCGCCACAGCCAGGAACAGAAGTGGCTACGATCGATGTCGAGGGAATCGCTCAAGACGCGCTCGCCAAGACGACCGTGACATACTCATCCGCCATGCCAACCATGAGTATGTCGGGAGCCTCAGGGACCGCCGTTCGAGTTACGGGCCAGCCAAACCGATGGACCTTCCCATTGCCCATGGCTGAGGCGACGCAGTGGACGCTGACGCTCCATTTTGCCGGCGGATTTACGGGTTCGGCGAACTTTGCGTTCGACGTCATCGGCGGCGTTTCGTCTCAATCCGGTGGCGCGATGGCGGCTATGGGCACACACGAAGATATTTGGCGTAGCATGGCGATCGCGCTCGCCATTCTGATTGCGCTGGGCGCGCTGGCGGCTCTGTTGACCGCGCGCTCACTGAGCGCAAATGGCCGCATGCCACAATGGCTTAATCGCTCGACGGTGACTCTCGCAGCGATCGCCGTGATTGTCGTGATCGTTGCGGCCGCCCTCCAAAGCCGATTTTCGCCGCCGTCGATGGACATGTCCGCCATGTCCAACGTGCAAGGTGTAGCGCCAATTCCAGTTACGCTCGCCCGCGCGGAGCGCCTGTCTTCAGGACCGGTAATTGCCGCACCCGGCATGATTCAAGCGCTCTTCACGCAGGATGTCGTCGCGCGCGCGCCTGGCCTTTTGCGCGACTTCACCGCCTACAATGGCACGCACGTTTTTGCCGGTGAGACGCTTGCCTACCTGGAAGAGCCTGAGTTGGGCGCACAGGCATCAGCTGCGTCGGCGAGCGCCCGTTCCGACCAGGCGGCAGCACGGGCCGCGATGATCGAGGCGCGTCATCACGCGCCCAACGAGCTTGCTATTTCAGAAGCAGGCGCCGCCGCCAAAGCGGAGCGCTCTCGCTACTGGCGGTCAGAGATGCAACGCGAAAAGCTCTTACTCGACAACGGCGCTGTGTCGCAACAAGAGTACGATGACGAAAAGGCCCAGGCTGCCGCCGCATACGCCGATGCGGAGTCGGCAATGCGAAGTGTGCATGACGCGATGGCGAACCTCGAGATGACGCAGCAACAAGCGGTTTCCGCGCAAGAACGCGCGGCCTCATCCGGTGCCGCCGCGGAAGCGGCCGGCATCATGGCCGGCTACACGCGCATCGTCGCCCCTAGCGATGGCATCGTCCTAAAGCGACTGGTCGATCCTGGTTCGTACGTACAATCCGGCACGCCGGTGCTTCGCATTGCCGTCATCAACAAAGCCCGCATTCAAGCTAACGTTGCTCAGGAAGATCTTTCCGCCATTCGTACCGGATCGCGGCTGGATGCGACCCTGCCGAGCGGCCGTGTCGTCCACGCGACGATCACATCCATGCAACCCGCCGCCGACCCTACAACCCATACCGCCCAAGTCGAGGCGATCGTTGACAATTCAGCCGGACGCCTCGTGCCGGGCACCTATGTGCGCGTAACTATTTTTGGCACGCCAGTACGCTCGCGATCCGGCGTAAGCGTTCCATCAGCCGCGATTGTGGGCGCAGGGCCCGACACCGTGGTCTGGACTGAAGTGAACGATGCAGCGCATCGCGTGCCGGTGAGGGTGCTCTCGGACGACGGTACTACAGCGCAAGTAGCCGGCGAGATCAAATCGGGTGATCGAGTCGTTGTCGAAGGCGCCACCGATCTTGAAGAAGGCATGCCGATTACGGAGCGCCCGTCATGAAGGACAGCGTCGGCAGCAGTGGCGTGCCGGGTTGGGCTTTGCGGCACCCGCACACGGTCATCGTCATGTACCTCGCACTCATCATCGCCGCAATCACTGCCGCCCTCGTCGTATTGCCCACCCGAATGATGCCGTATGTCGAGAGCCCCCAAATCAGCGTCGTGACTATGGTGCCGGGCTACGCACCGCAAGACGTCGAGACGTATTTCACCAAACCGATCGAGCAGCGCATGACCGACTTGCGCGGCATACGATTCATCCGGTCCGTGTCGCAGCCGGATCTTTCCATCGTTACGCTACAGTTTCCATACGGCTACAATATGCAACGCGCGCTGGTCGACGTGCAGCAGATCGTCCAACAGGCGCAGGCCGACCTGCCCTACGACCGCGCAAACCTCAAGCCGTCGTGGGTTATACCCGTCGATCCGCTCAACACACCTGTGCTTGTGCTCGCCCTCACCGGCGTCGGCTGGAACCCCGTTGAACTGCGCCAGTTCGCCGCAAACCAGATCGTCAGCGAGCTCAAGGCGACGCCCGGCGTTCAGACGGTACAAGTCTTCGGCGGCCGCCAGCGTCAACTGCAGGTGGTCGTCGATCGTGCGAAGGCTGCCGCCTACGGCTTGTCGTTGGCAGACGTGAGCAGCGCAATAGACGCACAAAACCTCAGCCGTTCCGGAGGCACGCTCACGAGCCCGACGCGCGAGGCGCTCGTACGCGGCGACTTGCGAGTAAAATCGGCGCGCGAGATGTTTGACTACCCACTGGCCACGATGAGTGGGCGCACAGTCTTCCTGCGCAACGTTGCCTCTGTCGTCGACGGTCCTTCGGAACAGCGCTCAGCGTACCGTCTGAACGGCAAGGATGCGGTCGAAATCTCGGTGATCGAAAACCCCGACGCCAGTTCACCGCAGATCATTGCGGCCGTCATGGACAAAGTGGCGCAAACCGAGCGCGCCCACCCCGGCCTGAAATTCACCCCGGCATACGACAATTCTCGATTTGTATCCGCCTTGAAGCGCAACATGTTCGAAGAGCTTCTGGTTAGCGTTATTCTTGCTGGACTCGTATTGTTGGTCTTCCTCGAGGATCTCAGCGCTACGGTTGTCGTCGTTGCGGCAATTCCGACTTGCCTGGGTATCGCTATCTTGCTGTTCGCGCCGATGCGCTTATCAATCAACAGTTCGACGTTGCTTGGCTTGCTGTTGTCTATAGGGCCGCTGGTGGACGGATCGATCGTGGTCATCCACGCAGTTCACCGGCATCTCGGGATGGGCAAATCGCCGCGGCAAGCCGCAGTCGATGGAACCTTGGAGGTCATACTGCCGGTTGCGGCCGCCACCGGCGTGATGATGCTTGCGGTGATTCCCTTGCTCACAAGCGGTGGCATTACACAAATCATGTTCGTCGGACTCGTGTGGCCGATCGTGTTTGCGCTGCTCGCTTCGCTTATGGTTTCGATGACCTTAACGCCGTTGCTCGCCGCGTATCTCTTTACTGGCTCAGAGTCTAAGCCGTTTGACTGGCGCACCCGTCTTGACGACACAGTCACGCGCTGGCTACAACCCGCCCGTCTGGCAGTCAACAAGGTCGAGAACGCTTACCGTCGTGGTCTGCGCTGGAGCCTTGCAAATCGCATCACGCTGCTCGGCGGCGCCGCGATCCTTACGTACGTCGCACTGTCACTGATTCCGTTTATCGGCAGCGAGATGATGCCGCTTGCCGACACAGGCCAAGGGAGCGCATATCTCGAGGCTGATCCCGGCACTTCATTTGCCGCAATGAACGAGAAGGCCAAAGCGTTCGAGCGGATCCTGCATGGTCAGCCCGAGATCGAGAAAGTTTCGGCCGAAATCGGCGAGGAGCCGGCCGGTTCGTACTTCACCGGCGGTGCGATGAACGGGGTGTACGCAGCGTCGTACACGATTACGTTTGTTCCCAAGGAAAATCGTAAACGAACAATCTGGCAGGTTATGGACGACGTGTATCGGCAAGCTGGCGCCTCGATCCCCGGGGTGCGCCGCATCGCGCTCAAGGAAATGGGCAGCGATGTCATGTCCACAACCAACGCACCGGTCGAGCTATTGCTCAGCGGGCCTAACCAAAGCGAACTCCAT
>JALYZV010000062.1 GCA_030948685.1 Vulcanimicrobiota bacterium | reverse complement strand
GGTGAACATCGCGCCGTTCCACTGCACGGCTACGGCTGGCATGCTGCTCGGTGGAGGTGGAGGAATGAAGAGGAGAAAGCCGTTTAACCCCAACACCACAAACACGAGTCCGAGTAGCACCCGCGCGATAGTATAAAGCCCGCCCTTGGGTTTCACCGGCTGGTTCATCTGCATGTCCACCTTCACAAACCTGAAAATAGGGCCTTATCGGTAACAAGAATTTTTGGGCATCATAGCATATCAGCCTATAAAAGCAAATAACGGCTCAACGCGATTCGCTCCGACAAGTTTTGGGTACCTAATTCTCATGCCAAAAAAACACCGATATTCAGCAAAGGAACATCGACAAATCGAGCATATTAAACAAAGCAAAGAATCGCGTGGCATGCCAGCGGAAGAAGCTGAAGCGATCGGCTATGCGACCGTTAACAAACAAAACCCCGGCAAGCACCGGTTCACGGCCAAAGAAGACCGTCAGGTCGAGCACATCGCAGAATCGGAGAAGGCCCGTGGTAAATCCGCGGCGCAAGCAAGACGAATCGGTTTTGCGACGGTCAACAAACGCCGCTCTTAGCGAGTAAGCTGCAAGGAGATCATCCATGTCGCCACGCGCGGCGCGAACATTCATCGTTTCGTTCTGCCTCATTTCATTACTGATCTGCATAACGAGCGGGCGTACATCCCGGGCAGCGCTCGCGCCCGCTGCTCATGCCACGGATGCGTCATACGATGCCCTCCAAGGTCTCGCTCGCGACGTAACGTTCGTTTGGGCAAAGCGTCATCCGCTGGTTGCCACTGCCGAGGGCATCTCCTCTGAAGATGGGTTGCTCGATACCCCGTCAGCGGCGGAGGATGATGGCGATCTGGCACTCGTCCGCGCGTGGGAAAAGCGGCTTGCCGCGATTCCCATTGGCGGCGAGCCGCGAAAGGTCCGCGACGATGCCGCACTGCTTCGCGCTGAACTGCTGGCCCTGGAACGCCAGTACACGGTGTACCGAACTGACCGTAAGGATTATTCGGCTCCTGGTGTCGCGATCGTCAACGCCGTCTACACTCAGTTCTTGCATGTGCCGCTCGGGGGGCGTGCTGGCAGTACGACAGCGGATGTTCGCAGCGCCTGGCGCGACATAACCGCGCGCCTCCAAAGAGCGCCTGCCTACATCGCAGCCGGAGAAAAACTGGTCACAGAACCCGGACATCTGCAAGCCGCGGTTGGCGCTGACGAGCTTGCCAGCGCGCCGGAGTTTCTCACAGGCGCGCTCAGCGACGCTGCGAAAGCGCAGCTCACGCCGTCGGCCTTTCGTCAATTCGTGTCGGCGCGAAATAGCACGTTGCGTTCTTTAGCGCAAGAAAAATCGTATATCGACACTCATATTGCGTCATGGCCCGAGAACTTCGCCATGGGCCGGCAGGCATATAACCGGATGATCCAAGACGAACAGCTTGTGCCGTTTGACAGCGAGTCTGTTGCGCGAATGGGCGAGGATGAGCTTGCCCATGGTTGGGCTGAGACCTACTGGATCGAGCATCTGGCTCGTGAGCGGCACACCACTATCGGCGCTGCGAGTGGCGGCGGGCTTGCACCGGCCGGTGCCGCACTGTTGCCCTATTATCGCGAGCAGATCGCGACACTCCAGCACTTTGTCAAAGCACATCAGGTCATGCATGTACCCAGCTGGTTGGGACGCATCGACGTCATCGAGACGCCAAAGTTCTTGCAACCCGTCTCGCCCGGCGCTTCCATGCAATCGCCTCGCCTGTTTTCGCAAGAGACAAATGGCTTTTACTTTATCACGCCGCCGACTTCGCTTGCGGCGGCGGCAGCCCGTTTGGATGCAAACGAGGACTTCGATCGCGACCGCATCTTATCAACGGCTGCGCATGAAGCCATGCCGGGGCATTTTCTGCAATTGTCCATCGCACGGCGCAACCCGGATTTCATTCGCAAGATTCAAAGCAGCGGTTCATTTGCTGAGGGCTGGGCCTATTACGGCGAGGAGATGTTCGTCCGGCTCGGTTTGTATGGCGATGACCTCGATGCGCGCTACTACACGGCGCAATGGGAGCGCGTACGAGGCGCCAGAGCGATCGTGGATGCAAAACTGGCGGCTAGGGAGATGACCGAGCCGCAGGCAGTTGCGTACTTCGCCGAACACACCGGCTTCACAAAGCAGGCCGCCAAGGAGGCCGTTGATGGGATCGCGTTAAGTCCGGGCTACGTGATTGCGTATACGGTCGGTCGCCAGCAGCTCGAACTGCTCGAGCACGATTACTTTGCGATCGTGGGGCCACGCGGCTCGCTGCAGGACTTCCACGATCGGCTGATGTGCTACGGGACCACACCGCTCGCCATTGTCGCTCCCGAACTTTTAAACGATCTTTCGAAGCCGCTCAGAACGGTGCAAACCGCCGCAAACGCTCTATAAGCCCGCTTAGCTCGCGCACATCCAACAGCCAGCGGGAGTCAATATTGGATACGTCCAAGGCTTTTCCTCAGTATGCGAGCGCTCCCGTTAGCTCTTGCTCTCGCGGTCATGCTCACCGTGCTCTTGCCCGTGCCCGCATTCGCGGTTACGCGAACGTACTACATCGCGGCAGATGAGGTCATCTGGAACTACACCCCAGGCGGCCGAGATCTCATTTCAGACAAACCACTACCCGCTATGGCGCCAACCCAATTCGGCTGGTCCTACCGCAAAGCAATCTATCGCGGCTATTCGGACGCAACGTTCAAGCATCTGACACCGCGAACGTCCCAAGACGCATATCTCGGTCTCCTTGGTCCCGTCATACGCGCCGAGGTCGGCGACCAAGTCATCGTCGTCTTTAAGAACAACAGTCGCATACCGCTGAGCGTTCACGCGCATGGTCTCATGTACGACAAGGCATCGGAAGGCGCGCTCTATCAAGATGGCACTGCGAAGAAGGCAGACGACGCTGTGCCGCCTGGCCATGTCTACACGTATCACTGGTCCGTGCCCGATCGCGCAGGCCCTGCTCGAGGAGATCCATCCTCTGTCATCTGGATGTACCACTCGCATACCGATGAGTATCAGGACGTCAACACCGGGCCCGTCGGATCCATCGTCGTCACAGGGCGCGGTCAAGCCAAGCCAAATGGCGCACCCAAGGATGTCGACCGAGAGGTTTTCACCGTCTTTGCAGAGTTCGACGAGGGTGCCAGCCGCTATCTCGCCGTCAACCAGGCCGATCTGGTGCTCAACCCCAAGCACGCAAAGGCCCTTGGCCCTGCGCAGGGCGACAATGAGTTCTTTACCATTAATGGCTTTCTATTTGGCACCATGCCAGTACCGATACTGCACAAGGGGGAGCGCGTGCGCTGGTACGTGATGGCGACCATGAGCGACTTCGACTTCCATACCCCGCACTGGCATGGCCAAACTGTCACCGCCGATGGCATGCGTACAGACCTCGTCGAACTCTCCCCGATGAGCATGAGATCGGTCGAAATGCTGCCCGACAACGTCGGTTTATGGCTCTTCCATTGCCATGTCATGGGTCATCTCAGCGGTGGGATGGAAGCCCGTTTCAAAGTGGTCCCCTAATGCGAGTGCTTGCAACTTTTGCGCTGGCCGTTTGCACCGTTGCAATGCTAGCCATGCCAGCGCTAGCGCGCGAGCGAACTTTATTCATCGCTGCAGACGACATCGTTTGGTATTACGCGCCCAGCGGACGCGACCTCATCGCCGGTGCGTCGCTCCCTGTGCTGCAGCCCGCTCAGCTGGGCTGGGCATACCAGAAGCTCGTGTATCGTGAGTACACGGATGCGACGTTCAAGAAGCTGAAAACCCGGCCGCCTTCAGAGCGCTACCTCGGCCTAGTGGGTCCTGTAATCCGGGCCCAAGTAGGCGACGTGATCACAATCCATTTTCGAAACAACACCCGTACGCCCGTGGACATGGCTGTCGACGGCGTGCCGTTGACGTTTCCCGCGCAGCCCGTCGCGCCGGGAACGACACATATCTACCGTTGGCCGATCAACGAGGCATCAGGCCCAGGACCAAACGATCCTTCGTCGATCGTCTCGCTGTACTATTCTGATCTCTCGCAAGGAGCGGAGGTCGAAGCGGGACTTTTCGGTCCGATCGTTATATCGCGACGCGGCGCGTTGAGGCCAAACGACACGCCTGGCGATGTTGATCGTGAGTTGATCGTCGTGTTCGATGAGATCGAGGAGAAGTATAGCCAGCTTTTTCCGCGCAACCTCGCGGACCCGGCTGTGAATCCACGTCGTGTCAGTGGTATGGCACGCCTCTTGAACGCAAGCAATACGTTTAACACCATTAATGGCTTCATTTTCGGCAACATGCCCATGCCCGAGATCCACGTGGGCGAACGCGTGCGTTGGTATCTCCTCACGCCGCCCAGCGGCAAAAACATGACTGACTTCAACGACCATACCGTGGTGTGGAGCGGGCAGACCGTCATCGTCGACGGTAGGAGAGCCGACGCGGTGCCCATAGGCACTGCTTCACACCGAATCGCTGACATGATTCCGGACGCGACAGGTATTTGGTTGCTGAGCTCCGCTCTTGACCTCGACGCGCTCCAAGGGATGATTGAACGCTATCGCGTTTCACCATGAGTTAGCGACTCTGGGCGGCCAGCCGTTGCGGGCCGAGCTGGAACGGCTGGCGAGCAAAGAGCCGCTTCCAGGCGAGTGTCAATCAGCCGTCCTACGAGGGTTCTAACCGTTGACAATTGGCACTATTTCTGAGACAATTGTCCAATGAGTAGCGCAGTTGCTAAGGTCCTCGGAGTCTCGGCTGGAGAAGGTAATCTCATAGAGGTGACTCGCAGGGGCCTTCCGGCGATGTCAGCTTTACGATTGGCTGAATTGGGAGGCCTGAATAGCGAACAGCTGGCAGCAGCGCTGGGAATCTCTAAACGAACGCTCGATCGGAAGAAGGGGAAGAGCAGGCTGAACGCCGTGGAATCGGATCGCGCCGTCAGACTGGCGCGAGTGCTCACGTTAGCCCTTGAGGTGTTCGGCAATCAAAAGAATACGACGATCGCATGGCTGCATGACCCGATCGTCGCGCTCGGTGGAAGGGCACCCGTCGAGTTCTTGGACACCGATGAGGGTCTGCGTCGGATAGAGCAGGTGGTTCTGCAGCTGGATTATGGCGGCGTTACGTAGTGCGAGTCTGGCGGCTTGTCCGAAAACGGCGGCTGCCTGACGCGTTAACTGGCGAGGGCTCCCGCATCGCGGGTGGGCGTTGGAATAGTCCCGGCATCCGCGTGGTTTATACGAGCAGCTCTTTGTCGCTTGCCACATTAGAGTATTTGGTGCGGGCGAACGCACTTCGAGCACCACAAGATGTTTACTCGATTTGGGCTGATATACCGGACGACCTCAAACTGGAAATCATTCGGCCCGATCAGCTTGTGAAGAGCTGGCGCCAATACGATCCCCCGGTTCTGGCATTACGCGACCTTGGTGATGCGTGGTTCGCACGAGCGAAAACAGCCGTCCTACGAGTGCCATCGGCCGTCATACCTATTGAAAACAATTTCCTGTTGAATCCCACACATGCCGATTTTGATAAGATAAAAATCGGTCGATCAATGCGAGCGCGATTCGATGGGAGGCAGTAGG
>JALYZV010000013.1 GCA_030948685.1 Vulcanimicrobiota bacterium | reverse complement strand
CCTACGACGATGCCCCGTAGACTGGTGAACCGAAGATAGAGCTACATCGCGCGCTGGATGATTACCAGCACCCGCCCGCGATTACCCGATGTCCATCATCCGTGCAACACGCTGATCGACGTTGCCTCTAACGATAGACGAGGACGGGGATCGTGCTGTGGGTAAGGACCTTGACAGTCACGCTGCCGAGCACAATAGCGGAGATTCCGTGCCGGCCGTGCGAGGCCATGACGATCAGGTCGCAGCGTTGGTTGTTCGCGGCATCAATAATCGCCTGATATGGATGTTCGTGCTCCACATACATCACGTCGCAGCTCACGTCCTGCGCCAATGCCGCTGTCTTCACCTGGTCGAGGCATTTGTTCGCAAAGCGTTCCATTTGCTTCTTATATCCATATTCTTCCGGCGGTTCCGTAAATCTAGCTGGTTCCAAATCGAAGATTTGGGATAGCGATAAGACTGTTATGCTTGTGACCCTGGCCTTCAGGGCCCTTGCCAAAAGGACACCATGCTCGACGGCCTTCTTGGACAACTCTGAGCCATCGGTAGGGATGAGAATATTCTTGTACATGACACTTCCGCTCCGATCCTTGCACCATTTCATTTCCAGAATATGCCGTTAGTGGTTAGACGCCAACGGAAGATTCTTATCGCAATCGCTGCTGACGAACCGATGCACACTGTCATGGGCGTCGTCATAGCCGCGCCCGCGCAGCTCCTCGAACAGACGCTGCGTCGCGCGGCGTTCCCGCCGCGGCAGCTTGGTACAGCCGCCGCCGAAGTTCAAGCGTTGCGGGTCGAGCGCAGAGCTTCCTTTTGCGCCGCCTTGGCGCTCTGGCTGTCGATGATCGCCGCGGTTGGGCTTGCCTCGTGTTCGGCTGCCGCGCGGAATGCCACATAGAGCGCCTCGTGGATGCGACCGAGCGGAAAGTCAGACAAGGCGTCAACGCAGGGACCGAGCCTCATTGTCTGGTACCCAATTTTTGACCAAGAACTTGCCGCCGCGCAAAACGACCGCATCGCTGCGCTGCAAGGCAGCACGCGCAGCACGGTGCTGATCGCATCGACAAAGGGGCTGGGCGGCCGTGATTCGTCGCCGGAGTTCAGGCAGGGGCCAGACCGTGATTGAAATAGGCGATCGCTTCAAAAACCGCTGAAAGGAAACCACCACCATGGCAACGAATTTCATCCAACAGGACTCGATCATCACGCTCACCGCACCGGGCGGCAACGTGACAAGTGGGCAAGCTATCCTTGTCGGGAGCTTTTTCGGAATCTGCCAATAGCGGCGGCCGGCACTCCTGTCGAGGTAAGCGTCGACGGCGTGTGAAGCTCGACGATAAGCCTACGATCTTTTCTCAACGGGACGGCGTGTTGAAGGTTGCCATCACCCCCTGACCTGGGGTGAACAGCGAAGTATGCGAACGGCACTGTCCCGCTCGATTCCGCTCGACTAAAGTTGGAAGGTATTCGGGCGGTATGGATCCGTCGACTCGAGATCGTACATTTCGGGACCACCATCGCGGTTGGCCTCGTCAATTTGCGCTAGAATTGCGATCCATGACCAAGGTCTCCGGCACCTCCACTACCGGTCAGCGACGCCAAAAGAGCAACGACAGTTAGTCTCAGGGCAGGTCGTTCAGCCGTAACGTGACGACGCACATGCCGGGGTCGTCCGGGGCCGAACTTACCGCAAAGCCAAGCTCTTTGCACATGGCAAGCATGGTGCTGTTCTCGTGGAGCACCTGTCCCTTGATCTCCTGGAGGCCGAGCCACCGAGCATATTGGATCATGGTCTGCATCAGCTGCCAACCGAGCCCCCGCCCTTTGATGTCTGAGCGAACGAGTATGGCGTACTCGCCTTTTTCATAGTTCGGATCGGCATGGAGCCAGACCACACCAAGCATCTCGCCATTGAGCTCGCTGATTGCGACCAGCGCAATAGCCCGGGCGTAGTCGAGCTGTGTCAGGCGGGCGATGAACGTATGGCTGAATTCGCGGACCAGAGCGAAGAACCGCAATCGCAGGTCTTCTATCGTGACCTGCTTGAAAAAGCTGCGAAACATCCCCTCGTCATCCGGCCGAACCGGACGCATCAACAATTTTGCGCCATCGCCGAGTTCGAGCCTTCTCTCCCATTCCGTGGGATAGGGCCGCAC
>JALYZV010000125.1 GCA_030948685.1 Vulcanimicrobiota bacterium | reverse complement strand
GTCTTAGCGTCAACATTATTAATCCGAGGAAGCCACTTTAGTATTGTTGAAAGGGCGCGCTTGAACTCAGATCTCGGAAGCTTACGTATGTCCGTTATTATGTCCGTTTCATTGACGACAACGTTATTCTTCCGCAAATCCTGAAGAAAGGGTCTCAGCGCATCTGACGTCTCGTGAATCTTGCGTTTTAGATTCTCGTAAACTTCGCGTTCCCGGTCGCTAGTGCACAGCTCGGGATTGAGAATTTTTGCCGAGGCCGCATCCATATCACGAGTAGAAGCTCGCTGAGCTCTTTGAAACCATCCTCTTTGTCGGTTCATACTAATACAGATTCAATAGAAGGCGCCGTTGTTCGCGCGCCGTGAATAAGCGGAGAAAGTTTTTCGTTCGGCTCAATAACGCTCCCGCTTCGCGGCTAGGGCGCCGTGACCGGCTCTCGTCGCCCGGCGTTATTCGGCTGTAAACTTGGCCATGCGCTTGTTCACGTAGGCGTCCAAGCCTTCTTTTGCATCTTTGCTCTGAAAGAGCAGCTGCTGCAGCTCGCGCTCGATGGCAAGCGCTTCGGAGAATGGAACTTCGCCGCCCGATACGACGGCGCGCTTAATATTGCCGACCGCTTTGGCCGCCTTGTTCGGGGTCGTGAACTGGCTGGCGTAGGTGATCACCTCGTGCAAGAACGCCTCGCCATTGCCGTCGTAAATGTCGTTGACGAGTCCGATCTCTTGCGCCTCCTCGAACGAAAACGTCCGGCCCGTCACCATCAGCTCTATGGCCTTGGCGCGACCGAGCAACCGCGTCATGCGCTGTGTTCCGCCCGTGCCGGGCAAAACGCCCAGTGCAACCTCGGGCAATCCGATCTTGCCTGCGTTGCGGCGCGCAATGCGAATGTCGCAGGCCATAGCGATTTCCAGGCCGCCGCCTACCGTATGGCCGTTGAGCCCAGCGATGACCAGCTTGGGCGTCTGCTCGAGGCGCGTTAACGTCTCGTTGGCATGCAAGCAGAAGAAATATTTGAAGGTCGGGTCGACTTTCTGCAACATGCCGATGTTGGCGCCGGCGCAGAAGAATTTCTCACCTTCACCGGTCAGCACGATCACCTGCACGTCTTTGTCGAAGCGCGCCTTCAGAATTGCGTCGTCGAGCGCGCGCATCATCTCGTGCGTGTACGTGTTTGCGGGTGGATCATCGAGGGTGATAACGGCGATGTGCTCGCCATCCTTACGGTAGTTGACCAGTGGTTTCTGGTCGCTTTTGGTCTCGCTGTCGACTTTGATAGCCATTCGATTCCTCCGGATCGTGCTCGATGACACTCGCGCGGCTGGGTTAGGCAGCTTTGGCGGCGAGCCACTCCTGGCTCTTGAAGAGCTCCGCTAGCAGCTTCTCATCCTCTTCGTTGGGCAGCACCTGGCGAAGATGCTCTTCGTACTGGTCGCTATCCATGATCGCGCCTTCGACCGAGTATTTTTTGCCCGCGAACTCGCCGATCTGGCGATTGAATCGGATGTCGGCGACGTAGAGCTTCTCGTCTCCTGGTATGGCTGCGTTGACTTGCCCGACGAGCTTGGCACACTCTTCGTAATACTGGCGCCGCGCGAAGTCGTTGAGTCGCTCTTTATCAGCTTGATTTTCTTCTTTGTCCTCTTCCGGACGGCCTTTGATGCCCCAAATGTATGCCCAGACGGCGCTCGAAGAGTGGTCGTTGCCGAAGAGATCGAGCGATCCCGACAACCATTTGTTGTGATACTTCTGCTGGAGTTTCACCGGCACGACGTTGGCCTTGGCAACGCGCTTGAGTCCGGTGAGCCCCGTGCCGAGATGGAACGACTCTTCCTTGAGCATGGGCCCCATGCTGCGCGAAAGCGGCGCGAAGCCGCAATGTGACAGCATCTGCAGCTGGAATTTACCGTCACGATCCATGTAATTTTGATAGGCGAAGAGGTCCAGCCAGTGTTTGACCGGGTTGTTGAAAGCGTTCAGCAGCCGCGTTCCTTGGTCGGCGCGGCGTTGCAACATCTTTTCGGCCTCGATGCGCCCGTCGTTGCCGAAGTGATTGACGAGCAAATGGCACATCTGGTAGCCATGGCGGGTTTCCTCGATGAACACACGCGCGATGGAGTACAGGTCGTGTTCGGTGGGCGCGTTGCCCAGCAGCAGCCGCTGCTGCTCGTTGGAAGCGAATTCCGTATCCCCTTGATAGATGATCATGTTGAGCACCGCGTCGCGCATGCGCTGATCGGGCATCTCCATGACCTTATCCCACTTGCGCTGTCCGGCGAACTCACCAAATTCAATCTCATCCGAATGCAGGTCGCCATATTTGGCCTCGAGCGTATAGTTGCCGAGAATGCGCGTAAAGATCTCGGGATCGACGTCCAAATCTTTCTGCCACATCCGCATGATTTCGACCCAGTCCTCAAAGGTCTTGATGCGCGCCATCTTGGAGCCTCCGCTTGATTGTGGTATATTTAGTACGACCGCTACAAATTCGCCACACTATTATACCCGGTATCGAGACATGGTGCAACCACAGCAACCCAAGCGCAGCCGCCCGCCCAGTCTGGCCCCGTTGCGGCCACGGCCGATGCTATTCACCCTCTTCGGCGACTATGTCTATCCGGAGGGCGGAGATATTGGGCTTCGCAGTCTCGTGGCTATTGGCGCGGCGCTGGGGATGTCCGAGGTGGCCGTGCGCTCGGCGGTTGCCCGCTTGGCGCGCGAGCAGTGGATCGTCGCGCGGCGCAACGGGCAGCGCTCCTACTACCGGCTATCCCCTCGCGGCCGCGCGCTTATCAAAGAAGGAACGCAGCGCATCTATCACGCCGACGGGCGCGCTTGGAGCGGCGAGTGGTGCTTGCTCAGCTACTCGGTTCCCGAGAGCAAACGCTCGCTGCGCGACCGCATGCGCAAGCAGTTAGCGTGGCTGGGCTTCGGACCGCTCGGTTCGGGCACATACGTCGCGGCGCGCGACGCAAGCGCCGACCTGCGGCGTCTGGCCGAGCGCCTGGGAGCCGGCAATTTCGCGAAGACCTTCCTCGCTCGCAGCGCAGGAAGCACGAGCGACGAGCAGATCGTCCGCCAATGCTGGGATCTAGCCCGCATCGGCCAGGCGTACGAGCGCTTCGTCCGTCGCTACGCACCACTGTATCGGCGTGATCGGCAACGCAAACGACGGCACAAGCTGACCGATGCCGACGCCTTCATCGTGCGTTTTGCACTGACCCACGATTTTCGCAGGTTTCCCTTTATCGATCCGGATCTGCCGCGGCGTTTATTGCCACAAAACTGGGCGGGGGCGCGCGCACGAAAACTCTTTGACGATTATCACGCCATGTTGACGGAAGGCGCGCTGCGGTTTTTTGCAGCCTCCAGCGCCTCGAGTTCCTCGGGATAGTCGTAGACGCCGCGACCAACCTTGCGGCCCAGCCGGCCGGCCTTGACGTACTTGACGAGCAGCGGGCAGGGGCGAAACTTCTCCCCCAGCGCGCTGTGAAGATATTCGAGCACTCGGAGACGCGTGTCCAGTCCGACGAGGTCGATCATCTCAAACGGCCCCATGGGGTGATTGAGGCCGAGCTTGAGCGCTTTGTCGATGTCGCGTGCCGAGGCAACTCCTTCCATCAGCATGTAGAAGGCCTCGTTGCCGATCATTGCGTTGATGCGGCTGGTTGCAAAACCTGGCGCCTCGTTGATGAGCACGGTCTCTTTGCCGCAACGCGCGGCCACCTCGTGCGCGGTTTGCAGGCAGCGGTCAGCAGTCTCAAGTCCGCGCACGATTTCAATGAGCTTCATGATGTGCGCCGGGTTGAAGTAGTGCATGCCGACGAGGCGCGACGGGTCGCGTAACCCAGCCGCGATCTCCGTGATTGACAGCGCGGAGGTGTTGGTCGCAAAGACCGTTTCGGGCGTGCAGACAATCTCGAGCTGCTCGAAGATCGAGTGTTTGATCGCCAAGTCTTCGGGCACCGCTTCAATGACGAGTTGCGCTCGGGCAGCGGCTGCCAGGTTCGGCGCGGTCGAAATGCGGGCTCGCGCGTCACGCGCTGCATCCGGCGGCAGCTTGCCGCGCTGCACGCCCGCTTGCAGGTTTTTTTCGATGCTGGCGACGGCACGATCGAGCGCTGCTGGAAGCGCATCGACCAGGACAACGTCGAACCCGCCGGTCGCCAGGCTGTGGGCGATGCCGATGCCCATCGTGCCCGCGCCGACGACTGCGGTCCTCGCGATGGTCACGATCAGCCGATGGTGCCGCCGTAGCGCCGGTGCATCGACTCCATGCTCCAGGCGAGCACTGCAACATGGTTGGCCGCCTTTGTGAGGCGGTCAAAGGTGGTTTCGTGCTGGAGAGTGATGTCGGCTGCCTTGGCAGCGTCGATGAAGTTTTGCAGCAGCGCCACACGCTTCATGGTGTCGGCCCAGCTCGAAACAGGAGGTTCGTCCGGCGTCTGGCTGCCGACGCGTTGTAGCAGCGGCGGCTGCTGTCCTTCTGGACGCGAGAGGGTGAATTCAAGCCGGGCGAGGGAATACTCGGCAATGGCTTTATTCAATCGAGCAATGCCGATGTGCAGATGTCTTCCCACGGGGCCTCCTCTGCAAGAGCGAGCGCGGTGATGGTCGACCCTTCGCGCGACGATCGTGCCGTTCATGCACGAGCAACCAAGGACGTCAGATTCATCCGCGCGACTGCAAATGACGCAGCAGCAGTCGCCAACTTCCTGCGGGGGCAGGACGTTCGGCCCGCGCCCAGCGAGGCTGATGTTGCGAGCTTCCTTGGCCGAACCGACACGCTGTTGTTCTTTGCGATTCGCGCTGACGGCATCGAGGGCTTGGCGAGCCGCGTCCATGATGGCGCGGCATCACGGCTTGCCTACTTCGCGATCGACGCAAACGCACCCGACGAGCTCGCGGCTTCGCTCATCCATCTCATCGAGTCCGATGCGCGTGCTGCCGGCGCCGGACTACTCGCGGCACAGGCACTGCGCGATTCACAAACCTACCGCCGTCTGCTGGGGTGTGGCTTCCAGGCGGATTGGGAAGAGCAGGATGCGTTTGACGGCCACCTCGTCGCGGTGGTCGATCTCGTGAAAGTTCTCTAGGCGAGCGTATCAGTTTTTGGGGTGGAAATCGAGCGCTACGCCATTCATGCAGTAACGCAGTCCGGTCGGCTTGGGACCATCATCAAAAACGTGCCCCAGATGACCACCACAGCGACGGCAATGAACTTCCGTTCGCTGCTCGATCCACGACGCGTCGTTAGACGTCTCGATGGCGTTCGCCAGTGGTGCCCAAAAACTCGGCCAGCCTGTGCCGCTGTCAAATTTCGTGTTCGACGAATAGAGCGCAAGCTCGCAGCCGGCACAGGCGTAGGTGCCGTGCCGGTGCTCGTTCTCAAGCGGGCTGCTCCCGGCGCGCTCGGTACCGTGCTTGCGCAGTACCTCATACTGCTCAGGCGTCAGTCGCTTTCGCCACTCCGCGTCAGTGAGCGTAAACTCGAATTGTTTTGCCTGTTTGGCGTCGGCCTTTGATCCTGCAAACATCATCTTCTCCACTACAATAGCCGCCAACAGCGCTGCGCTGCCGCCTAAAAGGGTACGTCTGGTCATATTTTTCCCTTCGACGAAGGCGGATAAAAGTCCGCACGACACCCTGGATACGAAACTGACCGCCGGTTGGATGCTGGGGGATGCCTAGGTATCGTGATCTATGTAGTAGCCGCCGCGGATCTCCTGGATGAGACCGATCGCCGTTTTGGCGCCGTCCCCAGCTGAAATCACGGCTTGACTCGGGTGGCCCGTTATGCGGCCGACGGCGTAGCACCCCTCGACGGCTGTCTGGCCCTCCGCGTCTACGGCGACAAACTTGTTTCCAAAACCGCCCAACGCAAGCCCGAGTTGGGTGGCCAAGTCGGTACGCTTATTTGAGGCGAGGACGAAATACGTACTTTCGTACGTTTGCTCGCCCGTACGGACAACGAATCCATTGGCGCCACGCTCGACGTTTGTCACGTCGGCCGAAGCGAAGGTGACACCGAAGCGCTCCGCCTGGCGCTGCGCCAGATCGAGGAGTTCGGCGCCGCCGACGCCGTCCGGAAATCCCAGATAGTTGTTGACGCGCTCGACACGGCGCAAGCTTGACTGCGCTCGGTCGAAAACTGCAACTGCGATTTGGGCGCGCGCCAAAAAGAGGGCACACGAAAGGCCCGCCATGCCCCCGCCGGCGATGATTACGTCGAACCGCCCGGTCGTGGTGTTCATAACAGCCTCAGTTCACCAGTCTCCGGCGGCATTGGTTCGCCCAGCCGAGCAAGCATCGCCCGCACGGTCGCCGGTGCGAAACCTTCGAAATCGTTGCTGGCGTAGGCGTAAATGTCGGTGCACACGGTTTGCAGCGAGCGGATCATGCGTTCCCACGCGTCATGCGATCCGCTGCGATCGAGCTGCACGCGATCGTAGTGGGGCAGCGTTTGTTCGCCGAGCCAGCGTATGTATGCATGCGGGGCAGGTGGGTCGCGCACGAGCTCGTCGACGATCCGAGCGGCAAGCGCAAGATCGGAGTGCGTCCCTTCCGTCACGGCCAGCGTAAAACCGTTGGCGCGAGCGTGCGCGAAGAGGGCATCGTCGTACCAGCGCGGATCGCGTAACTCCAGCGCAAACGCAAAGTCGGCCCTCAATTCGGTTTCCAAGAAGCTGAACAGCGCGGCGCGGCTCTCGCGCGCCGGCGCGAAATCGGGTGGGCACTGGATCAGAATGACACCCAGCTTGTCGCCCAGCGGGCGCACCCGTTCCAAGAATGCAGAAAAGTAGGCATCTGCATTGACGAAGCGCCGCTCGTGGGTGACGGTGGACGGTGTCTTGAGTGAGAGGCGAAAGTTATCTGCGCTCCGCGTGCGCCAGGCCTCGATGCTCGACGCGCGCGGGATCCCGTAGTACGATGCGTCTACTTCGACCGACCCAAAGACACGGCCATAGTGAGCGAGCATATCGGGGGGCTTCGTGCCGGCCGGGTAAAACGGCCCGATCCAGTCCTTCGTGTTCCAACCCGACGTTCCGAAGTGAAGCCGTGCGCTCACGCAAGGCTGAGCACGTCGTCGATCGCGCTGCGCAGGTCGTCGGCCACCTCGTCGACGGGACGATCGGCGTCGATCGTCTGGAAGCCGTACTCCCCGACCATCCCCTCAAACTGGTTGAGCACCCGCGCCTGGTATTCTTTGAACGAGTCGAACATGTCGTTGCCCAAACGCAGATCCATGCCCGACTCCCAGTAGTTGAAACCCTTGCCCGAGTTGATGGTGCGCTCGATGAGCCCATTCACTCCAATGTTGAGATAGAGCACTGCGTCGGGCACGGGCGCGAAACCGTAGACCTCGCGGATCCATTGCGGATCCGCGCCACGGACCACCGCGCGGGCGATCGCGGAGTAGATGTAGCGATCCGCAAGAATGATGTAGCCCGAGCGCAGGCCGGGGATGATTTGCCCCTCGACGATGTCGCCGAAATCTGTAGCATAGTAAAGGAAGAGCGTGATCGAGCCCAGGGTGTGGCCTTGTTTTGCCTGCTTGATGCCTTTGCCGGCCAGCGCCGAGCGCGTGAAACCGGTCTCAATGACTGCGCTGCCGCGGCCTTCGAGCCAACGCCGCAACTCGGAAATCTGCGTCGAGCGCCCAACCCCGTCGGGACCCTCGACCACGATGAGCTTCCCGCGGATTTCGCCGACATTGAGCAAATTCGGCGGTGCGTCGCCGTAGAAGGTGAGCTTCTTCACGCGGACTTCGGCTCGGCCTTTGCGTCCGGCTTCGCATCAGTTTTGCTCTCGCTCTTGCCTGCGCCGGCAAGCCTGCGGTTGCGCGGCAGATACTTCTTGACAATCGATCGCATCTGACGCTGCTGATCTTCAATCGTTTTCGTCGCGTCCATGACCGTGAAATTAAATTCGTCGATCATGAGCTCATATTCGTTCACGATGCGTTCTTGAAAGAGCTTGAACGATTCGAGCGGATCGACAGACAGGCCGATATCGAGGCCCGCCTCATAAAACTTGAGATCGGGCCGGCCCATGACGATGCGCTGGAGAGCGACATCGAGCGGTACGCGGAAGTAGAATGCCAC
>JALYZV010000105.1 GCA_030948685.1 Vulcanimicrobiota bacterium | reverse complement strand
AGCACTTTCGTGATGGCAGCCGTCAGCGTCGTCTTGCCGTGGTCGACGTGACCGATCGTGCCGATGTTGACGTGCGGCTTGTTGCGCTCGAATTTTGCTTTTGCCATAATTCCCTCTTATGACCCCTTGCCAGTGTTCTTGGCGATGATCTCTTCCTCTATGCTCTTGGGCACTTGCGCATAGTGCGAGAACTCCATGGTGTACGTTGCACGTCCTTGCGTGCGGCTGCGCAGATCCGTTGCGTAGCCGAACATCTCTGAAAGCGGTACGTTGGCTTTGATCTTCTGCGCTCCACCGGGCTCCGGCTCCATGCCAAGCACGTGACCGCGACGCGCGTTCAGGTCGCCGATGACGTCACCCAAAAACGCGTCGGGCGTGACTACCTCAACCGCCATGACTGGTTCCTTGATGATCGGGCCTGCCGCGCGGTTTGCTTCCTTGAACGCCATCGAGCCGGCGATCTTGAATGCCATCTCGCTTGAGTCAACATCGTGGTACGAACCGTCGAAGACGGTGGCTTTGAAATCGACGACCGGATAGCCGGCCAGCACGCCTGCCTGCGCTGCTTCGCGCACGCCGGCTTCGATGGGTTTGATGAATTCTTTCGGAATCGCGCCACCGACGACTTTGCTCTCGAATTGGACGCCCGAGGCGGGTGGCAGCGGCTCCAAGCGCAGCCACACGTCGCCGTATTGGCCCTTGCCGCCGGTCTGACGGACGTAGCGGCCTTGCTTCTCGACCGATTTTGTCAAGGTCTCCTTGTACGCAACCTGCGGTTTGCCGACGTTGGCCTGCACCTTGAACTCGCGCAGCATGCGGTCGACGATGATCTCGAGATGCAGCTCACCCATGCCGGAGATGATGGTCTGGCCGGTCTCTTCATCGGTGAACATGCGGAAGGTTGGATCTTCTTCGGCGAGCTTGGCGAGCGACTGCCCGAGCTTTTCCTGGTCGGCCTTGGTTTTCGGCTCGATCGCCTGGCTGATGACGGGCTCAGGGAAGGTGATGTTTTCGAGAATGATCGGGTGTTTTTCGTCGGCCAGCGTGTCGCCGGTGGTCGTGTTCTTCAACCCTACCGCGGCGGCGATATCGCCCGCCTCGACACTATCGACGTCTTCACGATGGTTGGCGTGCATGCGCAGGATGCGTCCGACGCGCTCGCGGTGGCCTTTGGTGGAGTTATAGACATACGATCCGGCGCTGAGTCTGCCGGAGTAGGTTCGAAAGAACGTCAGCTTGCCGACGAACGGATCGGTCATGATCTTGAACGCCAGGGCTGAAAACCTCTCATCGTCAGCCGGCTTGCGGCTGATGGTCTTGTCCGGATGATCCGGGTCGACGCCTTGGACGTCGGCCAGATCAACCGGAGACGGCAGATAGTCGACCACTGCATCCAGCAGCGGCTGCACGCCCTTGTTCTTGAACGCGGCGCCGCACAACACCGGGATCACGATGCCTTTGATGGTCGCAGCGCGCAGTGCCTTGGCGATCTCGGCAGCCGAGATGTCCTTGCCCTCGATAAACTTCTCGGTGAGGTGCTCGTCTGTTTCCGCAACGGCTTCGATGAGCTCCGCGCGGTACTTGCGGATCAAGTCCTTCATGTCGTCCGGCACCGACGTGTCGGTCATCGTCTTGCCCAGGTCATCGGTGTAGATCGTGGCCGTCTGGTCGAGCAGGTCGACGAAACCTTTGAAATTGTCTTCCGCGCCGATCGGCAGCGCGATGGGCACCGCGCGCGCCCCCAGGCGCTCGCGGATCTTGTTGACCGAGTTGTAAAAATCGGCGCCGGTGCGGTCCATCTTATTAATGAAGACAATGCGCGGGACTTTATACTTGTTGGCTTGCCGCCACACAGTCTCGCTCTGCGGCTGGACGGCCGCCACCGCGTCAAACAGCGCTACCAGGCCGTCGAGCACCCGCATGGAGCGCTCTACCTCGACCGTAAAGTCCACGTGGCCGGGCGTATCAATAATATTGATACGCGTGTCGCGCCACACGCAGGTCGTCGCTGCCGAGGTGATCGTAATGCCGCGCTCTTGTTCTTGCTCCATCCAGTCCATCGTCGCGGCACCTTCGTGGACTTCGCCCATTTTGTGCGTGCGGCCGGTGTAGAATAAAATGCGCTCCGTGGTCGTCGTCTTGCCTGCGTCGATATGCGCGGCAATGCCAATGTTGCGCGTGTTGGCAAGCGAGAACTGACGCGACGACGCGCCGCGCTTTTCGCCTTGTGTTTGCGTGCTCGACGTCGCTACCATCGGTAATGCGCGAACGCTTTGTTCGCCTCAGCCATGCGGTGGGTGTCCTCGCGCTTTTTCACCGACGCGCCTTGATTATTTGCAGCATCCAACAGCTCCGCTGCCAGACGCTCTTGCATCGTTCGGCCGGGACGGCTGCGCGCGAATCCAATCAGCCAGCGCATGCCCATCGCCTGACGGCGGTCCGGACGAACCTCCATCGGCACCTGATAGGTCGCGCCGCCGACGCGACGTGGCCGAACCTCGACCAGTGGCATCGCGTTGTTGAGCGCTTGGGTGAAGACGTCCATCGGATCTTTGCCGGTCTTGTCTTTGAGAATCTCAAATGCGGCGTAAGCGATGTGCTCCGCCGTGCTTTTCTTGCCGCGCAGCATAATCTTATTGATAAAGCGCGCCAAGACGCGCGAGTTGAAGCGTGGATCGGGAAGGACTTGCCGTTTGGGAACTGCGCCTTTGCGTGGCATAACGTTACGCCTTGGGGCGCTTGGCGCCGTACTTGGAACGGCCTTGCTTGCGGCTCTGCACGCCTTGTGCATCCAGCGTGCCGCGAATGATGTGATAGCGGACGCCCGGCAAATCTTTGACGCGGCCGCCGCGGATGAGCACGACTGAGTGCTCCTGCAGATTATGCCCGATGCCCGGGATGTATGCCGTGACTTCCATGCCGTTGGTGAGGCGCACGCGCGCGACTTTCCGCAGCGCCGAGTTCGGCTTTTTCGGAGTGACGGTCTTGACTTGCGTGCAGACGCCGCGCCGCTGCGGATTACCCTTGCTGATGAACTTGGTGCGTTGGGGCAGGTCGGGGTGACCCGGCTTTGCTCCCGTCAACGAGAACAAGAACGCCGGGGACTTCGACTTTTTTCTGACCTTTTCGCGGCCGGTTCGCACCAGCTGACTAATCGTCGGCAAAAAAACCTCGGTCGTGGAGTGTAGGAAGTGGAACCTTTCGGTCGGTTTTGGCAGATCGCGCGCGGTCGCAACACAACGGGGCGGCGTTTGCCGCCTCTCTCTTGGATCTCCGCCGTGGCGAACTGGGAAAAAACCACCGGGTAAGACGGGCCCTCACAAGGAGACCCGCAACCAACGTATTTTACCAGACGGTACGGCGGAGCGTCAAGGTTAGAGTTCGAGATCTGCCGAGCGGGCTGATTCCTCCGGCTCGGCTGGCGGTGCGGGCTCGGCTGACTCACCACTGGTCCCACTTGAGGCAGTTCCGACCGACTCGACCGCTTCGTCCGACATCGCCTCGTGTCGCAGCGCCTCCACCGAGTCGATCGGCGAGCTCTCGGGCGCAGGCGCAATCTCCGGCAGCTCGATGTCGCCGGTCTCCGCCGCAAGCTCTGCAAACGGGGCACCTGCCGCGGCTTCATCGATATCCGATATCTCCGACGGTTCAGCGCCGTCGGACGGCGTTTCCGGCAGGTCGGCGAAGATGTCCGTTTCGCGGAACACGGGCCGCCCTCTCACGGCTGTTTCAACCGCGCGATAGCGCGGCATGCCCGTGCCGGCGGGAATCAGTTTCCCGATGATCACGTTTTCCTTGAGGCCGAGCAGCGGGTCGTACTTGCCTTCAATCGCCGCCTGGGTCAGCACCCGCGTTGTCTCTTGGAACGACGCCGCCGAAAGGAACGACTCGGTCGCAAGCGACGCCTTCGTCACCCCCAGCAGCACTGTGTCCGCTTTGGCAGGCTCTTGCCCCGCAGCCACGATCTTCGCGTTTTCTTCCAGGAACTTTTCGGCATCCAGCATCTGGCCTGGCAAGAGACGCGTATCGCCGCTCTCCGTCACCTTCTTCTTGCGCAACATGCTGCGCACGATGACTTCGATGTGCTTGTCATTGATGTCAACGCCCTGGCTGCGGTAGACCTTCTGAACTTCCTGCACCAGGTAGTTCTGCAACGCGGTCTCGCCCTTGATGCGCAGAATATCGTGCGGATTCACCGAGCCCTCGATGAGCTGGTCGCCCGCCACGACGCGGTCGCCGTCGTGAACCGTGACGTGCACGTTGAATGGAATCTCGTAAACGTGCTCCTCGCCCTCGCTGTCGGTGACCACGACCTCGCGGATGCCCTTCTCTTCCTGGATATGCACCGTGCCCGACTCTTCCGTGATAATCGCCTGGCCTTTTGGTTTGCGCGCTTCGAAGAGCTCCTCGACGCGCGGCAGACCGGTGATGATATCCTCGGACGCGACGCCGCCGGTATGGAAGGTGCGCAGCGTCAGTTGCGTGCCTGGCTCGCCGATGCTCTGCGCTGCGATGATGCCCACCGCTTCGCCGATGTCGACGACGCCGCTGGTCGCAAGGTTGCGGCCGTAGCATACCGAGCACACCCCGACGCGCGCGTCGCAGGTGAGGACCGAACGAATGCCCACCGCTTTGACGCCGGCAGCGATGATGCGCGCCGCGATCTCCTCATCGATCTCCTGACCGCGCTTGACCAGGATGTCCGATGGATGCGACGGATCCGCTATGTCGGCCAACGCATAACGACCGACGATGCGGTTCACGAGCGGTTCGATGATTTCTTTGCCTTCCGCGATATCGCTGACCACGATGCCCCGATTCGTATCGCAGTTCTCTTCGCGGATGATGACGTCTTGGGCGACGTCCACCAGGCGGCGCGTCAGATAGCCAGAGTCAGCCGTGCGCAGCGCCGTATCGGCCAGACCCTTGCGGGCGCCGTGCGTCGAAATGAAGTACTCGAGCACGGTCAGGCCCTCTTTGAGGTTGGCCTTGATGGGGATGCTCAAGATACGTCCCGACGGGTCGGCCATCAGGCCGCGCATACCCGCGATCTGTTTCACCTGCGCGATGGAGCCGCGCGCGCCGGAGGTCGCCATCATAAAGATGGAGTTCAGGCGGTCTTGCTCGGCGAGCATCGCTTGGGTGACCTCTTCGCCGGTCTTTGTCCAGACGTCGATCGTCTTCGTGTACTGTTCGTCGTCCGAGAGCAAGCCTTGCTTGTAGAGCTCGTTGATCTGCACGACCGAGGCGTCGGCCTTTGCGATCAGCTCTGTTTTCTTGCGGGGGATGACGATGTCGCTGATGGACACCGTTGTGCCCGAGACGGTTGCAAAGCGGAAGCCCAACGTTTTGATCGCGTCAAGGAAACCAGCCGTCTCCGCGTTGCCGTAGCGCCGGTAGCAGTTTGCGATGAGCTGGGTGAGGCCTTTCTTGTCGACCGTGCGATTGACGAACGGATGCTCCCACGCTGGCGGGAAGGCCGCGTTGAAGATGACGCGCCCGATCGTGGTCTCGACCGTCTTACCATCGCGCCAACGGACGAGGATGGGCTCGTGCAGCGAGATGACCCCGGCGTCGTAGGCGATTTGCGCTTCTTTTTCGTTGAAGAACGTGCGCAGGTTCTGACGGCCGTCCTTGCGCGGCACTGAAGGCATCGCTCCGGCAGTGGCGGAGTCGATGGTCAAATAGTATAGCCCCAGCACCATGTCTTGCGTCGGAATGGAAACCGGATTGCCATACGATGGCTGCAGGATGTTGTTGCTCGAAAGCATGAGCACGCGAGCTTCCGCCTGTGCGCCGGCTGACAACGGCAGATGGACCGCCATCTGGTCGCCGTCGAAGTCCGCGTTGTAGGGCGTGCACACCAGCGGGTGGATTTGAATGGCCTTCCCTTCGACCAGCACCGGCTCGAAGGCTTGGATGCCCAAACGATGCAGCGTCGGCGCACGGTTGAGCAGCACCGGATGGTCTTTGATGACCTCGTCCAGCACGTCCCAAACCTCCGGCCGCACGCGCTCAACCATGCGCTTGGCGCTCTTGATGTTGTGCGCTTGGCCGCGGTCGACCAACTTCTTCATGACGAACGGCTTGAAGAGCTCGAGCGCCATTTCTTTGGGCAGCCCGCACTGATGCAGCCGCAAGTTGGGGCCTACGACGATCACCGACCGGCCAGAATAGTCGACGCGCTTGCCGAGCAGATTCTGACGGAAACGGCCTTGCTTACCCTTGAGAATATCAGACAATGACTTCAGCGGGCGATTGTTGGGCCCGGTGACCGGGCGTCCGCGCCGGCCGTTGTCTATGAGCGCATCGACTGCCTCTTGCAGCATGCGCTTCTCGTTCTTGATGATGATTTCAGGCGCGGACAACTCGAGCAGCCGCTTCAACCGGTTGTTGCGGTTGATGACGCGGCGATAGAGATCGTTCAGGTCGGAGGTGGCGAAACGGCCGCCGTCGAGCTGGACCATGGGGCGCAATTCCGGCGGAATGACCGGCACACTCGACAGGATCATCCACTCCGGCTTGTTGCCGGATGAAAGGAATGCTTCAACGACCTCAAGACGTTTGATCGCCTTGATGCGCTTTTGGCCACTCGTTGCTTGAAACTCGGTGCGCAGCTCGACCTGCAGCTTGTGCAAGTTGAGGTCGCGCAGCAGCTCGCGCACGGATTCGGCACCCATGCCGGCGCGGAAGGCGTTGCCGTATTTGTCGCGGTGTTCGCGGTATTTCTGCTCGGTCAGGATCTCGCGCTTTTCGAGCGGCGTTCCGCCCGGATCGATGACGATGTAGGCGGCAAAATAGATGACCTTCTCCAGCTGGCGCGGCGACATGTCGAGCAGGATGCCGATGCGGCTGGGCACGCCCTTGAAATACCAAATATGCGAGACGGGCGTGGCGAGCTCGATATGGCCCATACGCTCGCGGCGCACTTTGGCGCGCGTGATCTCCACGCCGCAACGGTCGCAGATCATGCCCTTGAAGCGGATGCGCTTGTACTTGCCGCAGTGGCATTCCCAGTCTTTGGTCGGACCAAATATCTTCTCGCAGAACAACCCGTCGCGCTCTGGCTTGAGCGTGCGGTAGTTGATGGTCTCGGGTTTTTTTACTTCACCGAACGACCATGCGCGGATCTGCTCCGGGCTCGCCAGCCCGATGCGCATTGCATCGAAATTATTGACGTCTAACATTCATTCACCGTTCGGTTTAACGGGCCTGAAGGTCCGTTGCTTCATTGACGTTCTGGTTAACGGACCTGAAGGTCCGTTGCTTCATTGATCTGTTGCTTCATTGACGTTCTGTTGTGTTTATGGTTCAACGTCTTCGATCGAGCCGAGGCCCGCTTCGCCCAAACTCTCGAGCGAGATCTCCTCGGGACTCTCAGCGTCTTCGTCTTCATCTTCAGATTCCGCGTCGAGCACGGCTGTGCTCGCGACGGAAGTCAGGCTCTCCGCTTCTTCGGCTTCGCCTTCGGCGCCGGCGCGACGCGGACGCGAGGCGGCGGTGGTTGGCGCAGGCGCCACGAGCTTGGGATCCTCATCACCCATGAGCAGCCCGATCTCGCTCGCCTTCTCGCCCATGTCCTCGTCGGTGAGCCGAATCTCGATCTCTTCGCGGTTCTCGGTGAGCACCTTCACATCGAGCGCCAGCGACTGCAGCTCCTTAATGAGCACTTTGAACGACTCCGGAACACCGGGCTCGAGCACGTTCTCACCCTTGACGATGGCCTCGTAGGTCTTGACCCGGCCGACAACGTCGTCGGACTTGACCGTCAACAGCTCTTGCAGCGTATACGCGGCGCCGTAGGCCTCGAGTGCCCAGACTTCCATCTCCCCGAACCGCTGGCCGCCGAACTGCGCTTTGCCACCGAGCGGCTGCTGCGTAATCATTGAGTATGGGCCGGTCGATCGGGCGTGAATCTTGTCGTCCACCAAGTGGGCCAGCTTCATCATGTAGATGTAGCCGACCGTGATCTCGCGGTTAAACGGCGTCCCCGTACGGCCGTCGAAGAGCTGGGTCTTGCCGATCTTGGATAGTTTGGCGCGTTCCAGCCACTCCCAGATGTCGGCCTCGCGCGCGCCGTCAAAGACCGGCGTGGCAATCGAAAAACCAAGCAGCTTCGCCGCCCAACCGAGATGCGTCTCCATGATCTGGCCGACGTTCATTCGGCTCGGCACGCCAAGCGGGTTGAGCACGATTTCAATCGGTGTGCCGTCGGGCAGATACGGCATATCTTCCTCCGGCAGCACTTTGGCGATGACGCCTTTGTTGCCGTGACGGCCGGCCATCTTGTCGCCTTGTAAGATTTTGCGCTTCTGCGCCACGTAGACCCGAACCAGCTCGTTGACGCCCGGCGAAAGTTCGTCGCCGTTCTCGCGCTTGAAAACCTTGACGTCGATGACCTTGCCCTTCTCGCCGTGCGGCACTTTGAGGCTCGTGTCGCGGACTTCACGCGATTTCTCGCCGAAGATAGCGCGCAGCAAACGCTCCTCTGCGGTCAGCTCGGTTTCGCCCTTGGGCGTGACCTTGCCGACCAGAATGTCTTCCGGGCGAACCTCGGCGCCGATGCGGATAATGCCCTGCTCGTCGAGATCCTGGAGCGCATCCTCACCGACGTTGGGAATGTCGCGCGTGATCTCTTCGGGCCCGAGCTTGGTGTCACGCGCCTCGCACTCGTACTCTTCGATGTGGATTGAGGTGAAGCGATCGTCCTTGACCAGCCGCTCGGAGATGAGGATCGCGTCCTCGTAGTTATAGCCCTCCCAGGGCATAAACGCGACGAGCACGTTTTGCCCGAGCGACAGCTCGCCGCCGGCGCTGGATGGCCCGTCTCCGATGATCGAGCCCTTCTTGATATGGTCGCCCTTGACGACCATGGGCTTCTGGTTGATGCACGTACCGGCGTTGCTGCGCATGAACTTGATCAACGGATAACTCTTGATCAACCCCTTGTTATTGCGCACTTCAATGCGCTCGGCAGTCACCGAAGTGACCTCGCCCGACTCTTCGGCGACGACAACGCCACCTGAGTCTTTGGCTGCACGATACTCCATGCCGGTGCCGATCAAGGGCGCTTGCGGGACCAAAAGCGGCACCGCTTGGCGCTGCATGTTGGCACCCATGAGCGCGCGGTTTGCGTCGTCGTGTTCGAGGAACGGGATCAATGCCGTAGCGACCGAGACGATCTGCTTGGGCGTGCAGTCCATGAGATGGACGTCGGCCGGCGCCGCCTCGATATACTCCTCGGCATAACGGCAGACGACGCGGTCGCCCAGCAGCCGGTTTTTTGGATCGAGTTCCGAGTTGGCTTGAGCAATGCGGAATTGGTCTTCCTCATCTGCCGTCAAGTAAATAATGTCATCGGTCACCACGCCTTTGCGCACGATGCGATAGGGGGTCTCGATGAACCCGTACTTGTTGACGCGCGCATAGGTCGCAAGCGACCCGATGAGGCCGATGTTGGGGCCTTCCGGCGTCTCGATTGGGCAGATGCGTCCGTAGTGGCTGTGGTGGACGTCGCGGACCTCGAAGCCGGCACTCTCGCGCGATAGGCCCCCCGGGCCGAGCGCGGACAAGCGGCGCTTGTGGGTCAGCTCGGCCAGCGAGTTCGTCTGGTCCATGAACTGCGAGAGCTGGCTCGAGCCGAAGAACTCTTTGATCGCGGCGACCACCGGCCGAATGTTGATCAGCACCTGCGGCGTGACGGTCTCGATGTCCTGAACGGTCATGCGCTCGCGCACCACCCGCTCCAGGCGCAGCAAGCCGACCCGGAACTGGTTTTGCAAGAGCTCGCCCACCGAGCGAATGCGCCGATTGCCCAAGTGGTCGATATCGTCGATGTTCTGCGTGCCTTCGACGACTTCGATAAGGTGACGGATGACGCCGATGAGGTCCTCGCGCGTCAGGTGGCGGACGGCCTTTTCCTTGACGCGGCCGTGGCTGTCTTTGACCTCTTCCAGACGCGGCGCATCCACATTGAGAATGGCAAACTGCTTCTCCAGCTTGCGGTTGAGCTTGTAGCGCCCGACCGAACCTAGATCGTAGCGCTTTTCGTCAAAGAACGTATTGCGCAGCAGCGTTTCGGCGTTGTCGACGTTCTCAGGCTCGCCTGGCCGCAGCTTCTTGTACAGCTCCTTGAGCGCGTCTTCACGCGTCTTGACGTCCTTGTCTTTTTCGAGGCAATTGAGAATGATCGGCGGCACGACACTTGTGCGGACATCTGCAAATAACGCCTTGAGCGCTTCGTCGCTCTCGTACTTTTTGTCGAGTGCGCGCACGAAGGTGGTTGCCATGATCTTGCGGTTTTTGTCGATTCGGACGCCGATCGTGCCCTCGGTGGTGTCGTTCTTGCTGCCGTTATCGGTCTCGAACTCGATCCACGCTCCGCGATTGGGGATGACGGTGGCGCGGTAAATCGGTCTGCCGTTGGTGTCGGTGTCGGCAAGGAAATAGACTCCAGGCGACCGCACCAGCTGGCTGACAATGACGCGCTCGGCGCCGTTGATGACAAACGTGCCCTTGTCCGTCATGAGCGGGAAGTCGCCCATGAAGATCTCTTGGTCGGGAATGCCTTTGATCTCGCCCGACTCGGACGTGATGAGCCGGACGCGCACGCGCAAGGGCGCGCAATAGGTCATGTCACGCTCGCGGCATTCTTCGACCGAGTATTTCGGTTCGCCAAGCGAATGCTCGCCGAACTCCAGCACCAAGTTGCCGGTGAAGTCCTTGATCGGCGAGATCGAGGCAAACGCCTCGCGCAGCCCTTCAGTGATGAACCAGTGAAACGAATCCTTTTGCAGCTCGATGAGGTCGGGGATCTCGAGCACGTTTGGGATCTTAGCGAACGAGATCCGTTCCCGGATCTGGGAGGAGGGCTTGCCGTCGGAGACGGCCTCCAGCGCTTTGATGACCCCCTTCGTCTCGGTCAGGGCTTCGAGCGCGGCGCGCGGGTCGGTCAGGCGCGCCAGGCGCGCGATGGGGCGCGGCGACCGGCGAGCGATGCCGCGTGCCAGCACCGAGGTGCGGCGCTTGGCGGTCGCTTTGGCTTTGGTAACTTTTGCGGTTTTCTCTTTTGCGACCTTACCGTCTTTGGGGATGCGCGCGGACTTCGCGGTTGCCTTCACCTTAGGGGTTTCGCGTGAGGTCTTCATTTTTTGAGGTTGTACCTTCGAGTGCAGCCGCGCGGGGAAACGGCGCGGCGGGTAATAACTTTAGCGTTTCTGCCCGTTTGCGTAGCTTCGATCTGTTCGGCGCTCTGTCGTGGCGCTCGGACGCCGCCGCTGTTCGCAGCGCGCTTGGTTGGTCGTTGGGCGCGGAGCCCTGTTTGAAATGAAATCGGACGACCCGCGGGTGGCGGCCGGGTCAGCTAGAGTGAGCCGAATTCTCTAACCGTTGCCATCGGCCGACGCGTTCGTCCAGGTTGGGCACAGATAAACATTATAGCACAAAGGTTCGACTAGTCAAGCCTCGCCCGGCACAGACCTTCCTTTATAGGGCCACTTTTGGGTAGGGCGTCCCGGGTCGGTCGAACAGCCCGATTTTGGCGCCAAGCGGCGAGCTGGGCCATAGCTGGAGCTGGTCAGGCCGGTCCAGTCCCCGCCGCCGATCCTTCCGTGACCGCGCGCTCAATAACCGCGAGCGTCTTGTGAGCCGTTTCGTCCCAGCTCAGCTCTTTGGCGCGGCGAAAGCCGCGTTCGCGCAGACCCGCCGCCAGGGCAGCGTCATCGAGCACGGCCTCAATCGCCTTTGCTAACGCTTGCGCATCCCCAGGCGGCACGTAGAGAGCGGCTGGCCCGCCCGCTTCTCGTAAACCTGGGGCATCCGAGGCGATCACCGGCGTGCCGCACGCCATCGCCTCGATCATCGGCAGACCAAACCCCTCGTATTGCGACGGGTAGATGAAGGCTCGCGCGCCGGCATAAAGACTCGCGAGCGTTTCATCGTCGACCCAACCGACGTTACGCAACCGGACCGAGTCCGGCGTGGGGGGCAGCGGGTACTGCCCGGTTGCGCCCGCAATGACGAGCTCGGTCGCCTCACGCATTGCGCTCGGCAAAAGTGACATCGCCTCCATGAGCGTGGCTACTCCCTTGCGCAGCTCCGGTTCACCGACGAACAACACGTACGCATCGGGCGATGGCCCAGCGCCGCGAGCAAGCGTAAACAGCTCCTTGACCCCGTGGTGGATGACGTCGACTCTCGCAGGATCCAGGGGCAGGTAGTGAAGC
>JALYZV010000096.1 GCA_030948685.1 Vulcanimicrobiota bacterium | reverse complement strand
CGTTCGTAGGTCGTGAAGCGGTGCTTGCATGATTGGCATTCACGACGGCGGCGCACCGCATTTTCGTCATCACGGCTGTCGATGACGCGGCTGTCGTCGCTGCGGCAAACGGGGCAGAACACGGCTTATCGCGCCAATAGCGCAGGAGCGCGCATGCAGGTTTCGAACGGAAAAGCGTTTCCTATGAAGCTCAACACGCAAGCGGTCTTCTTCGACGCGGGCTATACGCTCCTGTGCATGGACCCCGACCAGCCGACGATCTTCGTTCGCGTCTGCGCGGAACTTGGCATTGAGCTCGATCACGCTCGATTTTCCGAAGGTGTCGAACGCGCGAACACGATGCTCGCGCCACGTCATCCGCGGCAAGTCCCGATGCCCTTTTCACAACAGGAGATGGACCGATTCTGGACCGCCTATAATCGCGAATTACTGTCGGTCTGCGCGTGTAAGCCAGGCGATGCGGACAAGGCTGAACTTGTGTATCGCCGCTTTACCGAAGCCATAACATGGCGCATCTATGACGAAGTGCACGGCGTTCTGCACAGGCTGCGCCTGCAAGGCGTATGTTTGGGCATCATCTCGAACTGGACGGGTGACCTGGAAGACGTCATGCAGCGTGTTGGGCTGCGGCAGTCATTCGACTTCGTGCTCGATTCCGCGCGGCTCGGATACGAAAAGCCTCACGCGCAGATTTTCGATGAGGCGTTGCAGCGAGCGCGCGTCGATCGCAGTGCTGCCTTACATGTCGGCGACTCGCCGGATCACGATGTGGACGGCGCGCTTGCCGCTGGGCTGCGGGCTGTGCTCCTGGACCGCCATGGCCGCCATCCCACTTTCGCACGCGCCCCGCGAGTGCAAACGCTCGAGGGCATATTCGACCATCTCTAGCGTCTCAGCGGTGATACGGTTCGCCGCGATTGATCTTCACTGCGCGATAGAGCTGCTCGAGTGTAATCAGCCTTGCCATCTCGTGCAGAAAAGTCAACTCCGAAAGCGACCAAACAAAATCCGCCCGCTTGAGCACTGCTGGCGACAGTCCGCGTGCGCCACCAATTGCCAACGTCAACCGCCTGCGACCGGAGCGCTCAGCTTTGGCGAGCATGCGAGCGATATCCGTGGATGAGATGACTTGGCCACGCTGATCCAGCGCCCATAGGATGTCGTCGTCACCCACTCTCCGCAGGATCGCATCGCTCTCCACGGCGACGCCATCGTCTGCGGCCGAGGTGCGGACCTCATGAACGGAGATGGGCATGAGCGGTCGCAACCGTTTTTCGTATAGGCCACAGCCCGCTCGGATGTATGCTTCGCGTAGCCTGCCCACGGCAATGATCTCAACGTTCATCGAGTCTCAGCTTTCGCGGTTGTAACCGCCCGGACCGCTCCATACAAACCGCCGGCGTGGCGTTCGACGACTCCTGCCATCTCGAGCATCGTTAGTTGCGCTGCGATCGTTGCCGAGTCGAGACCGGTCTTTGCGCAAACTTCATCGATTGTGCTGCCGCCAGGTGCTAGCGTTTCAAGCACGGCGTCGTGCTGTCGATTCACGGCATTTGCATTGACGATCGGGTGCCATCCCAGAACCGCCGCGATGTCGCTGGCGCTCGTCGCGAGCGCAACGCCGTCTTTGATGAGACCGTTCGTACCCTCACTCGTTGAGCGCCCGACGTCGCCGGGCAAGGCAAAAACATGACGGCCCAACTCGCACGCCAGTCTGGCTGTAATGAGCGCTCCACTCTTCGCACCAGCTTCGATGACAAACGTCGCGTCTGCAAGTGCTGCAACTAGGCGGTTGCGCATCGGAAACTGATGTGGACGTGCGGTCATCGTGGGTGGAAACTCCGAGATGATGGCACCGCCCGCTGCCACGATCTCGGCTGCGAGCTGGCTATGATACGACGGGTAGAGCGCCCGCAAACCTGATCCAATGACCGCAATCGTCGGGGTCTGTCCTCGCAGCGCGCCGCGATGTGCCGCCGCGTCGATACCGCGCGCCAAACCTGAGATGATGCTTGCGCCGTAGAGCACGAAATCCGCCGCAGTGCTGCCAGCCATCGAGCGGCCATAGGGAGTTGCTGCACGGCTCCCCACCAGTGCAACGACGTTGCCGTCGAGGGCAGCGAGACAGCCACGGTAATACATTACCGGTGGCGGATCGCACAGGTCGTGCAAACGCCGAGGGTAGCCCGAAGCGGAACTCGTGATGAACTGATGATCGAGTGCCCTTGCGTCGTCGAGCGCCACGCGTGCGTGGTCGTCGTTAATCGCCGCGATCCGATCGAGTGCTTCCGCCCCGAGCAACTCGCAGTCCGGCGGCGGGATAGCCGGTGCGGCGCGTGCATACGACACGATTGCTCGGGCGCCACCAAGAGTGGAGAGCATCGCCACAAGCGGACGCGGCGTCCACACAGCAGCACCGCTGACGGCGAGCAGATAGCCGAGTTCAAGTTCGTCCATTGCGTGTATATCACGCGTTTCCAAGGGGGCGAATGGCA
>JALYZV010000078.1 GCA_030948685.1 Vulcanimicrobiota bacterium | reverse complement strand
CGTGACGTAGGCTTGAAAGGGAATCTTCGTGCCGAGAAATTGGGTATTGTTGTTGCCGTTCTGCACCGTGTATGGAAACTTGTAGTTCGGATCGCCGGCGGCGCTGACGTGCGCGCTTGAGTTTGGGGCCTGTCCGAACGGCAAGGTTGTGTAGGCACAGAAGTTTGCTCGATCCCAAGCATAACCTCGCTGATGGCAAGAGTCGAACAAGCCGGTCATAGCAAGCAACAGTTGCGTGCTCTGCGTGACCGCATAGCCGAGTTGGAGATTGCCGGTCAGCCGCCAGGGCTGCTGAAAGGCGCCCATCCGATCAAACTGGGCGGTGAAGTCATTCGGTATGGGGATCTGCGCGGAGTTTGCTTTCGCCGGATCGTCCCCAACCGTTGACAGTGGGGCGCCGTAATACGCGCCTGAACTATACGCTATCGATGGCGTGACGGTAAATCGGTTGTGTTTGTAGTGGCCAAGTAGCGTCGCAACCCATGGTGGTCCAAAGCCGTTGCCGGCCGCTAGCGGTTGATCGGGAATGACGTCGTACGGCGCGTAGGCAGCACCGGGATCCTGCAACGGTTTAACGGGGCGGTTCCAATACGGGTTGACGGTATCGCCGACGGCGCAGCTAGGGTCAGGCCCGCCGAGGGCGTCAAAGCACCTGGCGGCCGTAACCCCTGTGCTGGTGTTGCCGCACACGGCAGTTCCGAACTGCGTCTTGCCCGACGCGCTGCCGCCCGCTGCGCAGGCGGACGTATATGCGTTGTACTGCGCGATTTTGTTATTGATCAGATCGAGCACGTTGAAGCCGCTGGCAAACTTCGCATAACGGAAACGACTGTAATTATAGGTCAGCGAGAACAAACCCGACAGCCCGTCTCGGGCAAAGTCACCCTTCAGGAAAGCAAACTCGACGCCCAAGGTTCGTTCGCTTCCCACGTTGACCCCAGACTCGTTGCCGCTTGTATCCAGCAAAATGTTCTCAAACTGTCCCATCGTGCCGCGATAGTAGGGCGTGACCTTGAAGCTTGCATCGGTTCCGTGGATGTGCTGCTCCCATGAAAAATCGACATTGTGTGAGATATCGGGAATCAAATTGTGCTGCGGCGAGGTGAAGCCGTAGGCGATGAATTTCAGCGCCATCGGCGTCGCCAGGTCTTGTTGCAGCGTGCCGTATTGGACCCACGAGGCATTGGGCGGCCGGGCATAGGTGCCATACGACGCGCGCAGCGTCGTGTCGGGCGAAAGCTCGTACGTCGTAGCGACGCGCGGTTCGAATACAGAATTCGATTCCGATGAATTGTTGGACAAGCTCAAGTTGATCGGCACCGCTCCCGACGGGCATGGGCTTGGCGCACCGGTCAGCGGATCGATCGTTCGTTGCACCAGCGCAATGTGTTGCGCCACGCAAAATTCGTTGTTCACGGCTTGAAACCAAAACGGCCGCGCGGGATAACCGGTGGCCTCGTTCACGAGCCGATCGTAGTAGCGCTCCACCCGCGCGCCAAGGTCCACCGTCAGTCGGTCATTGGGGCGCATCCTGTCGTCAACCGAAGCAGCGGTCAGAATCGGACTCACCTGGTTGATCAAACCACCGTAGCCGTTTTCGGTGGCGATCCATCGTGCACCGTTGATCGCGGCCGGAGTGCCGGCGCTCGCGGTCGTGAACGGACTGAACGCGCCGGTGTTGACGTCAAGGAACGCTTGCGAACCGTTCGTAGGGTCGGACGCAAAACAGCTGGTAAACCCGCCGCTGGTCTGGTTATAGCAATGCCTGCCGTCCGTGTAGCTTCCGATCAGCGCGCCACCAAAGTTGCCGACAAAGCTCCCGCCGATCGTACCGTTTGCAAGGTTCCCGCCACCCTGCAGGAACGGGAAACCCGTCGTGTAGCGGTACTCACGAGAGCTAGCGATCGACGTGGAGAGCGTCAGCAGATGCTTGTCGCTCAACTGATTGACGTAGCTGATGCTCCCGCCGAAGGTGATTTCAGGCAGAATGTATTGCAGCGTGGCCGGCACCGGTATCGGGTCCTGAATGAACCAATTCGAATACGCGCTGAAGCCCAAAAGCCGCACGTACGCGCGCGTGCCGACGTTGTGCTGGTACTGCAACTTGGTCAGGCTGAATCCGTTGTCTGCGACGGCACGCAGATTGACGTTGACCTGACTTTGATAACTTCGCGCCACATCTGGGGTGGCGGGATAGAGGTATGGCGTCACCGCGGCCGGATTCAGCGCCGCTCCAACCTGGCCTGAGTAGATGAATTGATCGGGATATGAGAAGGTGGTGCCAAACGTGGCCTTGCCGCCGAAATCGAGGAACGAGCCATAGGTGAACGTATGCAAGTCGCTCTCGACGTGCAAAAGCTGGAGATCGTCGCTGATGCCATCGTGGCCGTGGGGGATCGCGTAATGCAGGTTGACGACCGTTTCCCGGTCGCGCGTTTCGGAGGCACCCAGCGTGGTGCCGGGAAGATCGATCGGTCCGTTGGCATTGAACTGGAACGATGGGAAAAAGAAACCGGACTGATCGAGGCTTACGCCGTTAAAGGGATCGGCGTAACGATAAAACTGGTCGGACAGAGACGCTGCGACGTAGTAGGTGAAACGTCCGTCGCCGACCGCGCCGCCATACTCGATGCCGCCCTTTTGATAGCCCGCTGGAAATCCCACCCCATAGCTCAACGAGCCGAACGGCGTGCGCGACCCTGTCTTGACCACCTGATTGACGTAACCGCTGATGCCTTGTCCACCGGAGCTAGCCGTCGCACCGCCGGTATAGACTTGCAACTCTTGTTGGCCGACGTTGGTGAGCAGTGACTGCGGCGCGTTGTCGTACGAGCGGTTGATCGGCACACCGTCCAGTTCGTATCCGATTTGGTCCTGATCTCCGCCACGAATAAAGATCGGCTGGTACCATCCTTGTTGGCCTTGCGGCACATACACGCCGGGTATTGCAGCCAGCGCACTATACGCTTGATCGATACCCCCAGGACCCGCCAGTGGCTGCGCCGCCATGGCGATATCGGGATTAACGGAATACAGATTAATGGTTTGTCCGGGCCGCACCAGCCCCGAACGCCCTCGTGTGATGATGCGTCCGATGGTTTTTGCAACCGGCGAGAGCGTGATGTTGAAGCTCTGCTGCACGTCGGCTTGAATGGTGATGCCGCTTTCGGTAAAGGGCATGTAGCCGTCGCGGCTTGCGCTCATCGTATATGTGTCTGGAGAAAGCGACACGAACGTGTACAACCCGTGCGCATCCGAAACCGTGCGTGCTGAACCCGACAGCGATGAAACTTCAATGCGTGTTCCCGACAGCGGGGCTTGTGTAGTGGCGTCGACGACGCGCCCGCCAATGCCGCCGGTCGTTCCGGCAACGGCGGGCACGATGCAAACAGCTGCGACAATCAAGGCGCATGCGAACGCGGCGCAGACAGTCCTGGGATTCGGATTGCAATTCCGTCCTGTGTATATTGCTTTACGGTGCATGGGTCTCTCCTAGCACGATGGGCCTACCCTTCAAGGATGAAGAGAAGCCCCTGCGGTTGTCGGTGCAGAGGCTTCGTACTCGGATTCTCGTCCCTTGTCCTACGAAACACATCTACCCCGCTCGTGGATCGAGCCGGAATCGCATCCGAAAACAACAAATGACGTTCATCATGAGCCTACCCTGACAAAATTTGATGCCGCCGTTTTCAGGCGCCGGTCCAGGCAAATCCTGCAATCCGTTCGCAGTTGGAGGCGCACGGTCGAGCGAAGGTGGCGCGAATCGTAGCGCTGCAAGTCGGAGGTGCACACTATGGCCGGTTACCTTGTCGCGTGTGTTCAGTGGCATAACGCGGACGCTCCCAATGAGTACGGCAAAATCGCCGTCGAGTCGCTCAAACCGTTCGGCGGCAAGTATCTGGCACGCGGCCAGCCGTGGGCCGTCTTGGACGGGGAAAGCGCGCCCGAGCGATTAGCGATTGTCGAGTTTCCAACTGTTGCGGCCGCACAAGAATGGGCGGCCTCGAGTGCCTACGCTCCGGCGCTCAAGATCCGCAAAGAACACGCAACGACCCACTGGATCGCCATTTTTGAGGGTATGCCGTAGAGATGGACCAGCTGAGCGAACTGCGTGGCGATCGCTTTCGGGCGGTGCCGCTGACGGCTGACGACGGCCCCCAGCTGCAGCGCGTGCTCGAGGAGTCCGCAGACTATAGCCAGCTGGTGCTGGGTCGCCCGCCCGGACCGGCCGAAGCGCAAGCTGTGTTCTATGCCGGTCCTGAGGACGGCAGCGCTCCGCTCAACAAAATGATTTTCGCAATTAAGCTCACCGACGCGGACGAAATCGTGGGTGTGCTGGACGGCTTTCGGAACTACCCGGAAACGGGTGCATGGTATATCGGCCTTTTGCTGCTCTGCCCGCGGGCGCGCAGCGCCGGCATTGGGGACGAGATCGTCGAAGCCTTTGCTCGTGCAGCGCGCGATCGCGGCGCCCACGAACTGCAGCTCAACGTGGTCGAACAGAATGAAGCCGGGCATCGCTTCTGGAGCAAGTGTGGGTTTGCTGACGTGCGTCGCTGGCGGCAGCGGTTGGGCGAGCGGGAGAGCACGTTCATCCGGATGCGCCGAGAGCTTCGCCCGAGGGGAGGTGGCTGATGGAG
>JALYZV010000074.1 GCA_030948685.1 Vulcanimicrobiota bacterium | reverse complement strand
GCCCAGGCGTTCGCGAGAGCGCCGACCTCGAACGGATCGTCAAACACCAGTGTCTGCGAGCCGGTTCGGATCCAGGATTGTTGGTTCGAAGCATGCGCGTGTGTGTTTGTGCCGCGCTCGTCAACCGTCCAGCCATCGGCGTTCACGTCGAGCGTTCCGTCGACCACAATCGACAAATCGCCCGCTGGGTGAGCCTGGTAGGCGAGATGCCCATGGAAAGAGGTTGCAGCCGCAATCGCTGCCGGCACGGGCGCGCCGGCGCGCGCAGAGACGACGACATCGAGTATCAAGCCGATACAAACAACAAAAACCGCCGGAGTGAAATGCCGCATGTTCCTACTCCGCTCGCCGGCATGCTTGCCAAACATGGTAGCTGGTCGCTCATGGACTGTCAACGCGAACAGGCGCACGGCTGAAGCCCACGCGCCTATCATGTCATCACGCCGGCGCTTGCCGCAGACAAGGCCAAAAAGCGAGCGAAGCGGCAGCTGCCAATATGCCTTGCGGCACCAGCGGCACGCTTGCGGACCGCGAGCCGATTCCACGAACGTCCTTATTCCGGAGGAACGGACCTAAAGGTCCGTTGCTTCAAGGGTGTCGGGTCCGTTGCTTCAAAATACGCCGTACTCTGGTCGAGCCGTCCCTGTGGAGAACCGACATGGACAACTTCAACAAACTGACCGAAAAGGCACAACAAGCCATCGTGCGGGCGCAAAGCATCGCCCGCGAGTACAGCGCCGGCGAAATCGATACGGAGCACCTCCTCGCCTCACTGCTGGAGGATGAAGACGGCGTTGCGGTCATCATCTTGCGCCAGCTTGGCGCCGACATCGCGTCGTTGCGGCAGCAGCTGACCGACCTCTTAGAAAAACGCACGAAAGTTTACGGCGCAAGCGAACCAAGCCTCGGTCGGGACCTGCGCGACATCCTCACCCGCGCCGGCCAAGAAGCGCTCAATTTCAAAGACGAGTACATTTCGACCGAACACCTGCTGCTTGCCATCGCCGATGCGCGCGGCAAATCGGACGCGGCGTCACTCCTCAAGCGAGCCGGCGTCACGCGTGACGCCATTCTGAAGGCGCTGACGGCGGTTCGCGGCAGCCAGCGGGTCACCGATCAGAACCCCGAGGCAAAGTATCAGGCGCTCGAGCGCTACGGCCGTGATTTGACCAAGCTCGCGCGAGAAAACAAAATCGATCCAGTGATCGGTCGCGACGAGGAGATCCGGCGGGTCATTCAGGTTCTGTCGCGGCGCACGAAGAACAACCCCGTGCTCATCGGCGAACCGGGCGTCGGTAAGACCGCGATCGTCGAGGGCCTCGCACATCGCATCGTTCGCGGCGACGTGCCTGAAGGTCTCAAGAACCGTCGCATTATCGCGCTCGATCTCGGGGCGCTCATCGCCGGTGCAAAATATCGCGGCGAATTTGAAGATCGCCTAAAAGCCGTGCTCAAGGAGATAACCCAAAGCCAGGGCGAGATCGTTCTCTTCATTGACGAGCTGCACACTGTGGTCGGCGCTGGCGCAGCCGAGGGCGCCATGGATGCGTCGAATCTGCTCAAGCCCATGCTTGCGCGCGGCGAGCTGCACACGATTGGCGCGACCACAATTGACGAGTACCGCAAGCACATCGAGAAGGACGCCGCCTTGGAGCGCCGCTTCCAGCCGATTATGGTTGGCGAGCCAAGCGTCGAGGACAGCATTTCCATCCTGCGCGGTCTGCGCGAGCGCTACGAGGCGCATCACCACGTCCGCATCAAGGACTCGGCGCTGGTGGCCGCCGCGGTGCTATCCCAGCGCTATATTACCGATCGCTTTCTCCCCGATAAAGCCATCGATTTGGTTGATGAAGCCATGGCGAAGCTGCGCATGGAGATGGACTCGCGGCCGGTCGAGCTGGATGAAGTCGAACGGCGCGGTAACCAGCTCAAGATCGAGCGCGAGGCGCTCAAGAAAGAGACCGATCCGGGGTCGCGCAAGCGCTTAGCGAACATCGAAAAAGAGATCAAAGATCTCGAGGCGGAGACGACGCGCCTGCGCGCGTTGTGGGAAGCCGAAAAGCAATCGGTCGGGCAAGTCAGCGCTCTGAAAGAGCAGATCGAAAACATCAGACAGCGCGTCGAGCGCGCCGAGCAAGGCTATGAGCCCAACGTCGATTGGGGAGAGATCTCGCGGCTCAAGTACCAAGAGCTGCCGGAGCTCGAGAAAAAGCTGCAGGCCCTGCAGGCCAAGTCATCGACCTCCAAGCTCTTCAAAGACGAAGTCGACGAGCACGACATCGCAGAGATCGTTGCCAAGTGGACTGGCATACCCGTGACCAAACTGCTCGAGGCCGAGACGCAGAAGCTCCTCAAGATGGAAGAGCGCCTGCATCAACGCGTCGTCGGCCAAGAGGACGCCGTCCGCGCCGTGTCGGCCGCGGTTCGCCGCGCGCGGGCAGGATTGCAAGATCCCAATCGGCCGCTGGGCTCGTTCATCTTTCTCGGCCCGACGGGCGTCGGAAAAACCGAGCTGGCGAGAGCGCTTGCCGAGTTTCTCTTCGACGACGAACGCGCCATGATTCGCATCGACATGTCCGAGTATATGGAAAAGCATAGCGTCGCGCGGCTCATCGGGGCGCCACCCGGTTACGTCGGGTATGAAGAAGGCGGCCAGCTGACCGAAGCGGTGCGGCGCCGCCCGTATTCCGTCGTCCTGTTTGATGAGATCGAAAAGGCTCACCCCGACGTCTTCAACGTGATGTTGCAAATCCTCGAAGACGGCCGGCTGACCGATGGTCAAGGCCGCACGGTCGACTTCAAGAACACGGTATTGATCATGACGAGCAACGTCGGATCATCGGCCATCAGCGAGTTCGCCGGCAACGACGAACGCGTGCGCGCGCACGTCATGGAGTCGCTCCGCCAACAATTCCGTCCGGAGTTTCTCAACCGCATCGACGAAATCATTATCTTCCAGAGCCTCAAGCTTGACGACATCAAGCGCATTGTCGAGATTCAGCTGCGAAGCTTAGGAGTGCGACTGGCCGAACGCGGTATCGCGCTCGAGCTCACCGACGCCACGAAGGAATACCTTGCCAACCGCGGATACGACCCCGTCTACGGTGCCCGCCCGCTCAAGCGCACCATTCAAAAGGAGATTATCGATCCGCTGGCCGTGCGCATCCTCAACGGGGATTTCGTGCCGGGCGATGCCGTGCTGGCCGAGGTGCAATCCGGCGAGATCGTCTTTGTGAAGAAGAAAGTGCAAAAGAAGGCCGAGCAAAAGACGACCGCCGTCGCCCCGGGCTGAACGCTACGTGCTTTTCGAGGTGTGCGTCAGCAGTATCGTTGTCGTGTCTTTGGCCTGCTGAATCAGCACACTTCGCTCGTCCGTCTCGCTCGGCTTGCCGATCAGAAACGAGGCGATCGAACCCCCGCTGACCTCCATGTGGGTCTGCTCCGATCCGGCTGGCAGCTGTTTCTTATACCACTGATAGACCTGGTCGAACGAATCCTTGGTCGTCAGCGAGACGACGCGCGACGTGCCCTCTTTGGTGCTGGCAGCCATGCCGCCGGTTTGCGCTGCAATTGCGCCTGGATAGAGCGGCAGTCCGAGCTCTTTTGCGTCGACCGCGCCCTTGCCGATAATCGCCGTGCCCTGCTTGTTCGAGAACTTGACGGTGTTGTGCAGCGCGTTTGTTTCGACCGTCGTCGTGCCTTGCGTCGTCTCAACCGTCTTCTTGCTGCTGCACGAAGCTAGCGCAACGGTCATGAGAAGCGCCGCAATCAAGGGACGCGAACGCATGGTGAGACTCCTTACTAGCGAGGCACCGAGGACTGGCCCAGTACGACAAACAATGGGCGAATACTTGCTCGGTATCTGGAGGAGTCCATGTCGCTTGAATGGTTGAGCACGCTGGCTTCAATCGGCACCTTTCTCGTCATCGGCGCTACAGCAATTGCCGCCGTTATACAACTGCGTCACTTGCGGGATAGCAATCAGTTCAGCTCAATGCTTGCCGTCATAGAACGCCAGGAGCATCCGGACTTCATAAGAGACGTTGACTTCGTGGTGAACGAGTTGCAGCGAAAACTGGCTGATGCTGCATACCGCAAGAGTCTCGAACACGTTCCCTCAAAACGCCAAGAACATCCCGAAATGAGGGTTTCTGACTGGTATGAGTGGTCAGGCACTATGGTCAAGCGTCGACTGCTGCCTGAGGGGGCGTTTTTCGACATCGCAGCTCCCCAAGTGGTCCGAGCCTGGGAGAATCTTGAGCAGGCGATAGCGGTGATGCGCAGGACGCGAGGGCCAAAGACATACGAGAATTTTGAATTCCTAGCCGTGCGCGCGCGTCAGTGGTTAGCCCGTAACACTGACTCATATCCAAAGGATACTCCGCACATTCCGATTACTGACCAGTATTTGGCTGTTGATTCATCCGTCGGCAATACGTCGGCTGACCAAGGTCGGCCGAGCGACGGCTAGGAGCTGAAGACTTCGTTAAGGATGCGTTCCTGCTCAACGGCGTGTGCGCCGGGATAGCCTTCGCTTGGGCTCGCCCGGTCAGGCCGGCCGATGTAGTCAAACACGATGCCCTTGGGGGTGAGCTTCTCGCGGATACGCCGCGACACGAATGCGCGCGCGCCCATGTTCTTAGGCTCTTCCTGAACCCAGGTCACCTGCTTGACGTTCGGGTACGAGGCGACGAGCGCCATGACCTGATCGTACGGGAAGGGCTCGAGCAGTTCGACTCGAGCGATGGCCAAATCGTCTAGCGCGTTGCGCTTGGGGTGCGCGATCAGGTCGTAGTAGATCTTGCCGCTGCAGAGCGCTAGCCGCTTGATCGCGTCACGGTCTTTCACACGAGGATCGTCGAGCACTGGCGCAAAGCTGCCTTGGCTAAGTTCCTTGACCTTCGAGCTTGAGGCTCGCAGCCGCAGGAGACTTTTCGGCGTCATGATGACGAGTGGCCGCGCTCGAGCACTTTTGGCTTGATCGCGCAGCAGGTGGAAGTATTGCGCCGGTGTGGTTGGATTGGCGATGCGGAAATTGGCCTCGGCGGCGAGCTGCAAATAGCGCTCAAGCCGGGCGCTCGAGTGTTCCGGCCCTGCGCCTTCATAGGCGTGCGGCAGCAATAGGGTCAAGCGTGACGTCTCTTGCCACTTCGCCCGGCCGGCGGCGATGAACTGGTCAATGATGATTTGACCGCCGTTGCTGAAGTCGCCGAACTGCGCTTCCCAGAGCACGAGCGCTTCAGGCGCCTCGGCGCTGTAACCGTATTCAAAGCCCATGGCAGCATATTCGGAAAGCGGGCTATTGTAAATCTCAAAGGACGCCTTGGCATCGCTGAGGTGCTGCATGGGCATCCACGACATGCCGGTCTTGGCGTCGTGCAGCGCGAGATGCCGATGACTAAACGTACCACGCTCGGTGTCTTGACCGGTGACGCGCAGCGGAATGCCGTCACGCAGCAGGCTTCCGAAAGCGAGCGCTTCACCCAGGCCCCAATCGATCTCGCCGGCCGGCTCGAGCGATTCTTTGCGGCGCTCCAATTGTCGCGCGAGCTTGGGATGCACCGTGAATCCTGACGGCACACACAGCAGCTCGGTGTTGAGGCGGCCGAGCACCTCGACCGCAACGGCAGTATCAACGCCCGCGCCGTTTGAGATATCGAGCGGTCGCGGCTTGGGTTCTTTGGCCGCGCGACCGCCAACACGCCCCTTCACCGCCGCGTGCGCTTGCTCGACGCGCTGCTGCGCGCGCTCCAGACTGGCGTTCACTTCTGCTTCGGTGAGGGTGCCTTCCTCAACCAGCCGACGAGCGAAGATTTCGCGGGCTGTGGGATGCGAGGCGATACGTTCGTACATCTCCGGTTGCGTGTAAGCGGGCTCGTCGGCCTCATTATGGCCAAACCGGCGGTACCCGATCAGGTCGATCAGTGCGTCGCGATGGAACCGGCGGCGGTATTCGACGGCGAGGTGGACAGCCGCAATCGCAGCCTCAATATCGTCCGCGTTGACGTGAATAATCGGCACGTCGAAGCCCTTGGCAAGATCGCTGGCATATCGCGTCGAGCGTCCATCGCGCGGTAGGGTGGTAAAGCCGATCTGGTTGTTCGCGATGATGTGCAACGTGCCGCCGGTCGTGTAGCCGGCCAAGCTTTGCATGTTGAACACCTCGGCCACAACGCCTTGGCCCGCGAATGCGGCGTCGCCATGGATGAGGATGGCAGCGGCGCGCGAGAGATCCAGTTTGGCGATATTCTCGTGCCGATCGGTCTGCACAGCACGTGTTTGCCCTTCGACGACGCTGTCGACTGCTTCGAGGTGGCTCGGGTTATTGGCCAGCACAACTCGAATTTTTTTGCCATTCTCCGTCTGGTAGGTGCCGGTCGCGCCTTGATGATACTTCACGTCGCCGGTCACGTCGCCAGCGGTTTGCACGAGGCCGCGCTCTTGCGCATGCTCGAATTCGAGCAAGACCTCTTCGTAGGGACGGTCGACGATATGGGTGATCACAGCCAGGCGGCCGCGATGGGCCATGCCCAGGCGGACTTCGCCCGTCCCGTCCTCGGCAAGCATGTGCAGCATCTCCTCGAGCATGGGCACCATTGCATCGAGGCCTTCGATCGAGAACGTTTTCTGGCCCAAAAACGCCTTGCGCAGGTAGCGTTCGAACCCTTCGACCCGCGTCAGGCGTTCGAGCAACTCCAGCTTGCGCTCGCGCGAGAGTGGTGCACGATGCGCTCCGGACTCGATTTGCTGGCGAAGCCACGAGCGCTGCTCGTGGTTGCTGATGTGTTCCACTTCATAGGCGATGGTGGAGCAGTACGTGTCGCGCAGACGGCTGAGAATGTCAGCCAGCGTTTGCCCGGGCGCATACACGCGCAGCACCGTCGCGGGAACGCGCTCCATGACGGCGTGGTCGAGTCCGAGACTGGCAGGCTCGAGTGCGGAATCAAAAGGCGTGGCGTCGCTGAGCGGGTCGAGGTGCGCGGCGTTAACGCCGTGCGTGCGATAGCGCATGACGAGGCCCATGCCCGCAGCGGCTGCCCCGGTTACGTCGGGTGCGCCGGACTCGGCTGCGCCGGTGGCTGCTGTGGCTGCAGCTATTGGAAGTGCCGACGGCGCTTGGACTCCGAGCGAGGCGAAGACCGATTCATAAAAACCATCCGTGCCGCTCAGCAATTGATCGACGCGGCGCAGAAACTCTCCGGATTCTGCTCCCTGAATGATGCGGTGGTCGTAGGTGCTTGTCAGCGTCATCACTTTGGCGACGCCGAGACTGCGCAGCGTTGCTTCGGGAAGGGCGCTTAGCCCCGGCGGATATCCGATCGCCCCCGCTGCGATGATCGCGCCTTGGCCGACCATCAGCCGGGGCACGGAAGCACTCGTGCCGATCCCGCCCGGGTTGGTCAAGGTCAGGGTCGCACCACTCATATCGGCTGGTCCGAGTGTGCTGGCGCGCGCTTTTTCGACCAGCGCTTCATACGTGCGGTGAAATGCAGCGAAATCCAGCGTGTCGGCGTTGCGCACGACGGGAACGACGAGCATCCGCGAGCCGTCGGGGCGTTTGACGTCGACGGCAAGGCCCAGATGAACGCCGCGTTCAACGCGTTCGGCTCCTTGCCCACTGCGGCGGAAGCTTGTTGTTATGGCCGGTACAGTTTGGGTCGCGCGCGCGATCGCATAGGCGAGGATGTGCGTGAACGAGACTTTCTCGCTACGTCCTGCCGATCGCAACGCAGTATTGAGATCGCGCCGCCGGTTATCGAGCACGTCCACCGATACCGTACGGAAACTGGTCGCTGTCGGAATCGACAGACTCTTTTCCATGTGGTCGGCAAGCGAGGCGGCCGCGCCGCGCAGCGGCGTCGCTTTTTCGTCGCTGCGCTGGACGCTCGGCGCAGAAGGGGAGGCCCCTGTCGCGGGCGCTGCGGTTGTGGGGTGGAAAGCAGTCTGCGCAGACTCAAGACTGCGCACGACGTCGGCGCGTCGAATCGGATCGCCTGGGTGCGCAGGTTGCACGCGAGACAGGTCCACGCCGCGTATGGCCGCCATCCGGCGCGCAAGCGGCGAAACCTTGGTATCTGCAGCGGCCTGCGGCGCGGACGCTTCGGCGGCTGAACTTGCCGGGGAGGTCTGTTTAGGCTGCACGGGCTGCGCTGATGGAATCTGTACTGCAGCGGGGGTCGCTGCTGCGCTTGGTGGCGCTAGGCTGGCCGCGTTTTTTGGCGTAGCATCGGCTGCAGATTGTGGCTTGCCGTCGGGACTCGCGGCTGTGTCGATCTCCGCGAGTGCAGCGCCGACCCTGACGGTCTTGCCTTCTTCGACCAGGACTTTTGTGACCTTGCCGGCAGCCGGAGATGGAACTTCGACGTCAACTTTGTCCGTCGTGACGTCCACCAGCGCCTCGCCGGCCGCGACAAAGTCGCCAGGCTTCTTGCGCCAGCTCGTCACCGAACCTTCGGTGATCGACTCTCCCATTTCCGGCAGGACGACTTCGACCAACGTCTGTTGCACAAAGCGTAAACTTCAGCGCGACCGCAACTGCGCCCTGGCTCACGCCGGCCAGGCCGGCTGCGCGGCCCGCGCAGCAGCATCATGCTAGCGAACGTAGGAGGCGCCGTTGACGTCTATTGTCGCACCGTTGGTATACGTTGCGAGCGGCGAAGCGAGAAAGGTGATGACGTGCGCCACATCCTCCGCGCTGCCGACGTAACCGAGCGGAATCTCGTTCTCGATCTGGCTGCGGCGAGCTGCGAGGTCGGGTGCAGCCATGTCGGTATCGATAAATCCGGGAGCCACCGCCATCGCGACGATCCCCTCGGCTGCGCACGCTCGGGCGATGGACTTTGTGAGGTTGATCAGCGCTGCTTTGCTCGCGCCGTAATCGGCAAACGACAGTTCACCACGATGGCCGGCGCGCGATGCGACATTGATGATCCGTCCGCCCCCGCCCTGCGCGCGCATTTGATGCATGGCGAGCCAGGCGAGGTGCGCCGCGCCGAAAATATTGACGTCGAAGGTGTGTTGCCATCCGCGCCGCCATCCCGCATAGTCGGTGCTCGTGAATGCGTTCTCGGCAAAAATCGCCGCATTATTGACCAACACGTCGATGCGACCGAAGCGTTGAACGCAATCCTCAACCAGCGTGGGGAGGCTGTCGTGCTCTGCAACGTCGCAACGTGCGAATGCGACCCGATCGCCAAGCTCGCGCGCGAGGGCCTCCGCTTGTGCCCCGTGCGTCATGTAGGTGAAGAAGACCGACGCGCCGGCTTGCTGCATGGAGCGCACCGCGGCTGCGCCGATGCCGCGCGAGCCGCCGGTGATTAAGGCAACCTTTCCGCTGAGATCGATAGCGCTCATAGATGTTCGCGAATGGCGCGCATCCAGCTGAGCATGAACGGATTGGCGTGCATGGCGTCGGCCTCGTCGGGCGTCGGTACGACTTCGCAGAAGAGGACGACGATGGAGCGTTTGCCTTGGGCGGTCACCAAAATTCCAGCGTCGTGGCTGAGGTCGGACGTCTCACCGGTTTTGTGCATGAAGACATCCCCACGGCGCAACCCAGGAACCAGCTTGTCGTTGTGGGCGCAACGCCGCAATATCTCGCGCTGCTCTGCAGATCCAGCAATCGAATCGTTGGCAATCAGCAACAACAGCCAGCCAATTTCTTGCGCGGGCAGCCGGTTGCGGCCGACTTGCTCGGGATCGACAATGAGCGGTTCGGAGCCCGAAAGTTTGCGACCCAAATGAAAAGTTTGCAGTCCGAGCTCGTGCATGTAGTTCGTCACCTGCTCGCGCCGCAGCACATCCATCAGTTGATTGGTCGCGACGTTATCGGAATACGTGATCATGAGGTCGACAAGCTCTTCGACAGTCGCCACGTAACCAGCATGAAAGGGGGCAGGTCCCGACGTCGACGTTTGGTTGCCCTCGGCGACGACCACCTGGTCGTGAGGGCGGAGTGTGCCAAGAGCGTACTGATGAAACGCTTCCGCCATGATCGGCACCTTGATGACGCTGGCTGGATAGATATTCGCGTCACCTCGCCAGTGGCCGTCGCGCTGTGACTCGAGGTCGCACAGGTAGGCCGAGGCTGCCGACACGACGCCCGGATGCTCGAGAGCGGCGCGCTCCAGCGCAGCGGCCAGATACGCGTCGATGGCTCGATCGTGGCCCGGTCGTGCCAAATCGACGGTCATTGTTTTGCTGAGATGGTCCAAGGCTTGGCGTCGTAGATCTCGTCGTAAGCAAATCCGATGTTAGCGCCCATGATGCTTGCGTGCCATTCGACGCGACCCGTGTAGTGCTGGGAGCCTGGCGTGCCCTGGCCGAGATCGAACTCCGCAGTGCCCGCAAACGTCATGGTGGCGGTGTGGAATCCGCGCGACTGCAAATCTTTATTCGCATTAATGCGGCCGGTCGCCGTGACGTCAATGACGGCGATACGCTGCTTGCCGTGCTCGTCGATGCGCTGCAGCGTGTCGACGTAGTTCATGCTGCCGTACCCCTCCTCGCGTCCGACGACGACCGATCGAGAAAAGGTCCATGATTGTCCGATTTCTATTGGACCGGCCGGAAGTTCCGAGAGCACAGCATCGCCGGGATCTTCGTAGACGCGGCTCTCGGCGGCGTCACTTGGCGGACATGATTTGAATGCAGTGGGATTGGCATTGGCGTCATCCAGAGGCGGTTCGTTCTTACACAGGAAGGGCTCGATACCGTACCTCCCGCCCGCCTCGAACGGAACGATCTGCTTGCGCGTGCGATTCTTGACGGTCGTGTCTTTGTTGTTGGGACCGCCGTGGCGGCGGGAATACGCATCGTTGACGTACGCCCCGTTATCGTGCTGAATGAAGGTCCGCGTGCGATCCTCGATGACGTAGACCGGGTCCGCCCTATGGCCGGCCATGCCGCGCAACATTGCGCTCATCTGAAAAGTAATGTTTTGGGCGATGCTCGACGACGCGTTGTACTGCATGTCTTTGGCCGGTGGATGCCATGCGAGTCGGACTTGGTCGGCAGAGGGCGCAGGCGCTGCCCCCACGAGAGCGAGCAAGCACAGCGCCGACGTACAAGCGAGCAGCCGGCGCAAAGAACTGTTCTCGACGTAAGGCAAAAGCGGCATTCCTCCAGAAACACGGGCGCCGTGTCATTCCGCATAACGCTTACCATCACCGCCTTTGTTGCTGCCGCGCTTTGTGTGACTGCAGCGCAAGCGGCAGCGCGCGATCAAGTGTCGGCGATGACGGCGCACGTTCAGCAGCCTGCGGGCTGGCCGACCATACTGAACTCGATCGTCGTGGGCGAACGCATTGGGCCCGGCGTGCTGTATCAACGATGGACGCTGACGACCGATGCTGGTCCGCTGGTGGTCTGTTTGGCGACGGTCGATCTGCGCACTCCATCGGTCGCATTGGCGGTTGCGACGCACAATGGAGTCATCATCGGCAGCGGCGAGCGTTTGAGCTCCATGGCCGACCGGCTGGGCGCTGAGCTTGGCATCAACGCGGACTACTTTGACATCAACGAGTCCGGCAGCCCGCTCAATCTGGTTGCGCTTGACCAGCGGATTTTGCACCAGCCTAGCCGAGCGGCGAATTTCGTGGTGGATAGCCAAGGCATGGTGCAGATGGGCTCCTTGAACTGGCATGCGCACGTCGCGAGCGCGGCTGGTGCGCTGCGCGACATCTCGCTCGTCAACGAGTGGTCGCCCGCCGTCGAGCTCGCGATCTTGACCCCGGAGCTGGGCACGCGCAGCGCAGCCGGCGCCACGGAGGTAGTGCTCGCCCCAGCCGGATCGGCCGGACAATATCGCGTGAGCCGCATCGACACCAACCTTACGATCTTGGACGCACTGCAGCCCAACGAGCTGGCCATTGCAGCTCGCGGTGCCGCAGCCCAGTCGCTGGCGCACGATTTCCATACGGGCGATCTCGTGACCGTGACGACCGTTGGCGATCCCGTCGCGATGGGCATAAAGCTCGGCATCGGCGGCGGCCCGCTGCTCGTAAAAGATGGGCGTGTCGTGATCGATCCGGCGGCGCCCGCGCCGGAGGAAACGAACGTGCGCAATCCGGTCACCGGTGCAGGTCTCTCCGCTGACGGTGCCACCTTATGGCTTGTGGTGGTCGACGGGCGCCGGCCGGTAATCTCGGCAGGTCTAACGCGGCCGCAGCTTGCGTCGCTCTTCATCACACTGGATGCCAAGACGGCGATGGCCTTCGACAGCGGCGGCTCGAGCGAAATGGTGATCCGGCACGAAGGCGACACAGCGAGCTCGGTGGCCAACCTGCCGTCCGACGGCCGCGAACGGTCGATCGCCGATGGACTCTTCGTGCTCAACACTGCGCCGGCGGGTCCCGTCACGAAGTTGATACTCAAAGCGCCCAGCGACCACGTCTTGGTTGGCAGCAAACTCGCTGTTGTCGTTCGAGCGGTGGATGCAAACGATCAGCCAATCCCGGTGCGCGCGCAGGATGTGGCGTTTGGTGTGGAACCAGCTTCCATCGCGACCATCGATCGCAACGGCACGCTCGTTGCTGCAAGTGCGGGGAGCGTACAGCTAAACGCGACGCTTTCCGGCGCGCAAGCCGCCGCCGCAGTTGTGGTCGTTCCAGCGATCGACAACATGCGCATTCTCCCGGGCAACCCCACCGTCGCGGCCGGCGCGACGCTCGGCCTTTCGATTGATGCCCGCACGCGAGATGGGCAACCCGTGACGGTCGACGCAACCGCAGTGCATTGGAGCAGTGAAGGTTCGGGCGCGCGCGTGCTTGCAGACGGCACGTTTATGGCCGGCCCGAAGCCGGCAAGAACGGTCGTCTTCGCAGCTGCCGGCGGCGCAACCATCTCGATGACGGTCCTTTCCGGCGACCACCCTGCCACGCTCCAGCAGCAACTATTACCGGGCAGCACGCCGGGCACGTGGCACTACGTCGGCCGGCCAGCGGACGTCCCCGGCGGCGTGGACGCAACTGCAGCACCGGACGCACCGGACACGTCGCCCGCGCTTCGCCTGGCCTATGATTTCTCAAACACACAGACGACTCGCGCCGCGTATGCGGAAACCGAGCTCGCATTGCCCGGCCAACCGCTGGCACTGGCAATCGACGTCTACGGTGACGGTCATAAGGAATGGCTGCGCGGTGGTTATCGGAACGCGGACGGCAACAATGAGAGTCTGACGATCGCTCGCCATGTCGATTGGCAAGGGTGGAAGACGATTCGCGTATCGATTCCGCCGCAAGCCGCTTGGCCAATCGTGTGGACGCGATTGTACGTCGTCGAACGGTCAAAGGACGCACACGAACAAGGCTCGCTGTGGTTTCGAAACTTCACGCTATTTTTTGCCGGTCCCTGAGGTCGCGAGCCGCGAACTCGTATCGACCGTTAAGAGCTCGTCGAAACCAATCTGCTCGCCTTCCGCCGGCTTCAGCAGCCGGTTGTGAATCAAGTAGCTCTCTTGCGTGATCAAACCCGAAACGGGATCGTACCAAGCAGAACCAATGAGCTCGATCGAGCCCGGCAGCAGTTTGGGAAGATGATATTCCAAACCTGTGATCTCACCGCGCCCACGCACGCTGATCTCGAGCAGGCCATTCTCCATGCCGGCGACAGCGTGCTCGAACCAGGCACTGCCGCTGCCCAATGTTGTCATGACTGCAACCTGGGTGTGCCAGTGCTGCCCCACATGGCCAGCTGAGGCAGTCTTAAAAGGCAGGCCAGCCATTGCGGCTTCCACGATGCTCAGGCGGTGACTCGTGCGCGATCGAGAGTCGAGCGCCAACCGCGTGACATACGACTGCTCTGTCGTCGTCATTTGTCTGCGTGGCACGTCCATCGTGATGACGCGTTCGTGGACGCGCAGCACGGCACCCGACAAGCCCACGGACTCGACCGTCGCGAGGCCCGAATTCGTGATGTGTCGCTCTTCTTTGATGATGACGCCCGCCTTGCGAAAATGAGCTAGCCGTTTCGCCGGCAGCTTCCATTCGATGCGATCGTTCTGATACGCGCGCTCGGCAATCTGATCGCCCGCGCGCAGCGCCGTCGTCTTGACCGGCACCGGCGTTGAGCGCGCAGCATTGACGTTCCGTGCCGGCACCACAGCCATACAGATGCCCAAGGTGCAGACGAGTATTGTTCGTGATGATGCACCGCTCACGTACGGATTATCGGACTGTCGCGGCGGGAAAAGCGCGCTCAGGCCGCGCAAGCGTGCAAGCATGGTAAAAGCTGGCCGCAACGATCTTTGCCCGTGCGGCAGTGGGAGGAAGTACAAGCGCTGTTGTCTTGGCAAAGAAGAAGCGCGCGAGGAGTTCGCCCGCCAGTTGCAAGCAGACGCACTGCCGCTGCTGCGCGAACTGGGACGCTATGCGTCGCAGCGCAGCAGTGCCGCACCTCAGTCCGTCGCGGCGGAACGCTTTCCGTTCTGGCGGCCACCGCTTGACCGGGGCCGCGCTGCAAGGCTCGTTGACTATCTGATATTCGACTATCGCTCCGGTTCCAGTCGGGCCAGCATCGAGGAGTATCTTGCCGAGCGCGGCTCAATTGTAGCGGCGCGATGGCGTGAGCTGATGCAAGCCTGGCAGGCGACAAGCATGCAGCTCTACGCGCTGGAGCAATGGTCGGGAGGCTTTGCGCGCTGCCGCACGGTTTTGCCTGAAGGCGGCGCCATCATCGACGTGATGCCGCTTGAAAACACCGAGTTGCCGATCGAGCCAGGGGCGCCCATCGCGCTACGCGCGTTACCAGTCGGTCACGCCTTCATTTACCCGGGCCGGCCCGTGACGTTCGGCAAGCGTTCGGTCGCGGACGTTGCGGCGGCAGTGGTAGCGCGGCATCACGCATACGTGCGACGCGAACGCATCGTCAGCTTGGATCAATTCTTATGCCTCGAGGCCACCGCGTTTGACGAGGAAGCTGCGTCGTCGTCACCGTCGACGATCATCGTCCCCGGCCGAGCGTGAGTTTTTTAGCAAGCGGTGGACGCCCGTCCGCCCGCTCCACCGGTGGCATGGTGACCGCGCCCCACGGCCTGGCTGCGCAAAGCGGCCTTTTCATCCTCAAGAACGGCGGCAATGCCGCGGATGCGATCATTGCCACGGCCGCAGTTCTGGCTGTCGTTTACCCGCACATGACCGGCATCGGCGGCGACGTGTTCTTCATTTACTACGACGGCAAGCGCGGCGAGGTCCACGCCTACAATGGCTCGGGCGCTGCGGCGCAGGCGGCGACGCTGCAACGCTACCGCGGCCTCGGCTTGCATGCGATTCCCGAACGCGGAGGCGCGGCCGTCGTGACGGTGCCCGGCACGATCGACGCCTGGTTCGCACTGCACGAACGTTTCGGATCGCTCGACATGGAACGCATCTTGGCGCCTGCGATCGCATACGCGCTCCATGGCGCGCCGGCTGCACGGAGTTTCGTGGCAGCCGTCAATCGTCTTCGCGAGGTCCTCGCCGTCGACGAAGGCGCATCCAGCTTGTATGTGGATCACGGCCCGGCCCAGATTGGTGCCCAGTTTAAAAATGCAAGGCTGGGTGCGGCGCTGGCAGCGATTGCAAAGGGCGGACGCCAGTGGTTCTATGAAGGCGAGGGGGCGGGGCACGTCGACCGCTGCTGCAGACGCGTGGACAGCCCCTTGCGAGCCGAGGATTTGGCGGCGCACCATGGGTTTTTTACGACGCCGGTTGCTGCAAGGTTCTATGGCTTGGATTCCATCACGACGCAGCCGAACTCCCAAGGCGTCGCGGCGCTCGTAGCGCAGCAGACCTACGAACGCTATGCGGCCCAAAACGCCGGCATGCGGCTTGACGATCTCAGCGCGGCGCGTACCCATGCGGGCGTGGAGTCGATACGTCTGGCATTCGCAGCTCGCGACGAATGTGTTGGCGATCCCCGCGAGGGTGCATCGTGGGAGCCTCTGCTGTCGGCCGCACGCGCGGAGACGGAGGCTGCCAGAATCGATCCGAACGCCGCGCTGCCGCAGGCGCCGTCAAGCGCCGGCCAGGGCGACACCGCCTATTTCGCCTGCGTGGATCGAGACGGCAACGCCGTCTCGTTTATCCAGTCGCTCTTTCATTCGTTCGGTGCCGGCGTCGTCGTGCCAGAACTCGGCTTCCCCTTACAGAATCGCGGCATGGCGTTCGAGCTTTCGCAAGACAAGATCCGCTCGCTCGCGCCGGGCAAGCTTCCATTCCACACGCTGATGCCGTGCATGCTCATGCGGCAAGGCAAGCCTTGGCTCGTGTATGGCTCGATGGGCGGCGAAGGTCAACCGCAAACTGCGCTGCAGATAGCGACGCGCGTTGCGCACGACGGCTGCGATCCCCAGAGCGCCATCGAAGCGCCGCGTTGGCGCTGGGGCAAGGACCTAGGAGACGAACGATCGCGGGTGCATGTCGAGTTGCGAATCGGAGCCGCGTGCATTTCGGGCCTGCGTGCGCGCGGACATGACGTCAATGTCCTGGCTGACTGGGATGAGTCCATGGGACACGCCGGCGCCATCGTTGTGGACGCGTCGGGCGTCTTCACCGGCGGCGCAGATCCCCGCGGCGACGGCGCAGCCCTCGGATTTTAGCACCGCCAGAAAATGCATCAACGAACCCGCAGAACGGACCTAAAGGTCCGTTGCTTCATAGAACCCATGCAGCAACGGACAATGCAGCAACGGACAATGCAGCAACGGACCTTTGAAGCAACGGACCTTCAGGTCCGTTCTCCTTGAGCGTCGCCAAACAGAAGAGGCCGCGCTTTCGGCCGGCCCCGTTCTGATCTCGCGCAGACTAAATGTTACTTGGTGTGTGCTTTCAGGTGCTTGAGGATGGAGCGCAAGACGCCTCCACGCGTGATATGCACGCCATGCCCGGCCAGGACGCTGAAGCTGCGGCCCGGCATGTGGACCGCGACGCTGCCCGCGTTGACTGCCAGGTCGGTCGCGTCGCCCTTGGCGGTCAGCGAAAATGTCGTTCCGGTCGGAACGAATGTCGCCTGCGATGTTGCTACGTGCACCGGCGACACCTCGCGGTGCAGAATTTCGTTGATGCGCAGCGTGCCACGCCGCAGCTTGAGGAAAACGGCGTCCGCGGCGCCGGTCGCCTGGTTGAAGTGCAGCCGGCTGACTTGGACTTCCGAACCGCTTTGCAGCGTCAGTGCCAGATGCGGCGTGATGGCAACGATCGCCGGATGTGCGCCTTGTGGCCGAATAACCTCGCCCGTGGAGAGTTGTGTATCCCGCTCCGCAACGTCGCGGCTTTGGTTGTTCGGCGTGACGGCCTGCAACGTGCCCTGCACGGAGGCGGTAATTGTTTCGTCCGCGGGCCGATGGAAATTGTTGCTGAGGACGCCGTGCGCAATGAAGAAGACGGCAAGGCCGGCAGCCATCACGCCACCCAGGGCGTATGCGGGGCGCAACGCAGCGCGCCAGGAGAAGGCCGGTCGTATAATCTTGCTCGGCCGAACAAGACTGTCTGCGGATTGGTGCAGCACGTGCTCCAGGACACGCGACTCCAGTCCGCGCGGCACTGAGAGTTGCGGCACGCGCCGAATCAAATCTTGGAAGCGCTGGGCTTTGGCAAGCGTGCCGGCACACGCGAAGCATGTGCGGCGGTGCCCGTTGAGCAGCGACTGCTGCGCCGGCGTGATTTGGGCGTCAAAAGATTCGTAGAGGAGATCGAGCGCTTCAGAGCATTCCATTGCCGCGTCTATCCTCTTATACCAAAAGCGGGTCGAGCCAGGTCTGCAGCCGGCGTTTGGCGCGGCACAGATTGGTTCGAGCAGCTTGTTCGTTCATGCCCAGAACGTCGGCGATTTCTCCGTACGATAGTCCCTGTAACTCCCTCAGAATAAAGACCATTCGCTGTTGGCTCGGAAGCGCGCGCAAGCCATCTTCCAGTGCTCTGAACGTCTCGCCGCGCTGTGCCATCACTTCGGGCCGTTCGTCTTCGCGAACGAGCAGCTCGGCTTCGTTCACGTCGTCGATATCTATCGTTTGATTGCCGGCCCGGCTCTGATGTGTCAGACAAACGTTGACGCAGATGCGATACAACCAGGACGAGACTTTGCTGCGACCCGAAAACGTCTTGGCATGCTGAAAGGCCCGTAGGAAGGTCTCCTGGACCAGATCCTCGGCCGATGATGCATTGTAGCGATACGCTACGTTGTAGAGCATTCGGGTGTAACGTTTGACTAACTCCGCAAAGGCTTCGCCATCTCCGTTAGCGACTTTGGTCATGAGCTCGACGTCGAGGTTGTTCGACACCGGCTCTAAATGATATGACCGAACAGCTCCGGGGATTGTTACACCCAAAAAGAATGGGAACATCGACCTTTTAGCTCACCTACTCGGGCTAGCTCTGCTGCCTGTGACTGCTTTCACAGACCCGTTTCTGGCATGCGAAACAGGCGCTGTAAACAAGAGTCGACGCATACAATATCGGGCTGGCCGCGGCCGGACCTTATCGGTACAGAACAATATGAGCTAGGGCACGCACGCTACGGCTCCAGACGAGGCTTAGCCTGCTCTGCGGAGAACGACCTGGGCGTCCATTGTATGACATCTGCGAGAGAATTCGACGCAGCTAGGCCTTCCTGCTAGTCAGAAACCGTGCGCAATCTCATACTTGAAGAGCTGACCGACGCCCTGGATGACCGTAGCGGACAGTTCCGCTACTTTTTTATGGCAGCATCCGGGCGGGTCGAGCCGTACGCGCCTGAAGACCCAGGAGTCGTGATGGTGTCAGCGCGCACAGACGCGCTGCCGATCCACCCGCTCTCGCATACCGATGCCCATCAGCTAGCGCTTGACTTTATCGCAACGCTGACCGACAGTGCCCTAGCCGACAAGCTGCGCGAGGGGGCAGGCTCATCGACCCCAAGTGCACGTTTTCTGCAAGTGCTGCGCGCCTATCCGCGCGCACGGCGGTCGTGGCTCGCGTACCGTCAGCGACGCCTCGAAGCGCTGGCGCTCGAGTGGCTGCGCGAGCATGGTGTGGATCTGGCGCGCTTAGGATTAGACCGGCCTGCCCGTGCGCAGGAGGACGCGACCGGCCTTCGCTTCGATTCAAACCTGGACGAACGGCTCGAGAAATTGCACGATCGCGCCATGCGCTTCTCGTCGTCGCCCGCCGCCACGTCAGCGCGCGCCACATGCCGGCACGAGATGCGAGTCGACGAAATCTACCACTCGAACGCGGTGCGCGGCAACCGTCTCAATCGCGAGCAGACCGAAGAACTGATCTTGCGCGGCACGACCGTTGGCCAGCTGAGCCTTCGCGAACACGTCGAAGCCGTAAACTTAAACCGAGCCCTCGACCGGGCTGAGGTTCTCGCGCTGGCGCATGCCCCGCTCACCGAGCACGGCATCCGCGAGCTGCACGCCCTGTTGTTCGCCTCGATCGACGATGAGAATGCCGGGGTCTACCGGCGCATCGACACGCGGCTTGTCGGGCGAGATTACCTGCCGCCGGAGAGCGTGCTCGTTCCGGCGCTGCTGCGCGAGTTCACCGAGTGGCTGGAAGAGTCTCCGGCCGACCCAGTTGCTCGGGCGACGGCTGCGCAGGCAAAAATCCTCAGCATCTCACCGTTTCTCGACGGCAACGGGCGCGTTGGGCGACTGCTCTCGAATCTGATACTCTACTCGGCCGACTATCCACCCGCAATCGTACGGCTCGAGGACGGCGCGCGCTACTACGATGGTCTGCGTCAAGCGGATGCGGGCGACATGTCAATTCTGCTTGGGCTTATGATCGAACGAGTCGAGTCGAGCTTCAGCCGCCTCGAGGCGCACGCAGCAAAAACATAATCGAGAATTGACGCCGCGGCGCGTCGAGGGGCGATTGATGCGACTGCGTCGAAACGGCTTGCTGATGAGCCTGCCAATTGCCCCCGCGCGCCGTGCTGCCATTGCAACGGCGCTTTTTCGAGCCACGCCCGGCAACTCATATCTTCAGGGCTTGATGGCGGCGTTCGGCGCGGGGCTGATTGACGATCTGTGCCGCATGGCGGCGCGCACGGAAACGCAGGCAGTCTCTGATGTCGCGCTTGCTCGAGCCGCCACAGAAGAGAGCAACGCGCTGAGCTGGGCGGCCCGTATCATGTACGGCGCCCGGCTGCATCTGCGCGCGGCTGGCTGCCAAGGCGAGATCGCCACTACTGGGCCGGATCTAACCGCCGCGACGCCAACGGCCGCCACGACCTCGGCCCCCGGCCTTGGTGCGGCATTCGATCTGCTACACGACGCCGGCGTCACGCAGGCGCGTGCACCGCGGCGTCTCCTCGAGGCATTGCACGGCATAAACGGGCGTGGGGAAAGCGGTGTCATCGCCCGGCTGCTGGCGGCAGCATATTCTGATGACGTGAGCAGCTTGATCGCGGCACTGTGCGGTCCACCATATTCGATCGATCCGGTGCACTTGCAACTGGCGCTGCAGCAGCCGGACTCAGCGGGCACCCGTTCCGCGCGGGAAGCACTTGCAGCCGCGATTGTCGTGCTGCCCGGAGCCGCCAAAGAACCAGCGCTTGCCGCGCTGCTTGCTTTTGACGCGGCCGGTCCCCAAACCGACACGCCGTCTGCAGCCAAAGGAGCATCGTTCTCGCTGGCGTCGGCCGCTGTTGCAGTCGAGCAGGCAGCGCGCGAGTACGCCGGTAGCAGGGGAGCGCAACTGAACGATTCGGATTTTGACGACCTGGTGCGCGCCGCCGCCAGCGCCGACCGCGTCTGGAGCTGCGCACCGGATCCACTGCCGATTTCCTTTCGTGTCGCAACCCTGCTCGACGGCTTGGCTCGACTGCGCCTGACCGATCGACTGACACTCATCTGCGACGGCGATCCCGGTGAGGTCGTCGGCGCCAGCCTGGAGTTCGAAGACGATCGGCCAGCCCCGATCGCGTGGGAAACGCTTGCAACGGCACTCGACGTCGCACCCGAGCAGCGCGAGCGCCAGCTGTCCGCTGATCGCATGACCGTTGAGGTCGCGGTGCCGTTTGCGAGCGCACTTGCGGCGTATCTTGTGGACGACGCGCACCAACCGAGCCCGTCCGGTGCGCACGAACGGCAATACGTTTGGCCGCAAGCGGAATCCCAGGCCGTCGTCCTGGCGTCGGGTATGACGTTTTCAGCCTCACGCCTCAACGCCTATGTGAAGTGCCCGCGCCGCTGGTTTTACGAATACCTCTGTGAAGCGCTCGACGATCAAGCGTCGCTGTACGCCACCTACGGCCGGGTCGTGCACGACGCGCTTGAGGCGCTCCATCGCCAGGTGCGCGTGCCGAACCGGCATGCACCTGATCTCATTTTGGAGCGGCTCTTGCGCGAGCTCGACGTCGCCTTCGGCAAGGCGCGCGACGATTTTGACTCGCAGCTCGAGTACGAAGTCTCACGTATGCGTGCTCGGCGGATGGCAGAGCAATACGTTCGTTGGCTTGCACTCGAGGCGGCGCGCAATCCAATGGAGATCGTCCACGTCGAGCTCTTGCAGCGCAGACGCTTCGGCGAGCACGACTTCGTCGGGTACATTGACCGGATTGATCGCCCGATCGGCGGAGGACCGGTCACGATCTTCGATTACAAGACGGGGCGAATCGACACGGATGCCCAGGCATATCTCGAGAAGGTCGTCCGTGGCGATGAGGCACAGCTCGCGTTATACTACGCGATGCGGCGAGCAGACGGCGACGAGATCGCCCGGATCGCACTCGTTTCGTTACGCGACCCACGCGACGATGCGTGGATGCTCGCGCTCGACGTGACCGACGACGACGGCAAGTTTGTCGTGGAGCGAGAGCCGCAAGATGGCGTCTTGCGAGCGCGCTGCTCGCGTGCGGATCTGGAAGCGTCGCTTGGCGCGCTTGTTGCTCGTTGCGATTTCCTGACCAAGCGGGGCCAACCGCACTTCCCTGTTGGTGAGGATCCGCCATGTAATTTTTGCGCGTATGTGCGCGCGTGCCGCGAGCGGCCACCGCTTGGAGAACGCATCTTTGCGCGTTGAGGGTGGGACGATTGATGCCATCCGGGCGGCCATCACGCTGACCGCTGCTCAGCAGCGCGCCGTCGATGCGGCCGACCCCGTCCTGACCATAACCGGCCCGGCTGCCTCCGGCAAGACGACCGCTCTCGCCGCGCGAGCGCTTTTGTATCGCCGCAGCGGCTGTGAACCCTTGATTGTCTGCTCGCACGAATCCGGATGTGAAGCGTTCGCTCGCGCCACGGAGATCGCGCGGGGCGCAGGCGACGATCCGAAGCCGTATCGCATCGCAACATTGGCCGGGCATGCTGCCCGCTGGCTGTCTTCGGCATATTTGGCCGCCGCTGCTGCGCCAAACCTGGCCGTCGGCGGAAAAGGCGCGACCCGATTCACCGTTGCGCGCGCAGCGAAGGATTTGCTCGACATGACGTGGCCGATGTTCGCACGTGCCGACATCAACCTCGACTTGCCGCACCTGAGTAGACCCGACGCATTTTTAGATGAGGCCGCCTCGCTGTTCTCGCTGTTGCAGCGCTCGCGCGTGACGCCGGAGGAGTTTGAGGAAGGCTGCGCGGCGGGACTGGCCGCGTTCTATGGCCAGCAAACGGAGCGCGCCAGCCTGCTGCTGCAGGATCCAATCGTGCGCAAACGTGCGAGCGCTCGCGGCCGTGACGCCTGCCGTGCATCCGCCGAGTCTTTGGCAGCGCAGCGCAGAGCCGAGCGTGACATCGCCGCTATTCTAGCGCAGCTCTACCGGGATTACCGCACCGCCACGGCCACGGCAGGCGTGCGGTCTCCAGAAGACATCGTCGAAGCCGTTGTAACATGGCTGTCGAACGATGAACGCGCCGCGCTCGCGATCGCTTCCGGCATCGAGGCGTTCATCGTCGACGATGCAGAAGATGCCGAGCCCGGCCTGGCCGCGCTGCTGCAAATTCTGCGGCGCTCTCGCGCGTTTCCGCTGGCCGTCGCCGGCTGCGAAGCGTCGCGTGTCGACGGTTTCGAAGGTCGACGTTCGACGCTGGCGGGCTTGCGCGACGCAAGGCGCATCGAACTCGGGCCGCTGGCACCGCCGGCCACGACAAACACGCAGCGTTTTAGCGACGAAGCCGGAGAAGCTGATTGGCTTGCAAGCCAAATCCAGGATTTGCTGCGGCAGGGCACTGCGCCGGAGAACATCGCCGTGTTGAGCAGGGCCGCCCAAACGGCGGCTGTTTATGCGCGCTTGCTGCGCGAGCGGGGCGTGGCGACGGCCATGCCGACCTCAATGCTGGAGCGCGAGGATGAGCTTGCGGATCTGCTCGCGTTGTGTTCGGTCATCGACGATCCGGCTGACCAGGAGCATCTCCTGCGCGTGCTCTCCTCGCCGCTCGTCGGCCTGTCCGACGCCAGCCTATTGGCCTTGTGTCGCGATCCGGCCGAACGCCGCCAACTCTCGCTCGAGGTCGGTGCAGCTGCGCAACCAATCCCATCGACGACGCCACGCCCATATACGCTCGCGCGCAACGTGCACAGCGCTGACGCAGACGGTGCGCTGCCGGAGAGTACGAGAGCGCTGCTGACGACGCTGCGTGGGAACCTGGCGCGCTGGCGTGACACCTGCCGGCTTCTCTCGCCGGCTGAGCGGCTTGTGTACCTTGCCGGCGCGGCCGGCTTTGCCGAGCGTTGGCACGCCGCGCCGGCGCACGAGCGCGATCGCCTTGCCGCCGATCTGCGGCGCTTGGCGCAGGCGGTGGCGCAAGCACGTGCCAGCTGCGGCGCAATGACATTCGACCTGATCGCCCCCCTGATTGAAGAGGACGTGGTGGCACTCTCACCTGCGACGCGTGTCGCGGGCTGCGTGGTGAGCGACAGCATCGTCGCAGTCAAAGGCTTACGCTTCGATCACGTTTTCGTCGCCGGCGTGGCGCACGAGCGCTTTCCGCGTATCTACACGTCACACGCGATGGCATTTTCTCGCACGTATGGCTTGATCGCGCGCGAGAATATCGTCGCCGGTGCGGCCCAGACCGCAAAGTTTGCCTGGTACTACGCGAAGTTCGGTGCCAAAGGTCTGTATCTTGACGAGGAGCGCCGCGCACTCGGCTATGGCCTGTCGCGGGCGCGCATAAGCGCGACTGCGACTGGGTATGGAACGCCGCCATATTGGGCTCGCGAGCATGACCTGCTTGCCGCTTTGAGCGCTGCCGAGCAACAGCCAGGGACGCACGCCGGATGAGCCGCCGGCCTTTCGCCTTCATTATATGGCTGCTGGCTGCGTGCGTCGCGTCGGCGAATGGCCTGCCGGCACGGAGCGCGGGCGCCTCGGCCGCACAAACTGCAACACTCGACGGTGTCGCGCTCGGTGCACCCATACAGGCGGTCGTCAAAGCGCTGGGTACGCCCGGCTTGGTTGCCACGACCGATGACGGCCACGAGTGGCGCTGGTACGATGCCGGCGGCCTCGATGTCGACCTGCTCGCCGACAATGCATTGCTGGTTCGACAGGTGTTGGTTGGACGGCCGCAAGCGCTGAACGGGGCGACATCAAAACTCGTGCAGCCTCGGGAGTTTCCGGTCCTTGAACAGCCAGCCAGCACGGCCGCCGCCTTCATGAAATCGATCGGGGCGGTGCGCCAAACCGAGCCGGAAGACACCGTCAGCGCGTGGCACGTCGGCGACCATCTCGTCGTGCTCGAACTTATCTCAGGCGCAGTGCATAAGATCTTCGCGCTGGACGCGGCATCGGCATCGCACCTAGGCTACATACCGGGTACGCCCGCGCCGCATTTCCACGCGCCGCGGCTGCTTGGGCAGTTCGCCGTCGACTATCCCAAGCGCGCAATCGAGCGCCGCGCCCAAGGCGTCGTGGTGGTGGAGGTCAGCGTGCAAGCGTCCGGCAGCGTCAAAGACGTGCACATCCTCGTGTCGTCCGGCGATCCCGATATCGACGCAGCCGAAACGCTCTCCATGCGGCGATCGAAGTTCCAGCCGGCACTTTGCGACGGGCAGCCTTGCGACAGCATCTACCTGGATCGCGAAGACTACACCCTACCGCTGTGAGTGGCGCTGCTCGCGAATCGCTCGCCACACGCGTTCGGGCGTGAAGGGTATTGTCGACGGCACCGCGCCGGTTGCAGCTCGTATGGCATTGCCGATCGCGCCCGCCGGCGTGGTGACCGGCGGTTCGCCGACTCCCTTCATCCCGTACGGCCCTTCCTTTGAAGGCGTCTCGACGATGACGGCCTCGATGGCCGGCGCATCGACCGCGGTCGGCATCAAGTAATCGTGAAACCCGGTGTTGACGATGCCACGCTCATCGAACTGCAGCTCTTCGCTGAGAGCAAAGCCGAGCGCTTGCACGGCACCGCCCTCGATCTGACCGATGACGCCGTTCGGGTTGACGGCGAAACCGACATCTTGCGCGGTGACGATGCGCAGCACGTTCACGCGGCCGGTGTCCGGGTCTACCACAACCTCAGCGGCACTGGTGGTAAACGACGGTGCCATCCAGCTAGCGAAGTCGTGTGATTGCACGAGGTCGGCGTCGAACTCGGGATCGTTGATTTCTTCCGCTTTACCGCTGCCCGCAATCGTGCCGCCGCACGCTACCGCCAGTTCCCCAAGCGTTAGCGAGTGATCCGGCGCGCCGCGGACGATTGCACGGCCGTCACGTAGTTCGATGTCCTCACGCCGCGCTTCAAGCATGTCTTCGGCTTTTTCAATCAGCTTGGTCCGAGCGTCGTCTGCCGCGCCGAGCGTTGCCGTGCCGGCTGAAAATGTCGAGCCGCTGCCGCCAACGCCCCCGTCGTAGGTGCCCGTACCCGTGTCGGCGAGCGTCAGGTGCACCGCGGCGGGATCGATGCCCAGTCGATCGGCGACGATGATCGGCAGAGCGCCGGCGGCTGAGCCGGTGCCGACTTCGGGGTTGCCGCTGATGAGGTGCACCGAGCCGTCTGCGCGGACTTCGACCTTGGCTTCCGATCGGCCGCAGGACGAAAACCACCACGAGGAACTCAGGCCGCGCCCGTGATTGGGTAGAAGTTTTCCGTGCCATCCGATACTGTCGGCCGCACGCCGCAACGTCTCCTTGACGCTGACGCCCGCCAGCTTTTGTCCAGTCGGACTCGCGTCACCCTCTTCCCAGGCGTTGCGCAGCCGCAACTCGAGTGGATCGATAGCGAGTGCGCGTGCGATCTCATCCACGTGCAGCTCGCGGGCGGTGGTCGCTTGCGGTCCACCAGGCGCTCGGACAGGTCCCGCGACTTGCTTGTTCGTGTAGACAAGTGTGCCTTCGAGATCGAGGTTGGGGATGCGATATGGTGCCGAAGCGAGCATGGTTGCGATCAGCGACGTTCCCGCGCCGTAGCCGATATATGCACCGGTGTCGAACGTGAACGATGCCCGCATCGCGAGGAATGTGCCATCCTGGGCGACACCCGTGCGAAAGATCGCCGTGCCGCCATGACGTGGGAAAACATTAAGCCCGTCCTCATGACGTGAAAAGATGAGGCGCACCGGCTTGTCGCACTGCAGGGCCAGTGCGGCGGCGTACCACTCCGTAGCCATGATGAGCTTACCGCCGAAGGCGCCGCCGACGAATTGGTTGACGAATCGCACGCGTTCGGTCGGCAACCCAAAGAAGGCCGCTAACTCCTCACGGTTGGAATATGGTTGCTGCGAACTGCAAAAGACGGTCAGGCTTCCGTCGCGCTCGCGCCGCGCCGCTGCACCTCGCGGCTCGATGTAGCCGGGGATGCCGGGCGAAAACGTGAAGTGCGACTCGACGACGGCGTGTGCCGACGCCAAGGCGGCGTCGACGTCACCACGGCGGATGCGGTTATAGCCGCAAACATTGCCGCGCAAAACCCGGTTCGCTCCTCTTTCGTAGGACTCCCAACCCGGGTGCACGAGCGGTGCATCCGGGCCAAGCGCTTGTGCGATGCTTGTGACTGGAGCAAGCGGCTCGTAATCGATCCGGATCGCCGCTGCCGCGGCCCGAGCATGTTCTTCCGTATCTGCCGCGATTGCCGCCACCGGCTCCCCAGCGTAGCGTACGTACTCAATCGGAAACAAGTGCTGGTCCTTGATGCCAAAATCGAGCGGCTTGTTTGGCACGCTACCACTGTAGGCGATGGTAGCCACGCCGGGCATGGCTGAAGCGGTGCTGACGTCAATACGCCGTATGCGCGCGAACTGATGGGGCGAACGCACGAGCAGTGCGCACAGCGCGCCATCGAGCGAAACGTCGGCGATGTACGTCGCCGCGCCGCGCACCTTGGCGTCGGCGTCGGCCCGACCTCGCTTTGTGCCGACCACGTTCATGCGCGTGACCGCAGGCGCGCCGCGCTCGCCGGTCGTTCACCTGACCGTCCTTGCGCGCGCATTTCTTCGGCCGCCGCCAACACCGCGTTGACGATTGACTGATAACCAGTGCAGCGGCAGATATTCCCTGCCAGGCTGGCGCGCACCTCAGCTTCGCTCGGCGATGGCTGCTCGGTAAGCAGCGCTGCAGCCGACATGATCATGCCGGGCGTGCAAAAGCCGCACTGGAGCCCACCCGCGTTTACGAACGCGTTTTGAAGTGAATGCAAGGCCCCGTCATCTGCAGCGAGTCCTTCAATCGTCGTCACCTCGCGGCGATCGGCGTCGACTGCAAAAAATAGACAGGAGTTGACTGGTGCGCCGTCGACGAGCACCGTGCAAGCACCGCAGTACCCGGTGCTGCAGCCCTCTTTCGTCCCTTTCAGGCCGAGCTTGTCGCGCAGGAGTTGCAGCAGCGATTCCTGTGGTTGCACCATCACGTCGCACGGCCGGCCATTGATGGCCAATCGGACCGATTGCATCACAGACCACCATTGCCAAGCGTCGGCCGAGCGGACGACGGCTGGCCGCACGCTAACACGGCGCGTTCGGTCAATATAGCAACCAGCGCCCTGCGATACGCATCGCTGGCGCGTGAATCGCTCTGCGGTGAGGCGTCCGCCTCGGCTGCGACGCGTGCGGCATCGCGAGCGACCGGTGTACTGATGCGCTTTCCAGTGAGGACAGCTTCAGCGCCAACGGCCCGGATTGGCGTCTGCGCAGCGCCGGCTAGACCGATGCGAGCCTCCGCTATGACGTCGTCCTGCATGCGACAGCGCAGCGACACGGACACGAGCGCCATCTCAAATGCGCGCCGCGTCGTCATCTTTTGGTATGAAAAACGATACGCACCGAGTGGGATTTCAATCTCGGTGAGCAGCTCGCGCGGCGTTAAACCGGGCGGTATTCTGGCGACGACTTCCTCAATGCGGAACGACGCTGCACCTTCGTTTGGTGTCGCAATCTGACAGATGGCATCGCAAGCCAACAGTGCGACCGACAGGTCGGACGCAGGATCGCCCGAGCATATGTTGCCGCCAAGCGTAGCGAGGGTTTGCAATTGTCGCGCCCCCATGCTTGCAGCGGCGTCGGCCAGCAGTGGGGCATGTTCGCGCACGGCAGGGTGACGGCGCAGCTGCGCTGCCGTTGCAAGCGCTCCGATGTGCAGCGTTGCACCGGTCGCAACGATCGTGCACATTTCCTCAATACGTTTCAAATTAATAATCGCGTGAATATCAGGGGCGCCTTGGCGCACGAGGGGACCGAGACGAGTGCCGCCGGCGAGAATCCGTGCCCGCGAACCGAACCGTTCCAACAGCACGAGTGCCTCGTCGACGAAATTTGGTTCGTAGTATTGCATGCGCCGCGCGTTTCTCTATGAACCCGGTTGAGTCCCATAGCGGCGGGCAGGTTGCATGCCCTGACGCTTCGAAAGCGCAGTTCTGTTGACGGTCGGGCGCGAGGGAAGCCGGTGAAAATCCGGCGCGGTCGCGCCACTGTGATCGGGGAGCCGCCGGCGACGCCACCTTGCGGAAACGCAAGGGAAGGCACCGGCAAAGCGCTATGATCCGAGAGCCAGGAGACCTGCCCACCGTTACGCGCTTGTACCTCTTCGCGCCAAAGAGGTGGCCGGTCTATGATCCGTTCTAGCGGCATTCCACGCGCCGCACCGCCCCAAACGACGCCTCGTTCGCCGCAATTTCATTTGCCTCGTCTCCGGCACGTGCCGCGTGCTGTGCGGAATGCACGTCTGGTCCTCATTGCACTGGCTGTGCCGCTCGTCGGACTGATCGCCCTCTCCATCGGTAGTGTACAGATTTCACCTGTTGACGTGTGGGCCGCGCTCGTGCACCCGAGCGCCGGCGGAGGCGCGCACACCATCGTTTGGGATCTGCGTCTGCCGCGGGTGCTCATCGCGATGGCTGTCGGTGCAGGCCTTGGCCTGGCAGGAGCATTGCTGCAAACGCTTTTCCGCAATCCACTTGTCGACCCGTACATTACCGGCGTCTCAGCCGGCGCCGCCGTCGCTGCAGCCGCCGGCTTTACCCTCGGGCTCGCCTTTGCGTTCATCCCAGCGCTGGCGTTTGCCGGTGGTCTGTTGTGCGCCGCCATCGTGGCTGCGATTGGTTCGGGAGATTCCGCCTCGGGCAACCTGCGGCTTGTGCTCGCCGGTGTCGCGATCTCAGCGCTCGCCAGCGCGCTGGTCATGCTCATCCTCTTGCAACGTGGCAGCGACAGCAGTCTTGGGATCCTCGCCTGGCTTGCCGGCGGCATCAACGGCCGAGGTTGGAGCGACCTCGGTCCCATGGCGGCGTACCTCGCTGTCGCCACCGTATTGGCATTTGCGCAGGTGCATACCGTGAATCTGCTCCGTCTTGGCAACGCAGCGGCACAGGGTTTTGGGCTGCGCCTGACTGCTGCTCGCTGGCAGATTCTCGCGACCGCGTCGCTGATCACCGCCGCGTGTGTCGCGGTGAGCGGGGTGGTGGGCTTTGTCGGTCTGATGGTGCCGCATGCCATACGGCGGCTCGTCTCCGGTGACGCGCGCTGGCTGCTGGCGGGTAGCGCGTTGGGCGGCGCAATCGTTGTCGTCGTCGCCGACGTCTTGGCGCGCACCGTGATGGCGCCGGCAGAAGTGCCGCTTGACGTGTTGCTGGCCTTCGTCGGCGTGCCGTTCTTCTTGCTTGTTGCGCGCCGGCCGGTGGAGCTGTAGATGGACCTGCTGCGTGGGCAAGCTCTCGGCGTCACGTACGGGACGCGCACGGTTTTCCGCGGCCTTGATATCGCCATTCCCTCGAGCCGCTTCGTCGCCCTTATCGGCCCCAACGGCGGCGGCAAGTCGTCGCTGCTGCGCGTGCTGGCAGGAGTGCAGCCGCCGAGCGCGGGCACCGTCACGCGCGCTGGACGAGTCGCGCTCATCGCGCCCGCGGGCGATCCTCCGGGTGACCTCACCCCGCTCGACCTCGCCAGCTATGGCCTTGCGATGCAGCGCCGTTTCTGGCAGTGGTCGCTGCCGTTTGCGGAAGAGCGGCGCATACGCGACGCACTCGCGCGCTGCAATGTCATCGAGCGCGCCGACGAACCTATGACCAACCTCAGCACGGGCGAAGTGCAGCGCGTGTGGATCGCGGCCGCACTCGTGACGGCGCCGGACGTCCTTCTTGTCGACGAGCCGACCACGCATCTCGATCTGCGCTTTCAAATTGAGATATTGCAGACGCTGTTGAACCTCACGACAACCGGAGTTTCAGTCGTGGTGGCAATCCACGATCTGACCCTCGCCTCGCGCTTCGCCAACGACGTCGCACTCATCGCCAACGGCAGACTGCAAACCGGTCCCCCCGACGAGATTTTGGAGCCGGGCGCGCTCTCCGAAGCGTTCGGTGTTTCGGTCTCCACACATCGACATCCAGAACATGGATACCTCATCTGTCTGCCGAGCTGACGTTCGAAAAGAAAGGAAAAATATGCGTCACGCGCTCGTCTTCTCCGCCGCAGTACTCGTCGCGCTGGTCTGTGCGGGTCCAGCCGCCGGCGCCAGCGCGACTCCGTCACCGCAACCGGCGTCGAGCGCCACGCCCAAGCCGCTGCCACCGGTCGTGGTTACGGCGCAACGGCATCCCACCTCGATTGACACCACTTCGCGCCAGGTCTATATCGTCTCGCCGGCCGATCTCGAACGCATTGGTTCCCTAACGGCAGCAGGGGCGCTGCGCTTCGTGCCGGGCACCGTCGTGCAAGAATACGGTCCCTACGGGTCCTTGGGAACCGTCGCGCTGCGCGGCGCGAGCGCCTCGCAAACGCTGGTGCTCATCGACGGCCAGCCGGCCAACGAGACGGACACCGGTAGTTTCGACCTTTCGTCGTTGCCGGTCAGCGTGATCGATCATATCGAGATCGTGCAGGGCGGGTCGTCGACGCTGTATGGAAGCGCGGCGATGGGCGGCGTCGTCAACATCATCACCAAATATCCGGTCAGCGCCGGCAATCTCAACATGTTTGCGCAACTGGGTTATCAGGGCACCTTTACCCGCGGCCTCGGCTTCACGCTGGGCGGGCCCGACATGCTCGCCCGCGTCGATGTGCAAGCGGTTTCCGCCAGCAACGGCTTCGCGTATCCTGCTTTTCGCAGGCTTTATCCGGCGGGCATACGGACCAATAGCGATGCCAAGACGTCTGATGCCGGCATCGCGCTCAGCGGGCGCCTCGGGGCAGTCGCGGTCAAGGCTTCTTTCCACAATGACACGTCGGCGATCGGCATACCGGGCAGCGTGTTCTTCGCGAGCAATCTGGCACAGCAGCAGCGCGTCTATCAGCGAATGAATCTTGATTTCGATTTGCCGCTTGCGCACGGCGACGTCGCGTTGCAAGTGGCAAGCAACGGGCGCCGGCTGCATTTCTTCGACACAACGCAACCGTTCCCGTACGACAATCAGGCAAACGGCAACACGCACGGGGTCTCGCTACGCACGACGCTTGCGCTCGGACGGTTCAACGTTGTCACGGGCGGCTATGATTCCGGCGGCAGCAGCGTGACGTTCGACACCGCGTACGTCAACCCCAACTCGCCCGTTCCGCAGGCATGTCAAGGAGGCAGCAGCTTCGATTCGTGCATTGCGCACGACGCCTCGAGCGCCTGGTACCTGCAGGATGAGATTCACGCGCCCGGCACGCCGCTGACGGTCAGCTTGGGCATTCGCACGCAACGCACGCAAGGAGCCAGGCCCGTCTCCGTGCCGTCGATCGGCACTGTCGTGCGCCTTTCCGACTCGATTGACGTGCTCGCAAACTATGCGCGGGCGTTTCGCACGCCGAACTTGGACGAACGCTACTATCCCGGTTATGGTTCTCCCGCGCTGCAGCCCGAGTACGGGGCAACGTACGATGTCGGCATGCGCTGCCACGCGACTCGCAGCGAGTGCACGTTGTCGTACTTCGGTCAGGACACGAGCAACCTCATCATCAACGTTCCCATCGATGCATTCGGTGACGTCCAACCATTCAACGTGAGCCGTGCTCGCGTGCGCGGTCTCGAAACAAGCATCGACACACGCGTCGGGACCTTTGCGCACGCATACCTTGCGTACACGGACTTTTTGCGCGCCGCCGACCTGACACCCAGCAACCAATCCTCGATTCGATTGTTGTACCGGCCGACGTCGACGGGTGCCCTTGCTGTCTGGATCAGCCGCGGAACGTGGACCTACGGCATCGACTCGACGTATGTGGGCCGGCGTTACGCGGACGAGAAGAACACGCAAGTGCTCACGCCGTACGTTGTGACCGGCCTTCATCTGAAAAAGACGCTCTCGCGGCGACTGATGCTGACGATGCGCGTCGACAACATCGGTAACAATCATAACGCCGAAGACGTCCTCGGCTATCCGATCGTCGGATCGGCGTTTTCGGTGCGCCTGTCAACGCGCTAGCGCGCGCCGCGCCGCGGGCGCCCGCATGTGCGGCTCTGTTGCTTGCGTGTGCGCTGCAGGCATGCGGTCATGCCAACTC
>JALYZV010000059.1 GCA_030948685.1 Vulcanimicrobiota bacterium | reverse complement strand
TCGCCGGCACCATGCCGACCGGGTCAACGATGGTAAATGCCGTTGCGAATGCGGTGATTGCGAACTTGACGTCCACGATTGCGGACGCTTCAGGGCTACGGCGCGATGTACCTAGCGCGCTTGTGAGGCGACGACCATCTGGGCGAACTTGTCGACCAGCGTGGGGTCGAATTGAGTACCGGCACCTTTGCGCAGCTCGTCGAGAGCGGCCGCTTCGTCCATGCCTTTGTGATACGGGCGATCCATAACCATCGCTGAGAATGCGTCGATCAAGGTGACGATCCGCGCCAACTGCGGAATCTCATCGCCGGTGATCTTGAATGGATAGCCACGGCCGTCATACCGTTCGTGGTGGTGCAGCACCGCGTTAGCCGCGTCTTTGAAGCCGGGGATGTGCTCGATCAGCATTGCACCGATCTGCGGGTGACGGCGGATGAGGTCGTACTCGTCTCGGTTGAGGCGGCCGGGTTTTCTCAGCACTTGATCGGGAATTGCGATCTTGCCGATGTCATGCAGGACGCTTGCCAGCAGCAGCGATTGCGTGTCAGCCTCGGACAGCTTGATCAGCTCGGCAAACTCTTTCCCCAAGCGATTGACGTGCTCGAGGTGACTGCGCGTGGCAGGATCGCGCGCCAAAAGCGCCGCCAGCAATTCAGATACCGGCTCGAAGTTGCCGTCGAGCCGCAACTGGGTCGTGCCGACACGCTGCAGCCGCGCCATGGGCCGGCCCTGACGCTTGCTCTGGTAGAGGGCGGCATCCGCTTTGTTGATGATCTCACCAGGCGTCCAGCCATCGGCCGGTACCGACGAAAGGCCAATCGAGCAGCGCAGTGGGATGGCCGTACCGTCATGCAGGTGCAGCTCGCGACCTGCAACTTCAACCTCGATCCGTTCTGCAATGCGAAGCCCGTGCTCGGCATCGGTGTCGGGCAAGATGATCATGAACTCGTCGCCGCCGTAACGTCCGATGACGTCCGTACCGCGGCACGTCGCTTGCAGCACGGCGGTGAGCATGCGCAGTGCGTCGTCGCCGGCTGGATGCCCGTACGTGTCGTTGACGAGTTTAAAATTATCGATGTCCATCATCAGCACGACGAGCGGCTGATTGGTGAAGCGCGAACGTGAGATCTCCTCCTCCAGGCGCGTCTTGAGGTAGCGGTGGTGGAAGAGGTTGGTCAGCGGATCGCGGTCAGCGCGGCTCTTTGCGTCACCGAAGAGCTGCGCATTTTGCACGGCCAGCGCGAGCTGTTCGCCGATGGCGGTCAGGATGCGGACGCTCGACTCATCGAAGGCCCGCTCGTTGTACGACTGCGCGGACATGACGCCGATGCAGCGGTCGCCGAGGCGCAACGGAGCCATGGCCACAGAACGGACGGAGCCGCTATCGCTTTGATGGATGGTGCGATGCGGCTGCCGGTCGATTTCCTCGCCGGTCTGGAGGACGATTGGCTGGCGCGTCTCCATAACGCGCTTGGCGAACGAGTTTTCAAGCGGCACAAGATCGACGTCGATAACCTCGTCGCCTTCAATGGCGAATTCGAGCCGCATTGCAGATTCAGACTCGGCGGCCAGCGCAACAAAGAACACTTTGGCATCCATGACGCGGCGGACTTCGTTGCACACGGTCTGGCAGAGCGCGCGGATGGAGAGCTGCGATGACAGCGCGCGCGAGACTTCAGACAGTAGCTGCAATTCTCGTGCTCGCTGGTCGGCGCGCATGAGATGCTGGGAGTTCTCTACGGCGATGGCTGCCTGTTCGGCGATGGCCACCAAAACGTCGCGGTCGCGTTCGGTGTAGGCGTGCGGACGCGTGCTTTGCGCGCAAATGACGCCGATCGTACGCGCGCCGATGCGCATCGGCACTGCTAGCGCTGAAACTGGAGAGTCGGTCTCATCGCCGCGCTCGACCCAGGGATAGCGCCGCCAGTCCTCGGCGGTCCGAACGATGATGGGTGTGCCCTCGCGGAAAACGTGTCCGGAGAGAGAGCCTTCCAGTGGAACCGGGCCGCCCAGATCGACGAGCTTATAGTGATCGATGCAGTACGGAAGGGTCATGAGCCCTTGATCCCACGAGCCAAGCGCCACGTAGAATGTGCCGGCGTCCATCACGTTGCCAACCAAGCGGTGCAGACGCGAGAAGAGCCGCCGCAGATCGCGCTCGGCCGAGAGTGCCCGCGCCGCCTCCAGCATGAGGCGCAGCTCGGTGCTGCGCGCGCGCGCTTCGTCGCCTACGAGTTTGCTGCGAACGGAGATCGCGGCAAGATCCGCTGCTGCCGTGATGTACTCGAGCTCTGCGTCTCCGTACATTCCTTCGCGTCGCGACCGAATCGCTATGTACCCTAAAATCTTTCCATCGTGACGCATTGGCGCGACCAAAATGGAGCCCGCACCATCACCGGTCGATTGCAGATAGCCGCCGGTCGGCAATTTCGGCAAACGGCCGAAGAGCATGGTGCGCCCGCTGCGCAGCGCCTGATTGACAAATTTGCGATCGATAACGGGTAAGGATTCGCGCTCGTCCATGTTGCGCTGATACTGCAGGCGGTAGCCATCCGGCGAGGTGACATCCGCAGTCGCGGCAACCAAAATCGGCACGTCCATGAAGTCGCGCAAGACGGCGTGCAGGTTTGCGAAGAAATGATCTTCCTGACCGGATGAAAGCGAGAGCAACCGGCTGTAGTATGACGACCCAGCGGGAAAGAAACTGCTGTAGGCGCTTTCAGTCCCCGCTTGCGCTGCGACGTGTTGCGGGTTTTGAAGCGGCGAGCCCCCAAAGGGCTGTGAAGAAGCCATCTATCGTAGCATCCCTGCCAGATGTGACTTGCGCCCTGCACGCATTGTGACAGCTTCCTCCGGCCTCGCCCGTCTCATGCCGGCGCGGGGCACCCTTCTGTCTCAATGGTCGGTGCAATTCGGCCAAGACCAGCACCGAGTCGCCCAAGCGTGACAACCATCCACGGCCGAAGCCGCAGGTTGGTGTGCCCCGCCTCTTATCGTTCCGTTCTACGGTCCCCCGCTATATGAGCGGTCTATCAACTCCATGAGGTGGCAAACCCTGACGCCCTCAGTCCCGCCCGCGAGCCCGGCCTGGAGCTGCATGGCGCACCCCGGGTTGGTGGTCGCGACGAGTGCTGCCCCAGTCTGGCCGATTTCTCCCACCTTTTCAGCCAGGATCTCGGCCGACAGCTCCGGCTGCGCCAGGCTGTACACGCCGGCGGCTCCGCAGCACCGATCGGCGTGCGGCATCTCAACATACGTCAATCCGGGAATCTGCTGGAGCAGCGCACGAGGAGCTTCGCGCACGCGCTGTCCGTGGGCGAGGTGACAGGCGTCTTGATACGTCACTTTTGCGCGTAGCGGGCGCAGACCCGGACGCAGTCCGAGTTGCGCGAGCAGCTCTGCAGCATCCCGCACCTTCCCGGCAAAGCTTGTCGCGGCGGCATCATCGTCGAGCAGCTCCGCGTATGCCTTCATCACCGCACCGCAACCGGCTGAGTTGACGACAATGGCGTCGAGTTGTTCGTTGGCAAACGCCTTGACATTGGCGCGCGCCATCCGCGCGGCGATGGTTCGTTCGCCGGCGTGCAGGTTGAGGGCGCCGCAGCACCACTGGCCGGGGACGATGACGACCTCGCAGCCGTTGCGAGTCAGCACTCGAATCGTCGCCGCGTGGACGTGGCCAAAAAGCGACCCCATGACGCAGCCCACGAAGAGACCGACGCGAGCGCGCCTGGGACCTTGCGCCGCAACGACCGCCCCAAAACGCAGTCGCGTGCTTTCGTTTACTCGGAGCGCGCCGTCGCGCCGTGGAATCATGCGTACGAGTTGCGCAAGTTTACTCGGCAGCGGTAAGGACTGCACGAGCGCGAGCAGGCCGGGTACAGCCTGCAACATGCGTGCTGGAAGCATCGCCGCGCGGAAGAGCCACGGCGTCGGAAGGATGCGCTCGAACGCCAAGCCACGGAAGCGGCGCCAGCCGCGCCGCGCGGGTGAGATCTCACCATGCAATTCGACTTGATGCCGGCCGTATTCCAGCAGTCTCCCAAACGGAACGCCGGAAGGGCATGCCGTCTCACAGGCGCGGCAACCCAAGCAGCGATACAGGTGCTCCGCCAGATTCGCGTCGACCTCAGCCCGTCCGTCTGCAACCTCCTTCATAAGGAAGATTCGGCCGCGCGGCGAGTCTGGTTCGGCCTTAAGCAGCCGATAGGTCGGGCAGGCTTGTTCGCACAGGCCGCAGCGGGTGCAGCGATCGAGATCGGCAAGCTCCGGCCGATGCGGGCCGATATAACCACGGCGCTGTGCCATGGCCGTCAGATCCCCGCCACAAAACGCCCGGGGTCGAATGTGCCGCTCGGATCGAATGTCGCCTTCACACGCCGCATCAGCGCAAGCGGCGCGTGGGCTGGGACCGGCGCGCGCAAGCGCACGCCAAGCGGCGCGGGAGCGGCGAGGTACGCAAGGGTCAGCTGTTCGCGCTCGCACATGAGGTGCAACGGTTCCAGCTGGCCGACCGTCAGCAGGTCAGGACCGGCCGGTACGTGCGCGTACACAACGCCGCTGGCCGGATGGGCAGTGCACTGCACGTCCGGAAAGAGCGCTGCGACCGCCGCCAGCACGACTGAAACCTGCGAGGGGAGACTCGCTATCGCGCAACACACATACTGCGAACCGGGATATGCGCTGCCACTCGCCAGCTCGGCAATATCCGACCAGGCAAAGTGCAGCCGGTCCGCGTCAAGCGCCTCAATGCTGGACGCGCCGCACGACCGCAACATGGCTGCAACGGCGTCCGACTGACGAGTCGCAGCAGTTCGCGTTCCGCCGCAACGTATGACGAGCGTCCACGGCGAGCCGACTTCGGCCCCAAACGCACGAATTCGATGCGCGCTTGCGCGGTCATGAAGCGTTGTCGCGAGCGGAAAAATCGGTGAGGCTGCAAGCGCCAAGGCGGCGCGGCAAGCTGCCTCGCACTGTCCGAACAGACCGACCACGCCTCGCTCCTCGCGCGGCAGCGGTGCAACTTTGAGGGTGAGCTCGCCAATGAAGCCGAGCGTTCCCCACGCTCCGGCGAAGAGTTTCGGAATGTCGTAGCCTGCCACGCTCTTGACGACTTTGGATCCGGTGAAGGCAATCGAACCGTCGGATAGGCAGACGCGCATGCCGAGCAGGTTGTCGCGCGGAGTGCCGTAGCGCTGGCGCAGCGCGCCGCCAGCACCCGCGGAGATCAACCCGCCGACCGTCGTGTCGGACCAAAACGGCGGATCGTTCGGGAAAAACTGGCCGCAGGAACGCAGCGCTTCTTGCAGCTCTGAGAATTTCGTGCCGGCTGCAACGGTGACGGTGAGGTCGGCGGGGACGTGTTCGACGACGCCGCTGCAGCGTGAGGCATCGAGCACCACGTCGACCTCGTACGGATGGGGCGGCCGCCACTGCTTCGTGCCCGAACCCCGGATAACGATCGAAGCGCCTTCTGCCGCAACAGTCGTGATCGTCTTGGCGGCTTCGCTTAGGCTGCGAGGAGAGAAGACGAGCTTGGGGAGATTGCCGGCGATTGCATAAGGAGCGCACTCCTGCGGCCTCACGCGAGGACGGCTGCCGGCGCGCTTGGCGAGCTCGTCTGCGATGGGCAGGTTGAGCGTGCGCAGTTCGTTGCGTGGCACTAGAAGGCGGGTCCGGCGGCTTGCTCGATCTCGCGGCTGAGCGCGCCGCTGGCAGCCGTACGCGCGCTCTCGCCACAGCGCCGCGAGGTTGGAAACATTTTTGCCGGGTTGCACAGGCCGCGCGGGTTGAAGGCGTTTTTGAGGCGCGCCATGAGTGCGAGGTCTGCTTTTGTGTATTGCAAGCTCATGCAGTCGCGTTTCTCGATGCCGATGCCATGCTCTCCCGAGATGCTACCGCCGTGGCGGACGCAGGCGCGCAAGATGTCGGCACCAGCCGCAACGGCGCGCTCGTAATCACCAGGCGTGCGCTCGTCGAAGATGATGAGTGGGTGCAGGTTGCCGTCGCCGGCATGGAAGACGTTGGCAATTTGCAGTCCGTAACGCCGGCCAATTTCAGCGACTTCAGTGACGACTTCGGGTAGCCGCGTGCGTGGGATGACGCCGTCCTGAACGTAATAGCTCGAGCCAAGCCTGCCCATTGCGCCAAACGCGCTCTTGCGCCCAAGCCAGATGCGATCGCGATCGGCGTCATCACGTGCTTGCCGGAATTCGTTTGCACCGTTGCGGAGGCAGAAGGACCGCACGTCCGCGGCGAGCTCGTCGAGCGTTCCCGCCAGACCTTCCAATTCCGCGATCAAGACGGCGCCCGCGTCGGTCGGAAAACCGGCGTGCACGAACTCCTCGACGGCTTGCGTCGAGAGCTGGTCCATCATTTCGAGCGCAGCCGGGATGATGCCGCCGGCGATGATGTCGGAAACGGTTTGCGAGGCTTGCTCAACGGACGGGAACGCCGCGAGCAACGTGCGCCGGTCTTGCTGCAACGGCGTCAGTTTAACCACGACCTTGGTGGCGATTCCGAGCGTCCCTTCAGAACCGATGAACACCCCGAGCAAGTCGTAGCCTGGCACGTCGACGGTTTTGCCGCCCAACCAGACGACCTCCGCCTGCGGCGTGACCACCTCGCAGCCGAGCACGTGATGAGCGGTCACGCCGTACGCCAGGCAATGCAAACCACCCGAGTTTTCCGCCACGTTGCCGCCGATTGTGCAGGCCGCCTGACTCGACGGATCCGGCACGAATTGCAATCCATGCTGTTTGACCGCTTCGCTGATGTGGGCGTTGACGACCCCTGGCTCGACCACCGCCAAACGGTTCTTCGCATCGACCTCGAGGATGCGGTTCAAGCGCGCCGTCGATATGACGACGCCGCCTTTTTCTGGGATCGCGCCGCCGGAGAGTCCCGTGCCGGCGCCGCGCGCAACATAGGGGCAGTCAACCTCGTTGCAGGCCGCCACGATGTTGGCAACTTCGGCAGTGCTGCCGGGGTGGACGACAACCTCCGGCAACGCTCGGTCGGCGGAGCCGTCGTACTGGTAGTTCGACAGATCGCCGGGAGCAGTCGTGACGTGTTTGGCTCCGACGATGGCGCGCAGCCGCGGCAACAAGGATGCAACCATGGAAAACACTCATTCGGCACAAGGTCGGACCGCCCCCGGCGCGAACGCCTGCGCCTGTATGCAGATCGAAAGAGTCGACGTCACACCCCGCCAGGACGTCTACAATCCGGGCGAAGTCATCGATATCGCGATCTATTTCCGATCACCGTTCAACGGGCAATGCCGGGTCGGTCTCGTGCCGAAGGGACATCCCAGCGGAGAGGACTTCGAGCGCAAGACCTTCGCGAAGAGCACTGCCACGCTGTACGAAGGGCAGCTTTACATCAAGGACTCAAACATTGGCACGTGTGTCTTGCGAGCAACGCTAGCGCCGGTCAGCGGCGAGCCCCGCACGGTTGCCGTCGGCGCCTTTATCTTTGAAGTCCGGCCGCTCGTTCCGACCAAGCACTAGATTGCCAAGCGTTTCGATCGTATAAGGAGAGACGATGGCAGTAAAAGTCGGGGACCCCTTGCCGCCGATCAGCGCGGACACGCAAAGCGGGCGCTTGAACCTGGCGGACTTCCGCGGCGCGAAATCAGTTGTCTTGTGGGCATATCCTAAAGATATGACCTCGGGCTGAACGAACGAGGCACGTGACTTCAGTCAGCGGTCAGCTGACTTCGCAAAACTCAACACCGTGGCGGTCGGCATCTCGCGCGACTCGGTGAACTCTCACCGAACGTTCGCCGCCATCAATGAGCTGACGACACCGCTGCTCTCCGATCCCGACGGGGCCATATGCACGACGCTCGGCATCCTGCCCGACCCGGCTGGCAATCCCAAACGGACGACGTTCGTCATTGACGATAAGGGGGTCATCAGGTATATCTTCGAGGCGGTCAAAGTCCCCGGTCACGCCGATGAAGTGCTGCAAAAAGTCCAAGAGATGAATTCCTAAGCTGGCTTGCAGGAGACTTTTAGGCAACCCGACAAACGGCGGCGGCCGAACAATCGCCCCAAGGAGGCGCACATGAAGAAGAAACCCAAAAAGCGCGCTGCTTCCAAATCGGCCAAGAAGGCGACGAAGGGCGTCACGCGTGCACGCAAGAGCGCCGTCAAGCGCAAACCTTCGAGCGGCACCAAGGCTCGGACGAAATCTCAAAGTCGCACCAGCACGGTGCGAAGCACAAAGAGTGCAAAAACGAAGCAACCGGTCGCCAAACGGTCGTCGAGCGCCGCGCGCAGCAATGGTGCACCCTCCGGCCGGGCGCCCAAGGCCGACGTGGATATCCTCGAACACGCTCGCATCGAGCACGGCCACCTCGTCGAGCAGGATGACGAAACGGGGATAACCATCGGCGGATACGACGAGAACGAAGATTTCGACGAGAGTTACACCGAGGAAGAAGAAGAGACTACGGACGACTCGGAAGAGGACTACTGACGCCGAGCCGCCGCCTGCGTTTTGGCATATGCCTCGCGCATGTCGAGCGCATCCGCGAAGGCTCCCTTGCTGTGCAGGAACCGAAGGACCAAAAAGCCCACCACCAGGGCCGCCAATGCGCTCACCCCTGCCTCCGGACCGAATGAGCCGCCGGTGAGCCACGCCGGACCGTTGACCGTTTGCACGACAATGGTGCGTGTGGGCATGACCAGGCCGCTCACCGGCAGACCGAAGACCGGCCCCTCAAAGAGATTCCATGCGGCGTGGGCTCCGAGCGCAAGCCACAACGACTTTGTCCAGACGACGCTCATGCATGCCCACAGCGCGAAGGTCACCAAGTCAGCCACCGTCAGTATCGTCTGCTCGCGCGCATGCGGATTGCTGAAGTGCAGCGCTGCAAAGCCAACGGAGGTCACAACGATGGCTGGTATGATTCCCCATTCCTCCCAGAGATTTTGCAGGGCATAGCCACGGAAGGACATCTCTTCGAACAACGCGCCCGCAAAGAAAACGGTACCCGCAGCTGCCAGCAGCCGCACATCGCCCATGAAGCCACCGTAGCCGGTCACGTGCGCAGCGCCTGACGCTGATTCGATTGCCCATATGATGCTCTGCATGCCCGCGCCAAAGACAATGCCAAGTCCGAACAAGCGCAGCCATCGCCCGCGTGGTGGGAGTCCCAGCGACGCAATCGAGCGGCGATCGAGGTAGCGGCGCAAGATATAGGCGACGATCACTGCGGAAACGGCAAGCGCGACCTCACCGACGATAATGTCTGACAACGACAGCTCGGCGGTGGGCGGACGCCTGAAGACGGCGTCGACGATAGCCACAAGCGACGCGGTCAGCAGCAAAACGGCGACCGCAAAGATGAGCACGCGAACGAACGGGCGCAAGCGTTCGTCTTTGACGAAGAGCTTGACAATCATCGCGGCGGAATCTTGCGCATTGACGCTGAACAACCTTGCCGATGGATGCTTCCATCTCACGCACCGACGTCAACCTGTGGGTCGCCTTCGCAGATGAAGCCAAGGCGCAACGCTTGTATGCGGCATATGCGCAGGCTGCCTTGGATGAGGGCTACCCTGCTATCGCGGAGACGTTTATGGAAGCGGCCGGGTCTGAGGCGGTTCACGCGATGGCACTTTTGCGTGCGCTTGGTGCGGTCAAAAGCACTGCTGAAAATCTTCGGCGCGTCATCAGCGAAGAGGCCAACGAGAGCGAGAACAATTATCCACGCTATATCCGGGAAGCGGAGGTAGAAGGCCGCAGCGATGCAATCGCTGCATTCCAGCTTGCGCTCAACCGCGAGCGTCATCACGTCACCGTGTTCCAAAACGCGCTCGATTCAATCGAGCGTGCGGGCGCCGCAGCTGCGCCGAATGGGCCCGCGGTTGCTCCGCGCGCAGGTGTGGGGCAGCAACCGCCGCGCGTGCAGGCGGGCTTTGAGAAGCTGCATGGCCCAGCGGAGTCAAAAAGCGAACGCGAGCGCATCGCATCCCGTTCGCGCATCCGCGAAGTCGTCTTTGGAGCGCAGGACGGGGTGTTGACAACGGTCGGCGTCGTCTCCGCATTTTTCGGCGCCACACATCGCAATAGCGAAATATTGCTGGCCGGACTTGCATCCGGTTTTGCGGGCATGATCGCGATGAGCGCCGGAAGCTATATGTCGACCAAGGCCGAGGCTGAAGTCGGCCAATCAGAAATCGAGCGCGAGGCACGCGAGATCGAAGAGCACCCGGCCGAAGAGCTTGCCGAGCTGATTGAAATCTACCGCCAGCAAGGGTTGTCCATGCAGCGAGCGCGTGAAACGGCCGCTGAAGTCGTCAAGGACCCGCGGCGGCTGCTGCGCGTCATGGCGCGTGAAGAGCTTGGCCTTGACGTCGAGCCTCAGGACAGTCCCATCAAAAATGCCGGCGTGATGGCGCTCTCGTTCCTCGGCGGTGCAATCTTCCCAATTCTGCCGTACACGGTCTTGCACGGCTTGATTGCATTTTGGACGTCGATCCTGCTCGCCGGCGCAGTGCTGTTTGGCGTCGGCGTCGTGAAGGCACGTGTCGCTGACACGAACCCGTGGCGATCGGGGCTTGAGATTTTTGCTATCGGCGCCGCTGCGGGTCTTTTGGCGTACGTGCTGGGCACCCTCATTCCCAGCCATTTCGGGGTGACATTCACCGGCTGAGCCTAAGGGTGCTCTTCGATCCAGACCGCGCCGTCAGGGCTGAATTCTTTCTTCCAGATCGGCGCGCGCGCCTTGAGCTGATCGATAACGTACTCGCAGGCGTCAAAGGCCGCGCCACGATGCGCAGCGGAGACAGCAATCACAACCGACGGCTCGCCGACCGACAGCTTGCCGCTGCGATGGTGAATCGCCACTTGCTTGATCGCAAAACGCGCCCTCGCTTCGTCGGCGATTTGCGCGAACACCGCTTCCGCCATCTCGGGATACGCTTCGTACTCGAGCGCGATGACCGTACGCCCGCGGGCGTTGTCACGCACGCGCCCGACAAAGGTAACAACGCCTCCCGCATCCGCCGTCGAGACTGCGTCGGTCACCTCGCCCTCATTCAGTGGCTGGGATGTCAAGACGAAATGCTTCATCATCCGCCTGCCATCGGGGGCAGCAGCGCAAGCTCGTCGCCGTCACGCAAGACTGTCGTGGCTGGCACCTGCTGGCGGTTGACCGCGAACGCGATGCTGCCGGTCAGCGCTTGGAGCTTGGGAAACTGACCATACAGCGACCGGAGTGTTTCCTCCGCACTCGTGCCCTCGCCAACGTTGGCGACGTAGGACGAGAGTCCGGTCGCTTCGCGATGGGAGGCGAAGAATCGAACAGTCACGCGCATGGAGCTGGTTGATACCACATTTCCAGTGCGAAACCATGCGCCGACCCGAGGATATGCAGGTCGCGCGTACAATTCGGTACCTTCCGCACGCCCGCCGCACACCACGATTCCGGAGGATCGAAAGATGGCCCACGAACTACCACCGCTTCCCTACCCCTACGATGCGCTGGAGCCGACCATCGACAAGGAAACGATGACGCTGCATCACGACAAGCACCATGCAACCTATGTGAGCAATCTCAACGCAGCGATCGAAAAACACTCGCAGTTGGCAAGCAAGAGCGCCGAAGAGCTGCTGCGTGATTTGAACGCCGTGCCGGAAGACATCCGCAGCGCCGTGCGCAACAACGGCGGCGGGCATGTCAACCACTCGATGTTTTGGACCATCATGGGGCCCAAAAAAGGCGGCGAACCCAAGGGTGCGCTGGGGGATGCCATCCGCGGCGCCTTCGGCGATTTCGAAGCCTTCAAGAAACTATTCGTTGACACGGGTGTCAAACAGTTCGGCAGCGGTTGGGTGTGGCTCGTGCAAGCCAAGGACAAAAAACTATCGGTCATCAGCACGGCCAACCAGGATAATCCGATGTCAAACGGCATGGCGCCGATTATGGGCAACGACGTCTGGGAACACGCCTACTATTTGAAGTACAAAAACGCCCGCGCCGAGTACCTCAACGCGTGGTGGAATGTGGTCGATTGGGACGCAGTCACTCGTCGTTTTGAAGCCGCACCTCGCTAGGACGCGGCTGTGTCGCTTCTAGCCGGCAAAAAAGCCTGCGTGCTTGGTGTTGCCAACCGCTGGAGCATTGCAACGGCCATCGCACGCGCGCTTCACACGCACGGTGCCTCGCTTATGCTCACCTACGAAGGCGAACGCACGCGTGAGGAGGTGGAAAAGCTCGCCCAAGAGCTCGGCAATGCGCCCACCATCGCCGCCGACGTCGCCAAGGACGAGAGCATCGCTGCCTTACGCGACTTCGTGGCGGCACGCTTCGGCAAGCTCGACGTGCTTGTGCACAGCTTGGCCTTCGCCCGCAAAGAGGAGCTGGCTGGAAAATATTTCGCTACCTCTCGCGCGGGCTTTTGCCTGGCACTTGATATCAGCGCCTACTCGCTCGTGGCTCTGTGCCGCGAATTGCAGCCGCTCTTCGCAGAACGCGCGTCGGTGATGGCAATGACATATCTGGGCTCGGTGCGCGCGGTTCGCAACTACAACGTCATGGGAGTCGCCAAGGCAGCGCTTGAATCGTCGGTTCGCTATCTCGCCCATGACCTGGGAGAACATGGCGGCGTGCGCGTCAACGCGATCTCGGCTGGGCCAATCAAAACGGCGTCTGCGCGTGCGGTGGGTGACTTTACAAAAATCTTAAGCGAAGTAGCGGCGAAAGCGCCGCTGCGTCGCAACGCGACAGCGGACGACGTCGCTGGCGTTGCGGTGTTTTTGGCAAGCGATCTTTCAGCGGCGATGACCGGTCAAGTCCTTTACGTCGATGCGGGCTACAACATACTCGGTATCGTGTGACATATAGAGCGGTCAGTCGAAAGGTCCGGCGACGCTGACCGCGAAAGCGAACCGGCTCGCTGACACTGAGGGGGTGAGGGTCGTGGGACTGACATGGCAAGATGTCGAGGACATCGGATTCGAGCTGTCTCAAGCGTACCCGGATGAGGATCCGAAGCAAGTCCCCATGCCCGAACTTTTACGGCTCGTCACGGAACTCGACGATTTTGAAGATGATCCGGAAAAGGTTGACGAGTTGACTCTCGAGCGCATCGCTGCGGCGTGGGCCGAGGAGTTCGCACACCAAGCCTAGCTCGGGCAGCCGTCACATGGATTCCGTTCTTGACCTCTTCCCGCTCAACACCGTCTTGCTGCCCGGCGCAGCCCTGCGACTGCACGTCTTCGAGGACCGCTATAAGGAAATGATGGCGCAGTGCATCGAGCACCGGCTGCCCTTTGGCGTGCTGCTCGATCGCAAAGGGAACGAGGTCGGCGAGGACCTCGACCCGGTTGCGGTCGGCACCGCGGCCGTCATCCGCCAAGTCACGCGACTTTCGGCCGGGCGGCTTTACGTGATGGCGCAAGGCACTCGCAGGTTTAAGGTTGACCGATTTGTTGGCACGCGGCCATTCTGGCGAGCCGAGATTTCCTTTTTGGAAGAGCTCGACGGTCCGTCCGACAGTGCCAGCCGGTTGCGCGAGACCGCCATCGATCGCTTCAAAGATTATCTGGAGGCGTTGCTCGCCGTGTCGGGTAGCGAGCTCGAGACGATCGACCTGCCCAGCGATGCGGCGGCCTCTTCGTACATCATCGCCGACGCGTTGCAAGTCGCAGTCGGCGTCAAGCAGCAACTGCTCGAAGCGGCGTCAGCGGCTGAGCGTCTGCGTGCCGAGCTGCGGTTGCTAGATGAAGAAACCCAGCGCCTGCGCAGCCTTCGTGTCGAAGGCGGACAGAGCGAGCTGCACGAGCGCCGCTCTCCGTTGCGCACGCGTTTTTCGCTCAACTGATCGGCGTGCCGGCAAGCGCTCTTGAACAGCTGCGCGAGCGACTACACGTGCGGCAACGCATGACGGTTGACAAACCAAAAGCGCGTCGCGCCGCGGTGCTCGTGCCGCTCTTAGGATCGCAGGCCGCCCCGGACGTGTTGTATTGCGAGCGAACCCACGACGTGCTCGATCATAAAGGCGAGATTTGCTTTCCCGGCGGGTCGTGCGAAGCGGATGACGATGGGCCAGTCGGCACGGCGCTGCGCGAAGCATACGAAGAGCTCGGGCTGCGCCCGCATGACGTGCAGATCATCGGCTTGCTCGACGACGTTGAGACGCACGTGTCGAACTACACGATCACACCTGTGGTTGGATTCATCGAAGGCCTTCCGCCGCTGCAACTCGACCCGCTGGAGGTGGGGCGTATCATCATGGTGCCACTAGCGCGCCTCTTCGAACCTGGCGTTGCCTCGACGCGCGTCCGGCAGGTAGAAGGAGTGCAGTGCCTCATCTACGCGTATACGTTCGATGAGAATTGCGTCTGGGGCGCGACCGGGCGCATCACCCACGCGCTCATCGACATCCTTGATCCGTTTACCAATGACGCAACGGATCGTTAGATTCGTTCACCAAATGAAGCAACGGATCTTTAGATCCGTTAACCAAGGTTCGTTTACCAATGAAGCAACGGATCTTTAGATCCGTTAAACGACGCCGTACTAACGGACCTAAAGGTCCGTTACTTCATAGATTCGTTCACCAAATGACGCAACGGATCTTTAGATCCGTTCAACGACGCGCCGTACGAACGGACCTAAAGGTCCGTTGCTTCAAAGGTCCGTTTAGATCCGTTCACCAAATGAAACAACGGATCTTTAGATCCTATAAACTACGCGCCGTAGTCCTTGAGGATATGATGGATCTTGTTTGTGATTTCGAGCGCGTCCGGGCGGCGGCGCTGCCAAAGATTACGACCGAAGATCAGCCCAGTGACGCCTGCATCCATGGAGGCCCGGGTTTTGCGCAACAAGTCCTCATCGCTGACCTTGCTGCCCCCCGAGATGAGCACGAGCGTGCGACCGGCTGACTTCACGACCTTGCGAATCGCCTCTTCCTCCGACATCTGAAGGGTCGGATAGGGCTTGGGCTGTTTGTCGTCGTTGCTGACTTTGGGAACATTAAGCTTCACGATGTCGGCGCCTAATTCGCAGGCGACGCGAGCGGCGTAGTCGACCGCATAGACTGAATCCTGGCCGCCTTTTTCTTTGACCGCCTTGCCACGCGGGTATGCCCAGACAACGAGCGGCATGCCGAAGCGGTCGCAATCTTCGCGCACGCGAGTCAGCTGAGCGATGTCGTCACCTTGACGCGGACTGCCCACGTAGAGCGTATAGCCGATTGCATCAGCGCCCAGCCGCACCGCCGCTTCGACGGTGCCCGTCAGAGGCGAGAACGCTTCGTCATCGTTGGGGATGTTCGTCTTGCCATTGATCTTCAGCAAGAGGGGCAGCTTGCCCGCATACTTGTAGAAGTACTTGCGCGCTAGGCCGTAGTGCAGCGCGATGCCCGAATATTTGCCCTCCAGCGCCAGCTCGTATTCGTATTCCGGGTTGAGGCTGTCGGGATTGTCAAAGAAATCGACGGGACCGTGCTCCAAGCCCTGGTCGATGGGCAGCAGCAAGAGCGTGCCGTTGGCAGGGCCGTACTCGTACAACATCCGATGCAAGCGCGCGCGTTTGCCAAGCGAGAGGCCAAGCTCGTCGAGCGTCGGCCGCTGTACTTTGGTGAGCATGGGAACAACCTCCAAGAGCCTGTTGCAGTCGGCGAGAGCGGGTAGAAGACGTACGCCTTCGGGCTAAGTTTTACCCGCAGACTGCCGTTTCGAGCGCGACGCTTGTAGCATACCGTCAAAGCCCCAAACAAGTCCCGTCGGCAGCACGAGGCTAATGAGCGAAAGCGCCATGGCTGCCGCCTCGAGCCCGCCAAGTGCGGTTATATGAGCATACGAACCCTTCATGAGAAAATAATTGAGCGCCAAGAAGACGCCGAAAAAGCCGCCGACGCGCGTGGCGAGCCCGAGCAGCAATGCGACGCCGGTGAGCGTCTCGCCCCAGGCGACCAGATGGCTGAACACGTCGGTGTTGTGAAGGACGACGTTTTGAAGGAAGTCGTTGAATGGACCGCTGCCGTGCGCAGTTGCGTCGTGCAAGAAATTTGCCATCATGCCCGACGGCCCGAAGAACCCCGGGCCCAGCAACTTCGCTAAGCCATGCGCGAGCCAAAATATGCCGCTGTAGATGCGTATGACGGCAAGCCAGGTGGCGTAGGTGAGCGGTGATGGAAGCATGACGCGAATAGTTGCCGATACGGAAAATCAGCACCTGTCACCCGCGGGAAGCAGCCGGCTGCCGGAGGCCAGCAAGAGGGCGCGGCGAAATCGCTCGTGTGGAGATATTCGACATCACGGTTATCGGCGGAGGACCAACAGGACTCTTCGCGCTGTTTTACGCCGGCATGCGGGGCGCCAAGGCCAAAGTCATCGATGCGCTGCCCGAACTCGGCGGCCAACTCTACGCGCTGTACCCGGAGAAATACGTCTACGATATGCCCGGCTTTCCGGCTATCATCGCACAGGATCTCGTCAATTCGTGCGTCGAGCAGGCGATGCAATGGCCGCACGCGGTGTGTCTCGAGGAACGCGTGACCAACCTCGAGCGCCTCGAAGACGGCACCTTCAGGCTGAGCACGGACAAGCAAGAACATCGGACAAAAACCGTGCTGCTCTGCTCAGGCATCGGCGCCATCAAGCCGCGTAAACTGCCCGCGCCGAGCGCTGCGCAGTTCGAAGATCGTGGACTCACCTACTATGCGCGCAATTTCGACCGCTTCAACGGCAAGCGCGTGGTTATTGTGGGCGGTGGGGATTCAGCCGTCGACTATGCACTGGCTATCGAGCCGCGCGCGACCAGCGTGACCATCGTGCATCGTTCGCAGTTTCGCGCGCATGCGCACACCGTCGAACAGCTGCGGCGGTCAAAGGTTGACATTCGCCAGCCTGATTTCGAGATCAAAGAAGTGCACGGCGACGGCAAGGTCGAGGCGGTAACGATCGTGCAGAGCAAGACGAAGGAAGAATCGCGAGTCGAGGTGGACGAGGTGTTGTGCGCGCTTGGCTTCATTTCGGACTTAAGCGAGCTCAAGGCGTGGGGCATCACGATCGAAGGTCAAGGCGTCGTCATCGATCCGTTCACCATGGAAACAAGCGTCAAAGGGATCTACGCCGCCGGCGACATCATCAACCATCCGGGCAAGCTTAAGCTCATCGCCTGCGGGACCTCGGAAGCGGCGATTGCAGTCAATCAGGCAATGGTGTATATCAACCCCAACAACAAAGTGCAGCCGGTGCACTCGAGCAACCTGACCCTGCCGATCTCTGCCAAGCTTGGAATAAAGCCCTAGATCTGCCAGGTTTCGACGTTCCAAAAATCAGTAAAGATGGGTTCGGCTGAGAAGCCGCGCAAGTCGGTATTGACGGCATAAATTCGACCATCCCAGGCAAGCGGAATAAAGGGCAAGTCGCGATTCATTTGGCGTTGGATCAGCGAATAGAATCGCTTGCGGGTAGCCAGATCAAACGTCGCCACGGCCTCCTCCGACCAGCGATCCACCTCGGGATTTGAATAGAAGGCGTCATTCCATCCATGCGGCGAGAAGTTTTTCGTTTCGGTCAAAAGCGAGCGATCGGGATCCGGATCCGCTCCCCAGTCGTCCAGCAGAGAATCAAACTTGCCGCTATTTGCAACGCCGTCGGGGTTTCCATATATGACATTGCGCGGAACCGCCTTGATGTCGACGGCAACGCCCATGTCTCGCCAGGCGCGCTGTACCTCTTGCACCATCGTGCTCAACGTATTTTGTTCTGTTTGGTTGAGCAGCGCGAATGTCAATGGCCGTCCGTTTTTGGTGCGCATGCCGTCTGGGCCGGCTGTCCAGCCAGCCTGATCGAGCAGCGACTTCGCAAGCGCCGGGTCGTAGGGCGGCGCTCCCGTCGGATCGTAGGCCCAGTTAGTCGGCGGTATGAGCGTTTGCGCTCTGCTGGCAGTTCCTAGATACGCGGTCGTGACAATACGATCGCGGTCGAGCGCGAGCGCGAGCGCACGCCGCACGCGCGGGTCGGTGAACGGCTCGCGCTTCAAGTTGAAGGTGATGAAGCGCTCCAGTAATGTCGGCACGAGGAGAGCACGAACGCCGGCGAGGGCTTTAATCTGCGGGTACTGGGCGGGCGTTAACTGCACTGCCACGTCGAGCTCGTGACTTCCGATCATCGCCATTTGGGTATTGGGGTTGGCAACGATGTGGACGTCGATCTCGCGCAGCTTTGGAACGCCGCCGAAGTAGTGGGGATTCGGCTTCAAGACGATGAGCGAACCATGATCCCAGCGCTCCAGACGAAAAGCCCCCGTGCCGACCGGATGCTTGCCAAATGGATCGGTGTTGATGTCGGCGGACTTCTCCAAGATGTGCTTCGGCACGACGAAACCGCCCGTTCCTCTTTCGAAGAACTGGGTGAGCGCAGGCGCGAAGGGCTTCTTCAGATGCAAAACGGCGGTGTACGCGTCGGGTGTCGAGATGGACGTGATGTGCCGATAGGTGCCGCCCCAGAAACTGTTGACCTTGGGATTGACGTATGCGCTGTACGTAAAAGCGACATCGTCGGAGGTCAAAGGCGCGCCGTCTTGCCACGTCACGCCGTGACGGAGATGGTAGGTAATCGTTTTGCCGTCCTTGCTGATGCCGCCGTTGGCGAGCGATGGAACGTCCGTCGCAAGATCGGGGAGTATATTGCCGCGACTGTCCAGTTTGACAAGGCCGTTGAAGATCGCGCCCTCCATGTACCCTTCTTGGATGAGGCCGCTTACAACCGGGTTCAGCGTGTTCGGTTCAGCCAGAATAGCCAGCCGCACGATGCCGTGGACGGTTGCGCGGTTGCCGGTCTCGCCAATGCCGCCCGACGTCGACACCTTGGAACACCCAGTCGCCGTGCTCAGGAGGACCGTTCCCACGACGGCCATAGCAAGACCCATGGCAACCCGGCAGTGGAACAAAGCCGGCGAGGCGGCCGGCTTTGCTTGCGGGGAGGAGTGTCCGATCAGAGTGGGGTTCCGGAAACCACCGCCGGCGTTGCGGCGCCGCGCAGGAGGTCGTAAAAGCGCACCACCACCAAGGCCGCGTAAGCCGCGACCAGCCCGCCGACAACAAGGTTCACAACGATGTTGAGCACCGGGATATGCGAGAACAGCAGCTCGACGATGCCTCCGATGATATTGATCACCACGATCCCAACGAACGCGATGAGACTCGGCGCGACATGTTTTGAGACCAAACGCCACGAGGACCCGAGTGCACCGAAAACACCCTCGTTGCCGATGACGATCGCCGGCAGCGCATACATGAAGAAGAACAGCAGCACGAGGCCGATGATCGGTCCAAGGAACAAGGCGATGGTAAGAAGCCCGCAGATGGAACCGATGACGATTGCCACAATGAAAAGGCCAATGAGGGTTAGGAGTTTGCCCATAGCCTTGCTCAGCCCGCCCGAGAGGTCCGGCGCTTGGCCGTGCCAGACATGTTCAGCACCGCCGATAACGACGGCTTGCGCCACGAGGCCGAGCAGCACGACGATGATAAAGAATAGTGAGAACGCTGGCAACGCAGTTCTGAACATTGCCAATGCGGCCGTCGGATCCGAGGTGTCGGGCATCATGCCGCCTGCGATAAGCGGAGCGAGCGACGCCGCCAGGACGAAAAACGCGAGGATGGCTGCAATCGCCGAAACGAGCGCTGTCGGCACGGCTAGCACCCAGTTCTTGAAGAGCACTGAGAAAGCGTTTTGTAGTTCGGCCATGGCGTCGATCTGGCGGTTGACCATTGAGAAGGCCTCCTTCCAAGGTCGCGGTACCAAGACACAGCCGCCTTCAACATATCGATCAAGGCAGCACCCCGTCGCATTGCTTCGCAGAAACGGGTTCTCCTGCGCTGCGAAGCCCGCGGGCCGGGAATAGCAATGTAGGGAGACGAAGAGAGAATACTCCCAAAGGCACGTGAGGAAACGATTTTGACCGATCTGCTCTCGCTTGGCGGCCGGACCTTCAGGTCGCGTTTGATCGTCGGAACGGGTAAGTTCTCGAGCCCCGAGCTCATGGCAGACGCACTTGCCGCGTCAGGTGCGGAAATGGTGACGGTTGCGCTGCGCCGAGTCGATCTGGACGCGCCTGCGAACCCGATAACGGATTTCATCGACCAGTCGCGCTATCTGATCGTGCCCAACACCTCGGGGGCCGCCGATGCGGACGAAGCGCTGCGTCTGGCCAGGCTAGCCCGGGCGGCGGGTCTGCCCGATTGGATCAAGGTCGAAGTTATTCCGGATCCACGCTATCTGATGCCGGATCCGATTGAAACGCTCAAAGCCTGCGAGATACTCGTGCGCGAAGGATTTGTCGTTCTTCCTTATATTCACGCCGATCCAGTGCTCGCCAAGCGCCTCGAGGAAGTCGGCACCGCCGCCGTCATGCCGCTGGCTGCTCCCATCGGTTCGGGCAAAGGACTGAAGATGGAGGCCGCCATTGCAATGATCATCGAGCAAGCGACCGTGCCCGTCATCGTCGACGCTGGGCTCGGCGTTCCATCCCACGCGGCGGCGGCCATGGAGATGGGCGCCGATGCGGTGCTCGTCAACACGGCGATCGCAAGTGCGGCGCATCCCGCCCGAATGGCGCACGCGTTCAAACTTGCAGTCGAAGCCGGGCGCTCCGGGCGGCTCGCGGGGCGGGCACCCGAGCTTGCGCTAGGCTCAGCGTCAAGCCCGCTCACCGGCTTTCTCGACTCGGTGGATTGACGTGTCCTTCGCAGCACAACATTCGCCCTCGAAGGTCCACGATGCAATTGCGCGAGCGCACGGCGCGAGCGCCGCTGATGTGCGCTCGGCAATTGCTGCCGGCGCGCCAGATCTTCTCGACGCTGCGGTGCTGCTCTCGCCTGCCGCACGCGGCATGCTGGAAGAGCTGGCTCAGGCTGCGCAGCGCTTAACGGTCGAGCGCTTCGGCAAGACCATTGCGCTCTTCGCTCCACTGTACCTGAGCAACGACTGCGTGTGCACCTGTACGTACTGCGGCTTCTCAATGGGCCTGGAAATCAAGCGCAAAACGCTGCGCATCGACGAGGTCATGCGTGAAGCACGGGCGCTCGCCGGTCGAGGCTTCCGCAGCATGCTGCTCGTCTCGTCCGAACACCCAAAGTATGTCAACACGGGCTACTTGGCGCAGTGCGTCGCCGAGGCAAAGCGACACGCGCAGTATGTGGCGCTCGAAGTAGCTGCCGCCGAGGTGCCGGAGTACGAAGCCTACGTCGCAGCCGGCTGTGATGGCATTGTCCTGTACCAAGAAACGTATGACCCAGCCGTTTATGCGCGCCACCACCGAGGTGGCCCAAAACAGAAGTACGCTTGGCGGATGGATGCGCTGGAACGTGCCGCGCGCGCGGGCGTACGCCACCTCGGGGTGGGTGCGCTACTGGGATTGGCTGATTGGCGATTCGAAGGGCTGGCGTTGCTCGCACACGCCCGCTATCTGCAAAGGCATGCCTGGCGGTCGCAAGTCAACGTGTCGTTCCCGCGGATCAATCAGGCAGCAGGTGGCTTCAATCCCGACCATCCGGTGAGCGACGCCCAACTGGTGCAGCTGATCTGCGCGCTGCGCATCGCACTACCACAGGCCGGCATCGTGCTCTCGACCAGAGAGACGGCGCTGCTTCGCGATCGCTTGCTGCCGCTCGGCGTCACCCATATGAGCGCAGGGTCGAGCACCGAGCCAGGCGGCTACTCTGAACCAGGGTCGGCCGGGCAACAATTCCATCTCGAAGACACGCGTACGCCGGAGCAAGTCGCACAACGGCTGCGCGAACTCGGCTACGACCCGGTCTTCAAAGACTGGGAGAACATGACCGCCGCGCCGCGCGATCTGCCGCTGGCAGGCAGGGCTGCGGGCGCATGATTGTCATGACCAATGGCCGGAAGCGCGCCACGGCGGACGGTACGACAATCCAAGAGCTGTTGAATGAGCTCAGCCTGCCGGCCGAGCGCGTCGTCATCGAACACAACGGCAAGCCCCTGCGGCGCGAACAGTTCGCTGCGACGACTCTGCGCACGGGCGACCGCCTAGAAATTGCGCAGATGGTGGGCGGCGGCTGATCGGTCGTATGCCTTCGCGCCACCGCGCCCGCCTCGAACGCGTTCGCATCTACCTTGTCAGCGACGCCTCACCTCGCGTCGCGCCCATCGAACGCTTCTTGCGCGAGGCGATTGCAGGTGGGGTCGGCATGGTCCAGCTTCGCGAGAAGCAACTGCCCGATGCACAACTGCTCGAGATTGCGAAGCGCTTCTCGAGCGTGTGCCGTACGTTGGATGTTCCATTCATCGTCAATGACAGAGTTGATATCGCACTGGCAAGCGGCGCGGACGGGGTTCATGTCGGTCAGGACGACCTCCCAGCGAACTCGCTACGAACGATCGCCGGTGAAAACCTGATCGTCGGTCTTTCCACGCATTCGCCCGAGCAAATCGAAGCTGCCGCGTCGCTTCCGGTCGATTACATCGGCGTAGGACCAATCTACCAAACACCAACGAAGCAGGACCGCCCGCCGGTCGGCACGCAGCTTGCGCGCTACGCTGCGGCCCGATCGTCACACCCATTTTTCGCGATCGGCGGTTTGGATCCGGGCAATGTGGTCGATGTGGTGCAGGCGGGAGCGCGCGCGGTTTCCGTCCTGCGCTGGATCGCGCAGGCCGACGATCCAAAAACGGCGGCGCGTCAGCTGTTCGATCAGATTGAAGAAGCCAGGCGTGCACGCTCGGTCTAAGGAACACGTTGGCTGTGGCCGCGAAACCGAAAGATAATTTCGTCGAGCGCCTGCCGCCCGGCCAGTATATGGCGCGAGATTTTCCTGTGCTGCACGTCGGCGACGTGCCGCGTTTCGATCCGAAGACCTGGCGCTTTCGCGTCTGGGGCGAAGTCGAGCGCCCACAAGAGTTTACCTGGGAACAATTTTCAGCGTTGCCGGTTCAGACGGTGAAGGCCGACATACATTGCGTCACTCGCTGGTCCAAATTCGGCACGAGCTGGTCCGGCGTTCCCTTCCGCCAGATCATGAAACTGGTGGGCGTCAAGCCGTCAGCGCGATTCATCGTCACGCACGGCGCCAACGGCTACAGCGCGAACCTGCCGCTCGCGGTTGCCGACAACGACGACGTCTTGTTCGCACACACCTACGAGCATAAGCCGCTCGAACCGATCCACGGTGGCCCTCTGCGCATGTTCGTCCCATCGCGTTATTTTTGGAAGAGTACGAAGTGGTGCAGCGGCGTGGAGTTTTTGGC
>JALYZV010000048.1 GCA_030948685.1 Vulcanimicrobiota bacterium | reverse complement strand
AGTCCAAGCAGAACGATCGGCATTGCTCGACGGGATTTGTTCTACGGCTGGGCCATCCCTGGCGGCGCTTGGGACTTACGACAAATGGTGGGTGAGAATCGAAAGCTCGGAAGCGAGGTCGATCGTGCGCACCGCCACCGTGGGCGCGAGTGCGAGGTTGGTGGGAGCAAAGTTGAGCAGCGCCCCAACCCCAGCCGCCACCAGGCGTTCGGCAACGCGCTGGGCTGCGCCGGCAGGGACGGCGATAATGCCGATCCCACAGTCGAGCGCGGGGAGCACCGTTTCGAGCTCGCCGACATCGCGTATGCTCACGCCATGCCACGTCGATCCGATGAGATGTGGGTCGGCTTCAAAAATCGCAGCGATATGAAATTTTTCTTCGCGGAATTCCAAGAACGTGGCCAGTGCGTGGCCCAAGTTGCCGAAGCCAACGATGGCGATTCGCCAGTCGCGGTCCAGTCCCAGCACGCGAGCGAGCTTCTTGACGAGGACCACGACGTCGTAGCCCCGTCCGCGACGTCCGAAGCTACCCAAGTAGGAAAGATCTTTGCGAATCTGCGTCGACGACATGCCGCGCCCAATGCGCGCTGCAAGCTCCTGCGACGTCACGACCTTGTCGCCGGCACGCAGCGCGTCTTCGAGACCGCGATGATAGAGAAAAAGCCGCGGAATGCTAATGACCTGCGGTGCTGGCGCGCTGGATCTGCCATTGGAGCCAGCTTTCAGCTTTTTTGCTTTCCGCGGCGACGTTTTCATGAACGCTTCGAGAGGGCTGGGAGAGCGTTCAGCGCCGCCCGCGCTGCGGCAGTCGTATCGTCGATGTCTGCGCGGCTATGCGCAAGCGACAGAAAACCCACCTCAAATGCAGACGGCGCGAGGTACACGCCGTGGTCGAGCATGGAGTGGAAGAATGACGCGTAGGCCTGCGTGTCCGATCGTTTGGCGCTCGGGAGATCGCGCACCGCTTGCTGATTGAAGAACAACCCGAAGATCGAGCCAACGCGGCTGAATGCAATGGAAGCGTCGTGCTCGCGGATGAGGGCGCGCAGACCAGCTTCGAGTGCCGCTCCCGATGCCTCGAGCCGCTCGTAGACGCCAGGCTTCGAAAGCGCTTGCAGCTGCGCCACGCCTGCGGCCATGGCAATGGGGTTGCCGGAAAGCGTGCCTGCCTGATAGACATCGCCCAGTGGTGAGAGTCGGCGCATGATGTCAGCTCGCCCCCCGAAGGCCCCAACCGGCAAACCGGCACCGATGATCTTCCCCAGACACGTGAGATCAGGCCTCACGCCAAACAGCGATTGTGCGCCGCCGTGGGCCACTCTAAATCCCGTGATGACTTCATCGAAAATCAACAATGCTCGGTGGCGATGAGCGATCTCGTCGACTGCCTGCAAAAACCCGCGTTCGGGCAGCACGAGCCCCATGTTGGCGGCAATGGGCTCGATGATGACACAGGCGATATCCTCGGCGTGCTCTTTGAATGCGCGCTCGAGCGCTTGCGCATCGTTGAATGGAACGACCACGGTCAGTGCCGCCACCGCTTTGGGCACTCCCGCAGAGCTGGGCACGCCGAAGGTGAGACTGCCCGATCCCGCGTTGACGAGCAGCGAGTCCGCGTGTCCATGGTAGCAGCCGTCGAACTTGACGATCATGTCGCGGCCCGTGTGGGCGCGCGCCAGGCGAAGCGCGCTCATGCACGCTTCGGTTCCCGAGCTGACAAAACGCAGCAACTCGATCGAGGGCATTGCCGCTACAATCAATTCGGCGAGCTCGATCTCTGCGGGGTTCGGCGCGCCGAAGGACGTGCCCGCTGCGGCCGCGCGTTCTATTGCGCTCTCGACCTGCGGATGCGCGTGGCCCAAGATCAGCGGGCCCCACGAACAGACATAGTCGATGTACTCTCGTCCATCGGCGTCATAGACTCGCGATCCTTCGCCGCGTACCAAAAAACGCGGCGTGCCGCCGACACCCTTGAAGGCGCGAACGGGCGAATTGACGCCGCCGGGAAACAGTCGCTGGGCAGTTTCGAACAGCGCGGTCGAACGCTTCTGGCTCATGACGGCCGGATGCCGGTGAGGTCAGCGTCGGTATTGATGTTGATAAAGGTACTCGCCCGCTCCGCTGGGATATCGTAATGAATCACGCGCAAACCTTCGAGCGCCTGCGTCACCTTCTTGCGTCCGAGCGCCAGGCAACGCTGTGCACTGTCGCGTAACGCCGCGGTGTCGTACAACGCGGCCAGCGGCTCGACGTCACCGTTTTCATGACGCGGCAGCACGACCTCGGGTGCAGCTGCGCCGGTCGCTGCCTGGCGGTATTGCCGTTCGAGTTCGTCGATGAGCGCGCAGTCGATGTTGGGCAGATCGCCGGCCGCCGCAAACAGCAGCGGCGTGCGCACGTGCGCGGCGGCGCTTGCCAGGCCGCCGAGCGGCCCTGCGTCGGCGTGCGTGTCGCTCACCGTGGGTGCCGGTATCGACCGCGACAGCTCCGGAGCAAGCGGTTCGCGAACGCTGATCACGCACGGCCTGCCCGTTGCCGTGAGTTGCCGGAACACCTTGACGAGCATGGGCTCGCCGCCAATCGAGCGTGTGAGTTTACCAGGTAGCCGAGTCGCACGGCCTCCGGCTAAGAGAACGATCGTCACCGCATGTTCCGGCTTCATGGCAAAAATAGCTTCGCTTATCGGGCTCTAGGCGTTGCGTTTGTGTCGTTGCGCAAAACGACGAGCAAAGTACGTGACGATGGCATCCGCGCCGGCGCGTTTGAATCCGACCAGCATCTCATCGACGACTCGCGACTCATCCAGCCAGCCGTTGCGCGCTGCTGCTTTCACCATTGCGTACTCACCGCTGACGCTGTAAACGGCGACCGGCACGTTGACCGCCTGGCGGACCGCAGACACGACGTCGAGATAAGGGAGTCCGGGCTTGACCATCACCATGTCCGCGCCTTCTTCGACATCGAGCAAGGCCTCTTTGACGGCTTCTCGAGCGTTGGGAGGATCCATCTGATGACCACGCCGGTCACCGAACGCCGGTGCCGAATCAGCCGCATCGCGAAACGGCCCATAGAATGCCGACGCGTACTTGACGGCGTACGAGAGAATGGCGACGTCGGTGTGACCGTGCGCGTCGAGCACATGACGGATCGCAGCCACGCGACCATCCATCATATCCGATGGGGCGACGATATCAACCCCGCAGCGCGCATACGATAAAGCACCTTCGGCCAGCAGCTCAACCGTTCGATCGTTGTCGACGATGCCGTCGCCAGACACAATGCCGCAGTGGCCATGTGAGGTGTACCCGCACGCGCACAGGTCAGCGATGACCAAAAGCTCGGGCGCTGCTTTCTTGATGGCGGCGATCGCTTGCTGAGCAACGCCGTTCGGATCCGTCAGCGCGGATGCGTTCTCGTCTTTCGAGGATGGAATGCCGAACAACAGCACGGCCGGAATGCCCAGCGCTGCAGCAGCTTTGGCGTCCTCGGCGATCTGGTCGACCGACTGATGGTAAACGTCGGGCATGGAGGCGATCTCGTGCCGAACGCCTGAGCCCGGAACCACAAAAAGCGGTTCGATGAGATTCTCAACGCTGACGCGGTGCTCTGCAACGAGCCGGCGCATCTGATCGCTGCGCCGCAGCCGGCGGGGACGCTTGGTCGGTTTTGGCAGATCGACGCCGGCAGTCGTCGCGGGCGCGATCGGCTTAACATATTTCAACGGCTTCATCGCATGTCAACATCTCGTTGTCTGGCGGAAGCGACGATCTCACGACCGCCGGCCGCGAGCATCTCGGAAGCGACCGCTTCGACGGCTGCGACGGCTTCCGCTGCGTCGAGGGCCGAGCCTTGGGCGCTTCGTCGCAGGAAGGTTGTGCCGTCCGTCGCTGCAATCAACGCGTGCAGCTGCCAGGCACCGCTCGTCACCCATGCGTGGGCACCGATGGGCGCCACGCAGCCGCCGCCAATGCGAGCGAGAAAGGCACGCTCCAGGCGGACCGCAAGAGCGCTCGCTGCGTGATTGAGCGGAGCAAGAAGTCCCAGCACAAATTCGTCTGCCGCGCGACACTGCACAAAGAGGGCACCTTGCCCAACGGCCGGCACCATGATGTCCGCATCGAGCGGACTGCCGCCGCCCACCGACTCCAGCAAGCCGATGCGCTGCAGGCCCGCAAGCGCGAGCACAGCGGCATCGTACTCGCCGTTGCGCACTTTCCCCACGCGTGTATCCACATTGCCACGCAACGGTTCGATGCGCAGGTCATTGCGCAAAAGCCGCAGCTGCGCGGCCCGGCGTAGCGAGCTCGTGCCCACGACAGCGCCAACAGGCAGCGCGCTCACTTCCTTATATATGTTGTTGGCGGACACGAGGACGTCGCGGGCGTCGGCGCGTTCGGGAATGGCCCCTGCATCTAGTTCCGGAGGCAGCGCGGTGGGCAGGTCTTTGGCCGAGTGCACGGCAATGTCGGCGCGCTCGTCGAGCAGTGCATTCATCAATTCCCTGACAAACACCCCATCGCCGCCGATAGCGACAAGACTGCGATCCCTTTGCGCGTCGCCTTTGGTCGTGATCGGGAGAATCTCGCAGTCGAGGTGCACGCTCTCCTGCAGCCGCTCGACGATGAGTTTCGTCTGCGCCATGGCGAGCGCGCTGCGGCGCGTTGCGATCCGTACCATGCGACGCTGCGCAGGCTTCACCGTGCTGCTCATGGAGGGTATGTTATGCGAATGCTTGGAAGTTCATTTCGGTGCGACGGGAGGTCGACGTACCCGCCCCAACGCTGCGGCTCATTCGCCTCGGCGTGTTTGCTTTTTTGGCCTGGTTGTATTTCGTTCGACTCGGCGCCGGATCGTTATGGGATAATAGCGAGCCCACCTACGGTGAGATCGTTAAAGAACTTTTCCGCACCGGCGACTGGCTGACGCTGCATTTCAACTATCATCCGTGGTACATTCATCCGCCCCTTTGGTTTTGGACGGCAGCTGTCTCCGTTGCGATCTTCGGGCTCAACGAATTTGCGCTTCGTTTTCCAGCGGCGCTTTTCGGATTGCTCACTGCGCTTGTGGTGTACGCCGCGGGCCGCCGGTTGTACGGCGAGCTTGCGGGCCTGGCCGGCGCGCTCGCGATAGGCACGAGCCTTGAGATGATCGTCCTTTCGCGACTTGCCACGTTGGACAGCATGCTGCTGTTCTTCACGACGATCGCAACGTTCTGGATCTTCTTCGCCATCCGCGACCGAGACCGTCGCTCCTTTTGGGTCGCCGTCATCGCGGCGGCCCTGGGCACGCTCACCAAGGGTCCCGTCGCCCTGGCGGTGCCCGTGCTCGTGCTGGCCGCATTTTTAGCCTGGAGCCGGCGGCCGTTTTGGCATGGCTTACCGTGGCTGGGCGGCGCCATCGTCTACCTGCTGCTGGCCGGTTCCTGGTTTGCCGTCGAGATGGTCATCAATGGTGGGGGGTTCTTGACCGCCTACTTCGGCTCGAGCAATCTCGGGCGCTTTCTCTCGCCGTTCGAAAACCAGCCCGGACCTTTTTGGTATTACCTGCCGGTCGCAGTGATTGGCTTTTTCCCGTTCGTCGCGTTTTTACCCAAGGCCATCAAGACCGCTTGGCAGCGTCGCAGCGATGACGAGCGCTTCCTGATCAGCGCGGCGATCGTGCCATTTCTTTTCTTCTCGGCGGCGCAAACGAAGCTGCCGAACTACATCGTCGTCATTTTCCCGAGCCTCGCGGTGATGGTCGGTATTGTACTCAGCGACGCTATCGTCAGCAACAGCGTCAAGACGCTGCGCGGCGCTCTCATCTTCTTGCCGGCTTCGCTTGTGCTCGTGACCATCGGCGTCATCGTCTACGGCGAGAGCCAGAACGCAGGACCTTTTCATGCGCTGGCGCCTTCGCTCGCGCTGCTCGGATGGTTCGTCGTGCCGACGGCGATCGCAACGCTCGTGGCTACCTACGCGGCAAACCGCGTTTGGATCGCACCCGCTGGATTGGCGCTGATGATGGCGGGCTTTATTGGGGTGGTGGTCTTCTCGATTCTGCCGCGCACGGAATCGTTCAAGCCGATGAAGGCCATGGCAGCGAGCGTCATGTCGTATTACCGTCCGGGTGATAAGGTGGGCATCACCGGGCCACCGGGTGGTTTCTCATTACTCTTCTACACCGAAGCGCATGGCATCACGTCGGTTGGCTTCACCAAGGATGCCGACCAGCGGCCGCAAGAATTTTTCCGGCAACCTACGAGGGTGTTGGGCGTGGTCAGCCCGACCGATGTTGGGAGCTTGACCAAAGACGGCATCAAGCTTTGGGTTCTGAAGTGCTCGTCAAAGCTGTGCCTGGTCACAAACCACCCACCGCGATAGCGCCGAGCGCCTATTTGTAGGAGTGCAGGCCGCTGATCCAGATGTTGACGCCGAAGTAGCAAAAAAGAATCGAAACGAAGCCCACAATGGACCACCAGGCCGCGCGCACGCCGCGCCACGACGGCCGGGTGTGCAAATGCAGGTACGAAGCGTAGATGAGCCATGACGCAAGCGCGGCCGTCTCTTTCGGATCCCACTGCCAGTAACTGCCCCACGCCATATGCGCCCAGACGCCACCCAAGATAATGCCGACCGTTAACAAGATCTCGCCGACGGCGATGACGCGATACGAGATAACGTCCAAGCGCGATGATGACGGAACCGTTTCCAGCCAGCTTAGCCAAGCTGGTCGGCCCAGCGCCGCTTGCTGGGATGCGACGGCCGCGCCCAGCGACTTGCCCGCCACCGAAGCAGCGCGATCCTCATCCCATTTCTTGAGCAAGTACATGATGCTGGTCGCGAAGCCGATCAGAAATGCCGCGTACGATGCCAGCACGATGGGAACGTGGATGAAAATCCACGGGCTCTGCAGCGATGGCACAAGCGGCGCGAGACCCTTGTTCCATCCCTTGGCGTAGGCGAGCAGCACGTCTGTAAAGCCAAGCACAAGCGGGCCGGCAAACCACAAATTGAAGCGCGCGCCAAAGATGAGGAACATGGTGACGGCCCAGAACGAGACCATGGAAAGCGATCCATACAGGTCGTTCCACGGCACGTGATGACTGTAGTACGCGCGCATGCCCAGGCTGAGCCCCTGGCTCGCAAGGCCGGCCACCACCAGCAGCAACCCGATACTCAGCACCGCGCGGTTGCGGAAGAACCAGTAGACGACGAAAACCACAAGCGCAAGCGCGTACAGCACGACCGCGGCGTCGTACCATCCCATGTATTGCATGGTGTGCTGGCTCATGGCCGCTTGGACGTTGACGTTATACTGCGTATACTGATTGTTCTCAGGCATATGCTTTCACTCGATCCTGGTCGCCTGCGTGATCGCTGCCGGATGCAACTGCGCGCCGCAGTCCGCCAATGAGGGCGGCAAACTCATCTTCATAAATAGCGTTGCCTTTGGTGGTCGTGGCAGCGACTTCGACCGACGAGGCGCTGCCTGCTGCAGCGATTTTGGCGTACAGCTTGACCGGCACGAAGAAGAGCGCCATGACGAAGCCCGCCACCAAGATCAGACAGCCACCCGCGACCAAGCCCTGGCCCGGATCGTAGCGATAGGTAAGGCCGGTCGACGGCGTGGGCGGCAGCGCCGTGACTCGATAGCCGTCACCAACATCCATGCTCGCACCGACCGGCAGCAGCGCTGGGCGATCCGTGGTTGGGATGTTGTCGTGAAACACCCACAGCGCGTACTCATCATGGCGTGGCAGCGCGACGCCGGGCGGCGTTTGCGACGGGTCGGTAGGACCCAGCAGCGTGCCGTACTCGATCGCGCGGCTCGTGCCGGGCAAGAAAATAGCATCTTGCGGGTTCAGCCGCCCTTGCGCTCCCGGCAGTTGCACGCTGTGGCCGTTGCGCGTCACTCGAAGGTTGCCGGCAAAACTATACGAGGCTTGATAAAAATAGACGCCGCTCGGCGTAATGTGTGGGTGATTGACGAGCACATTCGCTCGTGTTGCAGTGCGCTGCGCATCGGTGAAGGTTACATCTGATTGAAATTTCTGCGCCTGATAGGTGACGCCGTTCTGCGTTTGCACCGGTACAAAATCCGCTTTGAACGTGTTGAGCGTCAGCGCCAGGTTGGCAGGAGCGACCACGGCGGTGTCGCCCTGATACAAGACGACTTGACCTGAAAATCCGCGCAGCCAACCCAGGAACACGCCCAAGGCGATGACGGCGAAGCCGAGATGCGCGACGAGGACGCCGTAGCGCGCCCACTTTTGTTTGTCGCCGAAGAGCCACTGAGCGCCGCTCTCGATGTGCGAGCGAGTTGAAAAGCCACGTGACCGCAAATATGACTCGGTGGCAGCTTTCACGTGCGCCTCGCTGTCGGCAGTTGCGACCTCGGCATGCAGACCGAAATTTCTGATTGGCACGGCGCGGTCTTTCGGAAAACGCTTCGGAATGACGCGCCGGAACGTGCACACGGACATTGACAGCAGCAGCAACACGACTAGCGAGATGTAAGGCACCGAATGGAAGATGCCGGTGAGGTGCAGCCGGACCACGGCATTTGCTATGGCCAGCGGATACATATCGTAGTAGTGCTGCTCGGGCTGGTTTTGGTCGACGAGCGTCCCGACGGTGGTCATGGCGGCCCAAATCAGAAAAATTACCACCGGGAACATGACGTTGCTGAGCAGGTTGAGGACCTCCTCAAGCAACGGGGATGACGGGCGCAGCCGCGAGCTCTGCGTCGCTTCTGGCCGCACGGCTTGTGCTCGTACCGAACTCATCGGCTGATTGACTCGCCTCGCTGTGGCTTACACTTTAAGGAGTTGATTCGGCCTTCTCGCCGCCGAAAATGTTCCCCTGGCTGCCTGCAATTTGGCCAGGAGCCGTTTGCTACATTCAAAGCGCCGACGCAGTTAGCGCGGCGAAATCTTCGGCTGCGTTAAACGGACGACGAAGATGCTCAGCACATACAGCGCGAGCAGTGGTGCGGCGAGCAGCGCCATGGTGAGCGGATTGCCGTCCGGGGCGGCGATGGCTGCGGCAATCGCGATGATAATCGTCGCGTAGCGCCAGCCCTTAACGAGTCCACGCGCGTTGACCAGTCCAACGCTCGCGAGAACCGCGAGCACGATCGGCAACTGAAACATGGCGGCGAAGATGCCGAGCAGCAGCGTAATGAAGCCGATGGTGGGCTCGAGTTGATAGGTGCCGATGAGCCCCGAGCTTTGCGTGAATCGCAGCAACGCGTTCATGACAAACGGCACGATCACGAGCCCGCAGAAAGCGATACCCAGCGCAGACATCGCAAAACTTGGAAGCGCGTACCAGACGATGCGCGATCGGATGCGTTTATCGAGCGCGGGCGCGACAAACGCGTACGTCTGGTAGAGAATGACCGGAAAGGCAATGACGACACCAACCAGCACGGACAGCTTGAGCTCGACGCGGATGACCTCTGCCGGCGAGAAGACGTGCAGTTGGATACCGCGTAAGAAAGCGCTTTCCACGAACGAAAGGATGCGCGGCATGAGCGGAAAGGCTGCGATGGAGAAGCCAAGGACTGCGACGACGCAAACGATGAGCCGGCGGCGCAACTCTGCCAGATGCTCGGTGAAAGTCATCTCGACGTCGTCCGAGGCGGGCCGCGCTTGCGGCGGTTGCGCCATCTGCGGCAACATCGGCTTGGGCGCCGAGCTTACGGCTGGGCTGCGGGCGGCGGTGTGGGGGTGACGGGAGGCGGCGAGCTGGCCCCGGACCCAACGCCGCTGTCCGCCGGCGACGTCGGAGCGGACGCGGTTTCACCACGCTGCGCCGATTCGAACTCTTTTTTCGCCTGGCCCATCGACCGCGCGAGCTTGGGGATGCGGTCTGCACCAAAAAGCAGCACTGCCAGACCGACGAGGACGGCGATCTCCGGACCGGTGATTATCGCAAAAATGAGGATCATGGAACCTTGAAGCTCCTTTCAGCTTCCTAGAGGGGATATCGGCGAACCGCGCGCTTGCCCTGCCGGCTAGGATGAATATTCGCTAAGAGCGTGCGTAAGCGCTTCAAGCTCGGCGCCTGCTTTCGAAGGGCTCAGCTGCTTGAGCGCAGCCCGAGCCTGCAGCTCGTACTCCTTCACCACACGCTGAGCGCTTTCGATCGCGGCGCTATGCCGCAGGCAGTGGACCACGTCGGCCAGCTGCGCTGCTGCGCCCTTGCTCTCAAGCTCGTCGGCGTCGAACAAAGCGCTGACCGCGCCGCGCAGGCGAGCGTCGCCCAATTCCAGCGCCATGATGAGCGGCAAGGTGACCTTGCGCTCGCGAAGATCAGATCCAGCCGGCTTGCCGAGCGACGCCTCGCTCGCGGTGAGGTCGAGCAAATCATCACGTATCTGAAAAGCCATGCCGAACGCCCAACCGTAGGTACGCAGGGCTTGCACGACTGGGTGCTGCCGCAGCGCTGCACCTGATCGGCCGGTCATCCGTTGCAGCGCGACGATCGAACCGACTTCAGCGCAGGATGCGAACAGCTCAGCCGTCTTCTTGCCGATGATTTCAAAATATTGGCTGCGGGTCAGCTGCAGGTTGCCCATCGCGCGCAGCTGCTTGACCTCGCCGTTGCAAATTTCGGAAAGCATCGATGATAAAATGGTGGGAACGGGGTTATCGTAGCCGAGCGTGACCTTTTTGAAAACCCACGAGAAAAGATAATCACCGGCCAGCACCGAGAAGCGGTTGCCGTGAACGTTATTGGTGGAGTGCTTGCCGCGCCGCAGGCTCGCGTTGTCGACAACGTCGTCGTGGATGAGCGTGGCCAGGTGGATGAGTTCCATGTACGACGCCAGCACGGGATCCTTGGGCGCGTCGGCATGCGTGGCCGATCCAGATAGCAGCGTGATGCGCGGGCGCAACTCTTTCCCACCCGCATCCAGCATGGCCCAGACGGCGCCTGCTATTTGTGCGTTCTCCTGACTGAGCTCTTCGCGGATGAACTGTTCGACAACCTCGCGGATCACGCTTGAGGACGCGCTGCTGATCATAGCTGGCTTGTCGCGTAGACCGGCTCGCTGCGCTCGGCGGCGACCGCCTCGGTCGTGCCGATATGCAGCTGCGCGACGCCGCCGATCAACGCGACGCTGCGTGTATGAGGAAATCCGTTGTTCTTGAAGAGCGAGGCCAGCGCGCGCGCGTCTGGGAAATTGATGAGCGATTGCGGCAAGTAGCGATAGGCCGCACGATCGCCGCCCACCAAGCCGCCGACATATGGTATCAGCCCGTAAAAGTATGCAAAGAATGCGCGGCGCAGCAAGGGATTCTCTGGCTTGCCAACCTCCAAATTGACAAACGATCCGCCGGGCTTCAACACCCGCGCTACCTCGCGCAGACAGGCAGCGATGTCCGTGACGTTGCGCATTGAAAATGCCATGGTGGCAGCGTCGAAAATACCGGAGCCAAAGGGCAGCCGCAAGACGTCGGCGTCCTGATAGGTGATGTTGGGCGGTCCTTTGTGGTCTCGTGCGACAGCCAACATGTGCGGGCTGAAGTCAACGCCGGTTACAT
>JALYZV010000033.1 GCA_030948685.1 Vulcanimicrobiota bacterium | reverse complement strand
GCACGATCAATCAATGGAATGACCTAGCCGACAATGTGGCAGAAAATGTCGCTGAGACGGCAGATGAGTTGGCCAAGAAGACCGCCGACGTTACGCGCAAGGCGAGCCAAACGCAGCCCGCTAAAACGATGCAACACGCCAGCCAACGCGTTGAAAACGTGGTCAGCAACAGCACCGCGAATGCGCTCTGGCGTTCTGTGTTCCTTGGCGCAGCCGGTGTCGCCGCGGTTGCATCCCTCGGCCTCATGCTGGGCAACCGCAAACCCGAAGCGCTCTACATCGGCCAGTGGGTGCCGACGTTAACGATCGTTGCGCTGTGGGCTCAGGTGGTCAAGGACTAGAGAGTTATAGATGATAGATTCTCGCAGGCGCGGGGTATACGTTCAGACACAACGCTGCACCCGCGCCTGAGGCGTCGGAGGAAATGCGCATGGCAACCAAATCTCGACGAGCATCGTCTTCGCGTGGGAAGCGATCGGGCCGTAAGTATTCACCGAAGGCGAGTGATAAGGTCGAACGCGCCATGCATGAGATGAAGCGCGGCGAGTTGCGCTCCGGCCGATCGGGTACGAAGGTGAAAAGCCGGAAGCAAGCTATCGCCATTGGGCTGTCAGAGGCCCGAGAGGCCGGCGCCAAGGTGCCACCGCCGAAGGGGCAGCGAAGAAACGCGAGCCAAAAGTGAGCGAAGGCGTCGCCGGTCATCGGCATACCGTCGTGAACGACATCAGGCAGGAAGGCTTGTGGGATCCAGTTGGCCTTGAGCTTCCCAAAAATGCTGCTTGGGTAGGAGTCGCTCGCCTTGCGGCGGCGGGCATCGGCTACCGCGCCGGCATGTCGTTCGATGCGATCGAAGACATCAAGGTCATCGTTGCGGAAGCACTCTCGCACTGCATCCAGCATGGCCGTCCTGGCGGGCGCTTGCGCATTTCGTTTGAGGCAAACGCGGATAGCCTGGCCGTCACCGTCAATGATCCGAGCTTTCCGGTTGCCCCCAGCCCACCCAAAGATCGCAACGGCTCGAGCTATCGCGCATTCGTCGATGGGCTCTTCCTGATTCGCGGTCTGGCTGATGAGGTCGACTATGTGGTCAGCCCAAGTGAAGGCCTCACCCTGCGCATCCGCAGGGCCATCTCGTAAGGCGGCAGGCGAAACGATGACGAAACACGCCAGCGTCGACTTCTCGTTTGACCGCAAGCGGACGCGGCAGCTCTTGCTTGAGTTTGCCGCCACAAAGTGCCCCGCCAGGCGCGAGCAGCTCGCACTGGCGTACGCGGGAGTGGTCCGCTATCTCGCCCTGCGTTTCGCTTACCGTGGAGAACCACTCGAGGATCTCATCCAGGTTGGCATGGTGGGACTCCTCAAGGCAATTGATCGTTTTGAGCCGCAGCGCGGTTTCGAATTTATCACCTTTGCCCTGCCGACGATCGTGGGTGAAATCAAACGACACTTCCGCGACAAAGGCTGGGCATTGCACGTGCCGCGGCGCTTGCAGGACCTGAACTTGGCCGTAACCCGTGCTGCCGAGTCGCTCTCGGTGGAATTAGGCCGAGCAGCGACGGTGGACGACATTGCGAGCAAGCTTGGCGTGACCTGCGAGAAAGTTCTCGAAGCGCAAGAACTCGGCCACGCGTATTCGGCGCTCTCGCTTGACGCCGAGCTTGCAGCATCGGAAAAACATTCGAAGCCAACGAACCTCGCCGAAAGAATTGGCGTCGCCGACACCGATGTGTTGCACTTCGAGAACGCCTCGAGCCTCAAGACCGCCTGCGAGATACTCGACCCCAAAGAGCGGCTGGTCATCTACCTGCGCTTCTATGAAGAAGTCCCTCAAACGGAAATCGCGCGACGTCTGAACGTCTCGCAGATGAATATTTCGAGGTTACAGCGCCGCGCAATCAAGAAGATCCGGCAAGCCTTGCTTGAGGGAGCGGTGTCGACAGCAAGCTGACGGTGACCTTTGAAGCAGCGGACCCTTTGAAGCAGCGGACCCTTTGAAGCAGCGGACCTTTGAAGCAGCGGACCTTTAGGTCCGCTTATTGTATCCGGACTGTAGAACGGACCTGAAGGTCCGTTGCTTCAATCGCGTTTGGTTTCAATCGCGTTGGGTTTCAATCGCGTTTGGTTTCGATGTCACTTGCCCATCGTTAACAAGCTCGCAATGGCGGCAAGCGCCATCGTGCCAGTCGTCAGCCAGCCGAGCACGTTCAGTGCCGGTCCATTGGCTCTGGCCCCCATGACCTTGCGATTGTTGGCGACGAGCATGATGAGCACTAAGAGCACGGGTGCCAGGAAGCCGTTGATCACGGCCGTCCAATAGAGTGCCGCGATCGGGCTGATGCCCACAAAGTTGAGCTCGATGCCGATCAGCGTCGAGAGCGCGATGATACCGTAGAATTGCGGCGCTTTGCCGGGGCGTTCGCTCAGCCCGAACTTCCAGCCGAACGCTTCCGAGAGCGCATACGCCGACGAAGCGGTCAGCAGCGGCACGGCGAGCAAGCCTGAGCCGATGAGACCGACCGCAAAAAGCACCGTCGCCCATCGCCCGGCCAATGGTTCGAGCGCTTTGGCAGCATCGGCTGCCGTTGCGATGTTAGTGTGACCTGATGTAAAGAGGGTCGCAGCCGTGGCCAGCATGATGAAGTAGGCCACCACGTTCGAAAGGACCATGCCGATGCCGACATCCCACGCCGCATACGTCAGCTCCGCGTCGGTTGTGCCCTTGCGCTGCCAGTGGTACCTGCGGCCAAACGCCTTGTCTTCTTCGACCTCCTGCGTGGCCTGCCAGAAGAACATGTAGGGCGATATCGTGGTTCCTAAGATCGCGACGATCGTCGTCAGGTAGTTGCCGTGCCAAGAGAGGTGCGGCACAAACGTGCCGCGCAGCACCGCCAGCGCGTTTGGGTGGGCGAAGAGCGCCGCGCCGATGTACGCCAACAGCGCCAGACACAGCCACTTGAAGATTGTGGATACCGTTTTGTATGAACCCCAGATTTGCAGGGCAATCAGAATAGCGGAGATTGGCACGATCAGGGCGGCGACCGGGATCGGGATCAGCAGATTGATCGCGGCGCCAAGTGCGCCGATATCGGCGCCGGCGTTGATGCTGTTGGCAACCACCAGCGCGATCACAGCCGGATAGGCGATATAGCCGGGATATTGGGTGCGCAGCAGCGCGCCGAGTCCTTTGCCTGTCACCAGGCCAATCCGCGCGCAGATGTACTGCACCGCAGTCATCATTGGAACGGTGACGATGGTGGTCCAAAGCGTCGAATATCCAAGCGACGCACCCGCGACCGCGTACGTGCCGATGCCTGATGGATCGTCGTCAGAAGCACCGACGACAATGCCTGGGCCTAGAATCTTGAAAAAGCGCTTGACACTGCTGCCTTCTTTGGATAGCGTGGCCTCACGCACACCAATCTCCGCCGCGGGCGATACCTCTGTCCGCGAATCGGGCTTTTTTTCAGCCATGTCTTGGGATGTGTACCCGAAGCCACCGAACCAAAACGGACGACATCATCTAACTCCCGCTCAGGATCTGGCCGAGCGCGTTATAGATCGTCGCCGCCGCTTCCCATGACTGCGTCTCAGTTGTAATTTTCGGCGGTGAAAGGCCGAGCGGGAAAACGTCCTGAATCGGCCGGTCGGCCTGGGTGGCAGGTTCAAGCCAGCCGACGCAACGGAAAATGAGTTCCGCGTCGAGCGCGTTGGCCCAGCCGAACTCGCCTCGCGTGTAATGCCATGGTCGATCCGGATCGATGCTCTCATAAAACAAGCCGCGGGCTCCATCGAGCGCGCGAAGCTGGGAGATGGCTTCTGCAACTTCACCTGGTGTGGAGGATGTCAGCGCCGCACTAATGATCCCCAGCGGCCACACCCAACCGGTCGGTGTGTGTGGGCTGCCCAAGCCCGCGCCGTAGCGCCCACGATAGTAGTACGGATTGTCGCGCGAGAGCGAGAAGCGTCGCGTGTTGATATAGAGCGGATCGTAGTGCTCGACCCCGCCCAGCAATGGCAGGCCAAGCAAATTGGGCAGATTGGCGTCATCCATAAGAAGGAAGTTCCCCAAGCCGTCCAGCTCATACGGCAAAATCCAACCGTAGCGAAAATCGTACACCTGCCCGTAACGCTCGATCCCGAGCCGGATGGCCGCGGCAAGCGCACGCGCGCGCCAGGCGAGGCTGTCGTCGCCGAACCCAACCTGGACCTGATGCGCGAGATCCTCGAGTGCACTCGCCGCGAAAAGCTCTTGCGGTATGTTATACGGGTACCGCACCGGATCGTCGGAAGGCCGAAAGGCGCCCCAAATCATGCCGGTATAGGCGAAGTCTGCACCTTTGCCGTGATTGGGAAGGTCACGCGAGCGATATCTCGAGCAAGCCGCATGTTGTTGCTCGCACTCATAGGTTTGCACCACGTGCCGGTACGCCCAATGCAGGCGCTGCGTGTAGATCGACCGGTCGTTGGTTGTTCGAAAGTAAACGGCCGACAGGTGCACGGGATACGCCAGCGAGTCCACTTCCCATTTCTCCTCCCACAGCCGGAAGCCGGCGGTAAAGGCATTTGCGTACGAGGAGGTGAGGATATTTTTCGCGTTGCGCTGGATGACACCGCGAGCAATAATTGCGATCTGTGGATAGGCGACAGCAAAACGCACGTAGGGCAGCGTCTGCGCCGACGAATCGCGCAGCCACATGGCGGGGATGTCGCCCGTTTGCACGTACATCGTGCCGTCGTCCTGATAAAAGAAGTCAGACATCAGGGTATGGAAAAGCGTTTGTGCGTCAACGTCGACCGTCCTGTGCGTCATGCCGGGCAGTGTGAGGCCGATGGTCGTGCTCATGGCGCTCTTGCCCATCGCAAAGGCAGTGCCGGCTGTCAGCAACGCGAGTCCCAAAGCCAGACATACAACAACGCCAGCTCTTATCACAGCCGACTAATCATCGCTCGCCGGTTGACTAACCTTTTCAGGAAGCGAGGGCGATCGCATCTGACGGCGAGCCGCAATAGAAACGAGCGGCCTCTCAGCCGCCCGTTCTACGAAGTCTGGAAAACCTCGAGGCTGAGTTCAGTCTTATGATGCCTCTTGCTGTAATGGGGGAAAAAGAAGGTCGATTTCGCTCGTCGGATTGATGCCTTCCAGCGGTCGTGGTTGGGGCTTGGGGTAGTTTGGCCGGTTCTCAGCCGCGCGCAGAACGATCAGCAGAACCAGCGAACTCAGCGCCGTTAAGCACAGCGCGACGATCGGGCCCTGCATGTAGAGCACGGCCGCTATCGTTGCCGCACTTGTGATAATTGCAGTCCACATTGTTCTTGTACCGCCTCACGATGTCAGAGTAAGTTACAGCCGCACGGGCTGATGATAAGACGGGCCCTTGAAAGAGGTGTTACCTGATTTTGCGCCGGCAGTTGCCGTGCGCGTCAGTTGTGATAGTCGTCAAGCGAATGTGCGGCACAGGTGTGTGACGCAGGCACTGCAAACTCATATGACCGCGCATGATTACCCGCATCTTGCCGATTTTGGGCGTCACCTTTATCGACATTTTAGGCTTCAGCATTCTGTTGCCTATCTTGCCCTATTTTGTAAAAAGTTTCGGCTCATCGGATGTCGTCGTGGGCCTATTGTTTGCTGTGTTTGCCGGCTGCCAGTTCTTGGCAGGTCCGTTGTGGGGCAACATCAGCGACCGCATCGGACGCAAAAAGGTGCTGATCGTCAGTCAGATCGGCGCCACGATCGGCTGGTTCATGCTGGCCTTTGCGCATACCATCGGTATGGTGTTCCTTGCTCGTGTGGTGGAAGGCGTGTCGGGAGGCAATCTCAGCGTCACCCAGGCATACGTTGCGGATTTGGTTGAGCCCAAGGAGCGCGGTCGGGCGTTTTCGTATGTCGGCGCGGCGTTCTCGGCCGGCATCGTCTTCGGCCCGGTGCTGGGCGGCGTGCTATTCGACCACTTCGGCTTTTCGGCGCCGTTCTTGGCGGCCGCGACGCTGCAGTTTGTCACTCTGATTGTCACCATTGTGATGCTGCCGGAGTCGCGCAACCCGGCGGGCAGCCAGGTCGCCACCTTTGCTCACATCCGCGCGTCACTGGCAGATCCGCGGGTCGCCCCGATCCTCATGCAGATGTGGGCCTTCTCGCTTGCGCTCTATGCGTGGTTCGGCGTGTTCGCCCTCCTCATGCAAGCGGCACTCGGCTTCACGGCGAGCAAAACGAGCTTCTTCTTCGCTTCGTTCGGGTTACTCAGCGTCATTTTTCAGCTTGGTCCCGGGCCGCGCATCATCGACAGCATCGGTGACCGTCGCAGCTCAACCCTCGGCATCGCATTCGCCCTGTGCGGCTTCTTGCTGGTGCCGTTCATCCACACGGTGGCGACGATGCTGCCGACGTTCTTGTTGTTTGCAACTGGCATGGCCATCGCGCGTCCGGCATTGTCCTCGATTTTGACTGCGGGCGCGCCCGATAACCAGCGCGGTACAATTTTGGGCGTCAGCTCAGCGCTCGACAATCTCTCCGGCGTCACGATGCCGCCGTTGTCGACGGGGCTGTTGGGTCGCTACGGGCCGCACTGGGCCGGAGCGGTTTCCAGCCTGTTCGCGTTCATCGCATTGCTGTTGGGCCTTGCGGCCGACCGTCAAGCTGCCGGCGTAACCGGCGACCGTAAGGCGCAGGCTGTTTCCAAATAGAGCTCGCGTCGCTATGTCTTCTCGGGCACCTCGATGTAGTTTTCATAGAGGAGCCCTTCGGCGATCTCCATCGATTCGGTCATAAGATTGCGCTGCAGCGCGAGATCGGCGCACGACGAGCCCGCGTTGTGCTCGGTGCGCATGAGTTGGGCGACAGGTTCTTTCGTCTCGAACCCGAGCCAGGCATCGCATCCGAGCTCGCCCGGCGTGATTCCCGAACGCAGCGCCGTTGGGTAGTCGGGAAGCGCCACGCCGGGGAAACGAAACTGCAGAGCACGGCGATACGCTTGATACCGCTCGCTTGACGAGTACAGATCCAGCAGGGTGATGTTGGCGGACAGTGTCCGCGTCTGGGCGCCATAGGTAAGGTCGGTGGCATGCTGCGACATCGCGTAAGCAGCGTCCCAAGCGGACGTGGCTGCGTCGAGCGCTGTTTGCACTTTCGGCATATCTTTCGCAGCGATGTCGCCGCCCGTTGTGTCAAGTGCGTTGAGCGCCGCAAAAAAAGCTGCCAGCCCGCGAACGTCGTCGCTGCCCATCGAGATAGCGGCGCGTGCGTCGTCGACGCCGCTGACGAACTGATCGGCGCCTTCGGCGAGACTTGCAGACAGGGCGGGATAGTAGGGCAGCAACGCTCGCGTTTTCTCGCTCGGCGGACCGTTGCTGATTGCGTCTGCCATATCTTTGAGTGGCCCTAGATTCTCTTGAGCCAGGCCGGGGCCGGCGCTCAAGACGTCGGAGCTATTGCCCAACACGCCGTTGATGTCGCGGGTGAGATGCTTGAGGCCTTCAATTGCGAGGCTGAGATTGTTGCCTTTTTTCTTTGGCGTGCCCAGATTCGGGATCGAATGTGTTTGCTCGTTGAGCTGGTTGAACAGCGTTTGCAAGTCCGAGCGCGAGCCGCGTGCACGGTCGGCCGCCAGATGCGCGCCATCGGCTGCAATGGCGTGTGCTTTTGCAAGCTTGGCGGCGATGTCGCCCATGCTGAAGGCGTCGAGCGTCTGCGTGTAGGCGACCGCGCGCTCGTGCACCGTTCCCGGCGCTCCTGATTCCCGCAACGCGATTTCAACTTGGCTGAGATGCGAGGCGGCAATCTTGTTGCCCGGTGATTTTTTCAAGGCAAGCTGGAATCGCGCTCGAGCGTAGGTATATCGGCCTTCTTGCTCGTCGTGGATGGCGTTGGCAATGATCTGCTCGGTGCTCGGATTGTTAAGCTGCGGATATCCTTGCAGGTGCGCGATGCGGTCTTTCGGCGGTGGGTGAGAGAGTAACGCCTTGTCGGAGCGGCTTTCAGGCTGGTTTCGCTCGAACTTGTCAAGGTGGGCCATCAGATCCACGTTGGACTGCGGTTCGTATCCGGCGCGCGACATCAGCAGCAGTCCGTACTGGTCCGCTTGCAGCTCGTCTTGGCGCGAAAATTTGTAGGCGACTAAGTTGCCCCCATAGCCGCCGAGCGCTGCTGCGATCGGGGACAAAATTGAGATGACGCCGATGAGGATGCCGAGTATGTTTTGCTTCTGAGCCAGCGTCACGACGTGGCGTCGCTCGACGTGACCCATTTCGTGGCCCAGCACTGCTGCCAGTTCGTCATCAGAGCCCACGAAGTTCAGCAGGCCCATATCCGCGTGCATGAAGCCACCGGGCAACGCGAAAGCATTGATCTCGTCGCTGTTGAGCACTTCGAAATGGTAGTTGATATCTTGACGGTAACGGTTGGCCGAGAGCTTGACGCCGATGCCGTTAACCCACGCGGTCAAAAAGGGATCGGTGATGAGAACGTTTTCGTCGTCGATTTGCTGGTTGAGCCCCTGGCCAAGCGAGACTTCTTTGGCCGTCGACATGGCCGCCGCCGGCGTGGCTGGCATGGCGATTCCCACCAGCAGCGTTGCTGCTAAAAAGAGCGCGATAAACCGCATCAGGGAAATTCCTTTGAAGATGAACGTCGAGTCGCCCGCCATCGAACTCTTCGAAGCCGGCTGACGAGTCGCCTTGCCTGTCAGCTGAGAACTAGCTGAGAGGGCGCGGACATTCTCACCACTCGATGACCCGGCTGTTGTGCCAAAAGAGACCAGTCTTGTCTGACGGCGGCCGGCTTGCAAGAAAGAGCGCGGTTTGCGCCGACTCTTGTGGTTCGACCGTTGCTTGCGGCCCGCCCATGTCTGTTTTGACCCATCCAGGATGAAATGCATCCACCATGATTTGCCGGTCGCGCAAATCGGCCGCCAGCAACTGCGTATACATATTGAGCGCGGCTTTGCTCATCGCGTAGGCGGGGCCATAGCCGTTTGCAGCGCCCGCAAACTGTCCCATGGTCGAGGAGACGTTGATGATGCGGCCGCCTTTGGCGATATGTGGAACGAAAGCGGTGGAGACCCGGATGGGACCGTAAAGATTCACACGCAAGGTTTTCTCAAGCACCAGCGGGTCGATCTCCGACGGTCGCATCGAGCGATCTTCATCAAGAAAGACGCCGGCATTATTCACGAGGATGTCGATGACCGGGTAACGCTGGACGAGGTCGAGCACGAGCGTGGAGATCTGCGCCGGATCGGTCACATCGGCGACTCCAAAATCGACCTTCAGACCCTGTGCGGTCAGCTCGCGAGCGAGGGTTTCGCCGAGGCTGCGCTCACGGACCACGAAGATGCTGGCTGCTCCCGCCTGAGCGAATCCCGTCGCGATGGCCTTGCCGATCCCTCGGCCGGCGCCGGTCACGACTGCAGTCTTGCCGGCAAGCACGCCTTTTTCGGGCGCAATCTTTTGTGCACTGGTTGCCATTTCGTTCTTATCCCCACCTTTGCTCGAACATATCAGCTGCTGCGCTCGAACACGGTCGACCGTTCATTCGTCTCGCAAGAATTCGAGCGGCTGCAGCGAATGACCCGCGCTGACATGGCAGAGCAACGGGCGCAAGCTATTGAGGCCCTCTTCGCTGAGAATCGAGTCTTCCCGCCAGCGCAGGCATTTGCGCGCCAGGCGAACGTCAGAGATCCCGACATCGACAAGCGAGCCAGCGCAGACTTCGAAAAGTTCTGGGAGGGCGAGGCCGAGCGCCTCGATTGGTTCGAGCGCTGGCGCAAGGTGCTTCACTGGGACGACAAGAGCAAGGTTGCCCGCTGGTTCGACGGCGGCAAAATCAACGCGAGCTACAATTGCCTCGACCGGCATGTGGCGGCGGGCCATGGCAAGCAAATCGCATATTATTGGGAAGGCGAGCCGGGCGACGCGCGCACGCTTTCCTATGAGGACGTGCTGCGCGAAACGTGCCGTCTGGCCAACGCCCTAAAGGAAGTCGGCGTGCGCCGCGGCGATCGCGTCGCGATCTACATGGGCATGGTGCCCCAACTGCCGATCGCGCTGCTCGCCTGCTCGCGCATCGGCGCGATCCATTCTGTCGTTTTCGGTGGCTTTTCCGCCGAGAGCTTGCGCGACCGCATCATCGACGGCGAGTGCAAGGTGCTCATCACCCAAGACCAGGGCTGGCGGCGCGGCGGGAAGATCATGCTCAAGAACATTGCCGATGAAGCGCTCAAGGGTGTCACGTGCGTTGAGAAGGTCATCGTGCTTCGACGCGTAGGCGACTCGGTCGACTGGAATGCGCCGCGCGACGTGTGGTATCACGACATTGTGGACAAACAGGCCGACGCGTGCGCGCCCGAGCGGCTGGATTCCGAGGACGTTCTGTATATCTTGTATTCGAGCGGCACCACGGCCAAGCCCAAAGGCATCGTGCACACGACCGGCGGCTACCTCACCGGTATCGCTTCCACGCACTCGAGCATCTTCGACATCAAAAGCGACACCGACGTGTACTGGTGCACGGCAGACATCGGCTGGGTCACCGGCCACTCGTACATCGTCTATGGGCCGCTCGCCAACCGAACGACAAGCGTCATCTACGAAGGCACGCCCGACTTCCCAGACAAGGACCGCTTCTGGGCGCTGGTGGAGAAATACAAAATCACCATTTGCTATACGGCACCGACGGCGATCCGCACGTTCATGAAATGGGGACCGGAGTATCCGGGCCGCCACGACCTCTCGTCACTGCGCTTGTTGGGATCTGTCGGGGAACCGATCAATCCCGAGGCTTGGATGTGGTACTACGAGCACATCGGTGGGGGACGGTGTCCCGTGGTGGATACGTGGTGGCAGACGGAGACCGGCATGATTTTGATCTCACCGCTGCCGGGCATAACGCCGACCAAGCCGGGCTCAGCGACCTGGCCGTATCCAGGCGTCTTCGCCGACGTCGTCGACAACGAGGGCAATTCCGTGCCGCTCGGCGGCGGTGGGTATCTCGTCATTACGAAGCCCTGGCCCGCCATGTTGCGCACGCTCTGGAAGGCGCACGACCGTTACTTGCAGACCTACTGGAGCAGATTCTCCAAGCAAGGCTATTACTTTCCAGCCGACGGTTGCAAGCGCGATGCTGACGGCTACTTCTGGCTGCTGGGCCGGGTTGACGACGTCATGAACGTTTCTGGGCATCGCATTTCGACAACCGAAGTTGAGAGCGCATTCGTCGATCATCCGAACGTCGCCGAAGCGGCGGTCGTTTCAAAAAAAGACGATATTACGGGCGAGGCGATCTGCGCCTTTGTCACCCTCAAGGGCGGCGGCATCGGGTCGACCGCCGATGCCGATCATTTGCGCAAACACGTGGCCACCAAAATCGGGGCATTTGCGCGTCCGAAATACATCACGTTCACACCCGAGCTGCCCAAGACGCGCTCGGGTAAGATCATGCGCCGGCTGTTGCGCGACGTCATGGAAGAACGTCCGCTGGGCGACACGACCACGCTTGCAGATGCGACCGTCGTGAAGAGCTTGGCTGAAGCAGCGAAGTCAAGCCACGCTACAGACGAATGAAGCAGCCCGCTCACACGACCTTTGAAGCAGCGGACCTTTAGGTCCGCTCACGCGCCAGCCGCAGTCAGAATGAGATCGGTGCCCAGGCCGATTGCAAATCCCACGAACACGCCAACCGTGGCCAGCTCCTTGAAGCCGATTTTCGCGCCGACATTGGTCATCTCGCCGATCACGTAGATGATCGCCCCCGCCGCAAGCGTCAAAAAGAGTACGGACAGCAGCGGCGAGACAAAATGATAGCCGACAAGGGTGCCAAAAAATGTGGGACCGCCCCCGATGAGTCCTAGGCGCACGATCGCCGCTGCACCGGCGCCGGATCCAGCTAGCGGCGCGGCGATGCCGAAGCCCTCGGTCATGTTATGCAGGCCAAAGCCGATGATGAGCAGCAGTGCCAACTGAATCGCTCCGGTCGCAGCCGACTGACCGATGGCAAGCCCTTCACTGAAGTTGTGGAGACCGATACCGGCTGCGATCATGGTGGCCAACCCCATAGGATTGATGCCTCCGAGTGGCGTTCGCGCCATGAACTTTTTTGAAAACAGGACGAGGCTTAACAGGCCAGCTGCCAGACCGCCTAAATAGATTGCCAGCAAGACCCAAAATTCAAGGCGCGGCGCTCCCAGCTGCACTCGGTGCAACGCCGTCTGGATCGGTTCGCCTGCCTGACGGAGGATGTCAAACAACAGGAAGAACAGCACGCCCACTGCGATCGCGTTGAGAAGCGCGACGACCCGTTTGGATATGCGGCGCAGAGCGGCAAAAGGCAGGCCGAAGAAGATCGTCAGGCCGGCGACCGCGCCGAGGATGTAGACGGCTGTCGGATTCATCGGCGCAGCTCCCGAGCGCGCGTCTCCACCCTGCGCGGATGACATGTTCATGACGTTGGCGGTTGCAGTCAGTGCCGTCTTGTCGACGGCATTCTCGTACTGCACCGACGCCATGAGACCGCCAGGACCGACCGGCCCGTTCATGAGGTGGTCGAGCACGTGGCAATGCACCATCCAGGTACCGGCCTTGGCATTGGCCAGAAAGGCGATATCTCGCGTCTCGCCTGGGCCGATCGCGAGCGTCACCATCGACTGGCGGTTCTGCGGCCGTACCGCCTGGCCGTCAACGGCAACCACCTGAAAGCGGTGTCCGTGCAGGTGCATCGTGTGGAACTCGGTTCCGCTGATGTCGATCTCGCGGATGCGGACGCGGTCTCCGCGCTTCACCAGGTACGGCTTGGTGAGCGGATAGCTCTTGCCATTGATACTGAAGTAATTCTCTGTGTCCGACATGATGCGCCACGAAGAGATCATCATGAGATAATCGCGATCGTAATGGGTCGCCGGCTTTGCTTCGTCAACGACGACCGCGCCGTACAACCCGCGGTCGAGTTGGTTGAGGTCGTCGTAGTGGGTGTGATAGATGTACGTGCCCGCATCGCGCGCCGTGAATTCGTACATGTAGGACTGCCCGGGTTGCACGGCGTTCTGGCTCATGCCGGGCACACCGTCCATGTCGGGATCAACCGTGAGTCCGTGCCAATGGATCGTCGTGGGCTCGGGTAGGTCGTTGGACAAAACGACGCGCACGCGATCGCCTTGGCGCACGTGGATGGTTGGACCGGGTACCGTGCCGTTGTACGTCCAGGCTTGCGTGACGATCCCAGGTGCCACTTCCCATGGCTTTACCTCAGCAAAGATGTAGAATGTCTTTGCCTTGCCGGCCTGAAGCGGCGGTAGCTGCGGCAGCGCCACAAAGGACCGGCTCGCCTGTTCTTCGGCGCTCGACCTGAACTGTTCGTATGCTTTGCTCGATTGGCTCGCCGTTGTTGCGACGGCCAGCGAGTGGTTGCTCAGGACACATGTAATCGTCATGCACGCGATCGCGGCGATCACGTTTGTCAAGCGACCGATCACTTCACACCCCGCACTTTCGTCTTCGACGGCGGGCTGGCAGGTTGACGGACAAGGATATCGCCCGCAAGCTGCGCGCTGATGGTGTGCTCTCGCCCGTCGACGTCCACGGTCAGCAGTCCGGCTGCAGGTTCGCGATGCCTGATGACGATGTGCGCTCCGGGGCGCAATTCGATCTCGCCGAGAAACTTTAACAGTTCTGGAATGTCGTGCTTGACCTCGAGCACGAGCGCCCGCACGTCGAGCGGCAAATCGATCAGGTCAACCGCATCCGGGTGGTGCCACAACGTGCCATCGGCATGCGGAATCGGGTGACCGTGGGGACACGTTTGCGGGTCGTCCAGGAACTTTGCCAGCTGCGCCTCAACCGCCGGCGATATTGCATGTTCCAGCCGGCACGCTTCGATGCCGGCAACTTCCCACGACAAACCGAGGTGATCGACAAGCAGGCGCTCCGCCAGGCGCTGGCGTCGCAACGTCACCGTGCCGATGCGCCCGCCCTCGGCTGTCGGGATAACGCCGTGCCTTCCCTCGTGGACGACGTAACCATCGGCATCGAGCTTCTTCAACATCGACGAGACAGAGGCGGGCGAGATCGCAAGTTCCTGTGCGATGGCCGACGTCGACACTGGCTCCTCGCCGTCGTATAGCCGCACGATGGATTTCAAGTACATCTCGACGTTGGGACTGACTTCCGGTTCGTGCGATGCGAGCGATACTGGAAACTTGAGAGCGGAATTGTTCATGGCGAGCCTCTACGGATGCTGAGTTAGGCTTGCCTTATTCGATAGTTAGGCTCGTATGTTCTTCAGCATGAGGCGCGGCCTTTTGGTTATGTAGCACGGCGTTATAAGGCTCCGACTCATGATCCGGGTCACTTTGCGGGACGGAAAGCGGCTCGAGGGTTAGGTATGCGTAACCTGGGCGATAAGGGAAACGTTGAGTTAGTGCGGAGGTAATCACGCATTTCTATGAAGACAAAAGTTTGGCTAGCGGCCTCATTGGTCGCTGCACTGCTCGTTTCGCTAGCACCCGCACCGCGGGCACTGGCAGACGGCGCCGCAAGCACGCGCAATATCCTGATGGGTATCGGCGCGGCTGCGGGAACCCTCATCATTATCAACCACAACAAGAAAGTTCACCAAAAGTATGCCGAGGATGCGCAAAAGCAGGCAGCTACGGCAGCGCAACGCGATGACGCGCGAGCCGCGTATCGGTCCGAGGTGAGGGCCTACGAGAATCAAGTCGCCGTCACGAGCGAACTCAAGCGAGAGGTTGCCGTTAAAGACAGGATGATCGAGCAGCAGAAGCTAGCATTGCAGCAGCAAAACCAGCAGCTCGCGCAGCTGGGCATTCAAGTGCAGCAGCAACAGCAGCCGGTGGCCGCGCCTGTCAAACCAGCGCGCAAGCCCGCCCCAGCACCAGTCTTGAATCATTCGGCGCAGATGCTTGCTTATGGATGGGGCACATTCTAGGACATTGACGGAGGATACATGAGACGATACGTACTCGCCGCCACGGTAGCAGCCGCTTTTGCTCTCGCCGCCTGCAGCAATGCGGGCAGTGAGCAGAAGATCGCCGACACCGTGACGCGGGCGGTCTACAATAACGACATGGCCGGGGTGACGTCAAATTTCGACAGCGCGCTCGCTCCGCAAGTTACGCGCGCGAGCCTGGGCGTGCTGTCGGACACGATGCACAAGATGGGCAACTTCCAAGGACTCACCGAAACCGCGACTGACTTGCCCGCTCATCGCTACGTGTTCGACGCGAAGTTTGACAGGGGCGATATGACGGTCCAAATGCGGCTCGATCCCGACGGCAAGGTCGCCGCCTACAAAGTCCTTCCGGGGTCGCCGAGCTAATCGTCAGGTAGTCGCGGCACATTTAGCCGCGCGCAGTTTCCATATACGCATCGAGCTCTCGCAGCCAGGTGCGTTTTTCTTTGTCGCTTGCAAACGACGACTGGAAGCTGTTTCGGGCAAGTTGGGCGAGGTCGGTTCTCCCTAGGCCTTGTTCGGCTGCAAGGCTATACTCATCCAGCAGTGACGCCCGAAAAAATGCCGGGTCGTCGCTGTTGAGCGTCACGCTGATGCCTGCCTTGAGGAACTCGACGAGCGGGTGTGCGCCTTTACCGTTCCAGGCGCGCGTCACGGCATTGCTCGTTAGACAAGCGTCAACCGTCACGGCGCGTTCACGTATCAGCTTGAGAACATCTTCTTCTCCCGCTGCTGCCACGGCATGGCCGAGACGCTCGGCGTGCAGGATCGTTATCGCATCGACGATGCTTTGGCTGCCGTCCGCCTCACCGGCGTGAGCTGTCCGGCGCAACCCCAAGCGTTTTGCTTGGTCGAACACGCTGGAAAAGTCGCGGGCCGGGAATCTGCGCTCATCACCGCCGAGACCCACGCCGACGACGCCATAGCCTTTGCTACGAACAGCAAGGTCAAGGTCTGCCAAGGCGGCTTGTTCACCGAGGTTGCGAACGATGTCGAATATCATCACGCTCGACACGTTATGCTCGGCACGAGCTCGCAGACACTCAGCGTGGATAGCAGCCACGATCGCGCTAAGGTTGATGTCAGGGAAGAAATGTCGCAGTGTCGCCGGTGAGAATAGAAACTCAACGTGGCGCACACCCTCCTGAGCGCTCTTCTCTAAGTAGTCAGCGCTGATCTCAGCTAAGTCTTGCGGCGTGCGCAAAGTTTTGACCACCTGAATGAAGGCGGTGAGGAACGATTCAAAGTCGT
>JALYZV010000026.1 GCA_030948685.1 Vulcanimicrobiota bacterium | reverse complement strand
TTGGATGCTGCCTACGCTCGTTTGTCGGTCGCGATGGAGGAGCGTCAGGCGCAGCGTCCGTGGCGGTTGGGCATGAGCGTACGCGAAGCGGCAACGGTTTTGGATATTCCTGAGACACTCACGCTGCGGCTGCTGAGCGTTTGGGAGGACGACGGTCGTGTCGCCGTGCGCGCCGGCGCGTGGCACGCGCCCGGCTTTTCACCGGCACTCAGCAAGACCCAAAAGGCGTTCTTTGAACAAAACGTTGCGGTCGCAAACGATGCGCCCTACCTGCCCCATTCCTATGACGCGATCGTGCGGGCAGCAGCGGCCCGATCGGCGGATCTATCGGAGGCGCTCGAGTCGCTGCTTGCGGTCGGCGCATTTGTGCGCGTGGGCGACGATGTATACCGCCGTTCGCAGATCGAGAAGGCTCAGTCTGCAATCGGCGCGCTCATCGGTAATGACGGCCATGCGACCATGGCCCAGCTGCGGGATGTGCTGGGGACATCGCGTAAGTACGCGCTGCCGCTGATGGAATATTTCGACAGCATTGGCTTTACGACGCGCGATGGCGATCTGCGGCGCTTGAGAAAGGTGAAGTAAGCTCGTTGTGCCGTTGTTGACTTTTGTCTGGCACTGGTTGTTCGCCGCGTTTGCGATGTCGTGGCAAGTGCTGTGGTCATTGCTCTTGGGTTTTATGCTCTCCGCCATGATCCAAGCCTATGTGCCAAAAGATGGATTGAGCAAGTTGCTCGGACGAGTCGGTCTCAAAGAGCTGGCAATTGCGACTGGACTGGGCGCTGCCAGCTCATCATGCAGCTACGCAGCTGCCGCCACGGCGAAGTCGCTCTTCAAACGCGGCGCCGATTTTACCGTCACCATGGTGTTTATGTTCGCTTCGACGAACCTCGTCGTCGAGCTGGGCCTCGTGCTTTGGCAGCTCATGGGCTGGCCGTTCGTCGTCGCCGAGTGGGTTGGCGGCTTTGTGCTCATCGCGGTCTTCGTCATATTGGCGCGGTTGCTCTTGCCGCGCCGCATGATTGAAGAAGGCCGAGCGCACGTCGAGAGCGCGCAAGGCTCGCAACACGAGCACGATCACGGAGACATGCTCGCGCCGGGCAACACGCTGCTCGAAAAATTACGTTCGGCGACCGGCTGGAAATACGTCGCGCACTTTTTCGAGATGGACTGGTCGATGTTGCAGACCGACCTGCTACTCGGGTTTCTGATCGCAGGCTTTCTGGCGGTCGCAATTCCGGCCAGTTGGTGGCAGCATCTCTACATCACCAATGCACCAGCGCCGTGGCGCATCGTTGAGAACGCGCTGGTCGGCCCGATCGTCGCCGTGCTGAGCTTCGTGTGCTCCATCGGCAACGTCCCCTTGGCTGCCGTGCTCTGGAATGGCGGCAGCACGTTCGGCGGGGTGATCTCGTTTCTGTATGCTGACCTCATCGTTTTGCCGCTGATCGACATTTACCGAAAATATTATGGCTGGCGCCTCGCGCTGCGCATGGTCGGCGTTTTCTACCTGGCGATGGTCGTGGCCGGCCTGCTCGTCGAGCTCGCCTTTGCCGCGTTCGGCGCCGTGCCGCAACGCGCCGGTGGTTTTCTCATGCAGATCGAAACGATTCGTTTCAATTATACGACAGTTTTAAACATCGTCTTCGTCGTGCTTGCGCTCGCGCTCGTGTGGTGGGGCCACAGGTCGGGCCACGATGCGCAAACGCATGCGCATCAGCACTAGCCCGGCGGCCTAGTGGGCGTCTTTTTGGGCCTGCTATCAGGCATCACGTACGGCGCCGCCGACTTCATCGGCGGGCTGGCAAGCCGGCGTTCGTCGACGCTGTCCGTGGTTGTCATTTCACAGCTGTCGGGTCTGGTCGTCCTGTTGCTCCTTTTGCCGCTGCTCCCCAAGGCAACACCAACGCAGGCCGATCTGATCTGGGGGCTTATGGCCGGACTTGGCGGCGCAGCAGGCATCACGCTGCTCTACCGGGGGCTGGCGATCGGTCGCATGAGTCTTGTTTCTCCCATCACCGCCGTAGTTGCGGCGCTGATTCCTTTGGCGGTGGGACTGCTTATGCGCGAGCGGCCTTCGCTGCCAGCCCTGATCGGCGTCGCTATGGCGCTGCTCGCCGTTGTCCTCGTTTCGACAACTGAGATGCCGGGCGAGCCTGCGTCGAACGCTGCGCCCGGCTTGGTCGGCTCGAGCGCGGTGCAAGGCCGCAGCGCAGCCGTTCGAAATTGGATGCTGCAGCCGGGCTTGATCGAGGCCCTCCTCTCGGGAGTCGGGGTGGGAGCCTTCTACGTGCTGCTCGCGCGCACGCACGCGAGCGCTGGACTGTGGCCGCTGGCGTGTTCGCGCTTCGCGTCGATGAGCGTGGTAGTCGCAGTCGCGTTAGGTGCGAGGCGCTCGCTTGTGCCGCAGCGCGCCGGCTGGCTGATGATCATCGTGGCGGGAATCATCGACATGCTCGCAAACGCGTTCTACCTGCTCGCGACGAGGTACGGGATGCTGGCGATCGTCGCAGTGCTGGCTTCGCTCTATCCGGCGAGCACCGTTATATTGGCGCGGATCGTGCTGCACGAAAAGCTCGGCAAGCTACAACTCGCCGGCGTCGTGTGCGCGCTGGTCGCGGTCGGCTTGATCGCCGCCGGTAATTGAGGAGTCTGTTGTGACCGCACCCGATCGAACTCGTACCGTAACCTGGCAGGACCCATCGATCGTCGTCGATGCGGCCAAGACGCGCAGCGGGATCGAGCGCCTGCGCGCGGTGATGGACGAGGAGGTGCCGTCCGCCCCGATGGCAATCCTCGTCGGCATCAAGCTCACCCAGGTCGAGCCCGGACGTGTGGTGTTCGAAGGAACCGCGGCCGAGTATCACTACAATCTTGGCGGCGTGGCGCATGGTGGTTTGGCATGCACGATGCTCGACTCGGCACTGGGCTGCGCCGTGACCTCGATGCTGCCCGCCGGCCGCAGCTGCGCGACGACCGATCTGCACGTCCGCTTTATCCGCCCGATCACGCTTCAAAGCGGCGCGCTGCGCTGCGCAGCCACGATCATTCACGTGGGAAAAACAATCGGCACAGCGGAGGCCAAATTGACCGATTCCGCCGGCCGATTGTGCGCACATGCGACCGCTGCCTGCGCCATCCTGCGCGAGACAGAGGACTAGCGCCGCTCCGTTACGCGGGAGTCGGCACCTTCGTTTCGTTGACGATCGGAACGTCGATGAGGTTGCCGTACTCAGTCCACGAACCATCGTAATTACGGGCGCTGTCGAATCCCAGCAAGTATTTGAGCACGAACCAGGTGTGCGACGAACGCTCGCCGATGCGGCAATACGCGATGATCTCTTTCTTGTCGTCGACGCCCTTACCGCCATAAAGGCTGGCAAGGTCATCGGCCGATTTGAAGGTGCCGTCGTCGCGCACTGCTTGGCTCCAAGGAACGTTGACTGCGCCGGGAATGTGGCCGGCACGCTGCGCCGTTTCCGGCATACCCGGTGGCGCGATGATCTCGCCCACGAACTCGGGCGTCGAGCGCACGTCGACCAGATGATGCGATTTATCTTCGACCGCTTCTAAGATGAGATCGCGCTTGGCGCGCAGCTCCGGATTCACCTGACCCACACGGTAGGAAGAGCGCGGATAGCTTGGCGCGTCTTTGCTGAGCGGCTTGTTCTCCGCCAGCCATTTCTTACGGCCGCCGTCGATGAGCAAGACTTTGTCGTGACCATAGTACTTGAGGATCCAAAAGGCGAATGCGGCGAACCAATTATTGTTGTCGCCGTAGAGAACGACCGTGGTGTTATTGTCGATGCCGCTTTTTGAGAGCAGGTCTTCGAGCTCGTCGCTCGTCGGGATGTCACGGCGGACCGGGTCATTGAGCTGGGTCTGCCAGTTGAAGCCGATTGCGCCGGGAATGTGGCCTTGATCATACGCCGTCGTATCGACGTCCACTTCGACGAAGCGCAGGCCGGCGTCGTTTAGATGCTGTTGAGCCCAGTCGGTTGTCACGAGGACTTCCGGATGAGCGTAGTCTCGGGCCATAATGGGGCTCCTTGCGGTGAAACGGGGTGGGATTTCGATGCTGCTAAAGCCCGTCGGCGCTGTGCCGAAACGGGCAACCATTGTTCGGCGCATGTGGCGTCACTCCTAGAGGAGAGCGCCTCGACAGCGGTAACTTTTCCATACTATGTTTTTCCGGCAGATCTATGATGAAGGTCTGGCGCAGGCCTCATACATGATCGGCTGCGACAGCACGGGTGAGGCGCTTGTCGTCGACCCGCGACGCGACATAGACGTCTATATCGGTCTGGCTGCCAGCCAGGACCTACGCATCACGGCGGTTGCCGAAACCCATATTCATGCGGACTACTTGTCCGGCGGACGAGAGCTCGCCGCCGCCACCGCAGCCACCCTGCATGTCTCTGGTCACGGCGACGCCGATCTTGGATATCTTCCGACACAGGACGGCGTGCGCACCAAACTCGTGCGCGATGGGGACCTGATCCAGGTGGGCACCATCCGTGCCCGCGTGCGCCACACGCCCGGCCACACACCGGAACACATTTGTTTTGAGATCTTCGACGGGGACGATAAAGCACAGCCCATGCTGCTGCTGTCCGGCGATTTTCTTTTCGTGAGTGATGTGGGCCGGCCCGATCTGCTCGAGGAGACACTGGGCGCAGCGGGGACGGCGCGTGCCAGTGCGCGTAGCATGTTCGCCAGCCTACAGAGTGCGCTGCACGACCTGCCTGACTTCATCCAGATCTGGCCCGCACACGGAGCCGGCTCCGCCTGTGGCAAGGCGCTTGGCGCCATGCCCAGCACGACGCTCGGCTACGAGCGTCGTTTTTCGTGGTGGAGCACGTACGCCGCTTCCGGCGATGAAGAGAGGTTCGTCAATGCCTTGCTCGATGGCCAGCCGGATGCGCCGACATATTTTGCGCGCATGAAGCATCTCAATCGTGGCTTCACACCGCTGCTCGGGCGTTTGCCGGAAGCGCCGCGGCTCGATGCGGCGGCGCTCACGAGCGCGCTTGGACGCGGTGCAGTCATCGTTGATACGCGCGCTCGCGGCGACTTCTCGAATCTCCACCTCGAGGGCGCACTGAACGTTCCCGACAGTCCATCCTTTTCGACGCGTTGCGCGTGGTTTGTTTCACCCGAGCGCCCAATCGTGCTGATGGCCGAGCCAGCGCGAGTCAACGAGCTCGTTCGCAAACTCGTTCGCGTCGGTCTCGATAACGTCGCTGGATACATCACTGACCTAGAGAAGGCGGGTCTGCCCACCACCTCACTGCCGCGTCTTGATCTGGGTGAAGCCCAGCGCCGCTGGTCGTCGGATGAGGCGCTGGTACTCGACGTTCGTCAGCGCGGCGAATTCGCCGAGGCCCATATTCCGCGTTCCGTGCATATCAGCGCGGGCGGCCTCATCGCGAAGATAAACGAGGTTCCCAAAAACCGGCCGCTGATGGTCATCTGCGCGGGCGGCGACCGATCGGTGGCTGCCGCAAGCGTGCTGTGCGCACTGGGTTTCAAAGATGTGACAAATATCCCTGACGGCTTCAACGGGTGGCGTTCGGGTGGTTTACCGGTTGAATCAGGGCGGGCTGCCACCCATTCCTAACCGAAACCCGCGCCTTCGTCAGCTACGGTTGTACCGATTGTCTCAAATCGTGCGCGAGCCGTCTGCATGTCGATCTTCCCCGCCATGATCGCAT
>JALYZV010000015.1 GCA_030948685.1 Vulcanimicrobiota bacterium | reverse complement strand
GACTTCGATTGGGAGATTCACCCAACTGCGGAAGCGCATCCCGAGCTTGGCTGCCGTACGCTCGAAGCGCTTGGTTATCCGCAGGACATCGTCCGGGCTATCCGCGGGCACGCAACCTACCTGAACGTGCCGCGCGACACGACGATGGCGAAGGCTCTCTTCGCTTGTGACGAGCTATGCGGCTTCCTCACGGCCGTGGCCTACGTGCGCCCATCCAAGTCAATTCGCGATGTCCCAGTGCAATCAGTCAGGAAAAAGTTAAAAGATAAAAGCTTTGCGGCAAACATCAATCGCGACGAAATACACCAAGCGGCGGAGGAGTTCGGCGTACCGCTGGACGAGCATATTGCCTTTGTCATTCAGGCGTTGAGCGATAACGCGCCGGAGCTGGGCCTCTAGCCAAAGAACGGAGAAATCATGGAACAAGCAACATTCGGAGCGGGCTGCTTTTGGGGCGTCGAGTCGGCATTCCGGCAAATACCAGGGGTCACCGACGTCAAGGTCGGCTACGCGGGCGGCTCCCTCAAGAACCCAACCTACAAGGACGTCTGCACCGATAGGACTGGGCACGCCGAAGTTGCGCAGGTGACGTTCGATCCGAAGATCGTCTCTTACGAGCGTCTGCTCGATGCATTCTGGGACATGCACGACCCGACAACGCTCAACCGCCAAGGCCCCGATACCGGCACCCAGTATCGATCGGCGATCTTCATCCACTCGCCCGAGCAAGAAGCTGCGGCGAAGGCGTCGATCGCGAAGCTGACTGCTTCAGGACGCTTCAAGCGGCCGATCGTGACCCAAGTCGTGCCGGCCGAAACGTTTTATCCCGCTGAAGAATACCACCAGCGCTATTTCGAGAAGCAAGGCATCGAGCCGACCTGTCACATCTAGACGCTTACGTTTGCCGCTGTTCGAGCTTCGTAATCCGTTGTTCGTGGTCGTCGAGGCGGGGGCGGATACTGACGTCTTCCAGGCCCGATAGGCGATCGTCGATCCGTACGAGCTGCCTCTCCATCCGGTCCAGCCTCCCATCCATGCGGTCGAGCCGCCCATCCATGCGGTCGAGCCGCTCGTCCATCTGGTCGAGGCGCCCCTCTACCCGGTCGAGCCGCGCCTCCACGCGATCGAGTCGCTCGTCCACCCGGGTGAGCCGTCCTTCCATACGGAGGAAGCCTGACTCAGTCGTCTCTTTCAGACCTACGAGAAAATCCCAAATCTCAGTCGGCGTAGGCACGTATTCTTCGGTCACTCTCCCGATATCACGACAATTCGATGCCCCGTTAATCCCTGCCCTTCGCCGCGAAGAATGTCGCCCTCAACATTACTTCTCCGAAATGATCAACGTGGACGTGCTGCTGCGCCCGAATTCTTCGGCCGCGTATTGCAAGCGTGCTTGCGCGCCGGGCCACAGATAGGTTCCCGGCGTCACCGAGCGCGCCAGGTAATGCATCGTGTAAACGCCGGCCTCGAGCCGGGTCCCGTATGCGACGACACGATCCTTGTAGATCGTCTGATAGTCGATCTCCCAGCTGTCGCCCATCGCTGCAAAATACGGCGTCGAGGTCTTAAAGGTCGTGTCAACCGCTTCGAGGCCCGCCGGCAGCTCGTCGGTAATGACCACGTGATCCACCGGATGATCGGCGATGATCTCTAAGCCAATGTCAAAAATCTGTCCAGGGCCCAAGGTGAGCGGATCGTTAGGCGCGTTCAGTCCCATCTTTGCCAGCACTTCATCTTTGTTCGCCGGCCGAATGGAGCGCGTGACGCGCAAACCGTTGAGAATGCCCGGTTGGTTGCCCGCCAGCCGGTAGCGCAAGGCGACGAGATAATGCAGCTGGCCCTGGCCAGATTTTGACAGGGTCAGATCGTTCTTGCCGCGCGGCAGCGCCGCCATCGGCACGCCGCGCTGGCTGCTGGTCGCAGTGTAGCCGCTGAAGACGACCGATTGCAGCGTCCTTTCGCCGAGCGTTGCGGTGGCTGAGAAATGGGGCGGCCGCGGCTGGAGCGCGCCGTAATCGATCAATGCCGTGAGTGCCTCGGCGTTCTCGTACGTGTTCTGCCAACTGCCGTTGCGGCGCAACGCAAGCAGGCTCGCGACCAGCCGGTCTAAGAGCTCCGGATTGGCCCTACGGGCGACGTAGAGCCGCAGTACTTGAGCGCGCATCGCGGCAGGCGAAGCAAGCCAGCCCCACTCCTCGGGATAGTTGATGGTCGCATACCGTCCTGTGACATACACGATTTGCTCGAGCTTGGCTGCCATTGCATCGGCTTGCGACCGCCACGCCGGAAAGCGCGTCAGATAGCGGGCGAGCTCGACCTGCCCGAGCAGATCGAACTTGTCGCGCGCATCGTAGATGTCCGAAAGATAGTCGTTGCGCAATTCGCCGAGATCGGCCAGCGCGAGCAGGATGTCGAGGCGGAGTCGGCTCGTGCACGGCTCCGTCCCAAGACAGGCGTCAGTGTTCACCAGACTGTTCTTCAAATAGGTCTTCGCACGCGCGATCATAACCGGATCGACCCCAATGCCCGCGGCGGTCGCCGCCCCAAGCGCCTGCGCTGCGTAGGGTGTGATGAAGACGTCGGATTTATGAAATAGCGGAATCCAAGCGAACCCACCGTCGGCTTGCTGCAGCTTATGCAACTGCGCGAGTGCGCTGGCCGCGCTGGCTGCCGGATTGAATCCCTTGAGCGGGTGGCCGTAGCGATCGGCGAGTATTTTGAGATCGGCGCTTGCGATCAGCCGGCTTGCCGCGGGTTCGACAAATGGCAGGTCGTTTTCGCTGACGTTCTTCATTGCCGGCACGACGAGCTCCGGCAACAGCGTGCTTGCAAGATCAAGCTCGAGTCCGCCGCTGTCGTTTTGGACCGTGGGATTGACGTTGATCGGGATCGTGACCGAGTTTGCAGCGACACCGGACTCGATGATCTGTTCCATGACCGAAAGCGGCGTGCGCACCTCGAGCGGCACTTCGAACGCGTCATTGCGCTGGCCCAGCACGCTGCGGAATGTGACACGGCCAGTTCCTGCACCGGTCGCGATCATGGGGAACCGATAGGCCTGTGTTTGCGTGCCCAAGGAACCAGAGAACGTGGTTGATCCGGCTGTGCCTCCATTTTGTTCGAATGCCAAAGGACCCGTCAGCGACCCGGAGATCGTGAGCGCTCCTTGCTGTCCGGTAAGATTGAGTGCTGTCAGGCCAGCCTGCATCTTGTCGCCTGGACGCGCAAATTGCGGCAGCAACGGGTTTGTGACCAGCGGCTTGGAGACAATAAAGGTCTTATCGCTGTTGCCGAAGCGGAAGCCGTTGCCGGTCGCGCTGTCGCTTGCAGCCACGGCGACTGCCATTACTCGCCAGGTTGTCAGATCGTCGGGTGTCTTGAATGTAAATTGGGCGTTGCCGTTTGCGTCGGTAAGCAAGGATCCGTTGTAATAGGCCAGCGGCTGGAAGTTGGTGCGCGTCCGTGTTCCCGCCGCACCTTGCATGAAGCCGCCCCCGTAACCCCAGCCTTTTTGCAGCGGCGAAGGAATCTGCTGCAGCACGACGTCGGGCCTATTGTCGGCGAACGCAGTGGAAATCGTCTGCGGCGCATACACGATCGGCACGAGATCTGGTGGCCGGTAGTCCGTGAGCTGCAGCACCGTCTCATTGGCCACCATGACTGCTGCCTCGGCGCGCGTCGGTCTGCCGTACCGATCGCGAACCTGTAGCCGCACTGTCTGCTGCTCGCCGGGCTCGAGCGAGGCGCGTATCGGCGCAAGCGTTACTTTGAGATACTTGTCGTCGAGGTTGATCGTAAACGGAGCGAAGCCCGTGCGAGCCAAGCTATCGAGCGAACCCGCCTGCAGTTGGCGCAGCGGCTTTCCTTGACGGACGAGCACGGCTTGGACGGCGGCATTTGGAAGCATGCCGGCCGTGACCCGGAAGTGGATCTGCGGCGCACCACCGCTGGTGGTCGTGATGGTGTGGTAGAGCACGTTGTTACGCACGACAGCGAAATAAAGCTCGGCCCGCGGGTACGGCGACTGAATGAGCGCTGTCGCCATGTCGCCCACCTTGTAGCTTGTTTTATCGAGCTTGACCTGGAGGACGTCGCGATTGAATGCGCCCCAATCCACTTCACCGGGTCCAGTCACCCAGACTTGGGTGTCGGTGGCGGTTGCATCGTCTTTTGCATCGGTGAAGTTCGCGCGAATGCGGTACGGCCCAGGATCCCGAGGCGTGAGCGAGACGCTTTGGGCATTGTCCGCGGAGTCGAGCTGCGCGGTCGCGACCGTCTTGTAG